>NZ_LMUS01000004.1 GCF_009765835.1 Granulicella sp. L56 | reverse complement strand
GGTGGTCGCCGCCATTCTGGCGCACCGCTGGGATTACTGGCTGTGGTTTCCGAGCCTGGGGGGCGGCTTCGTCGTTGGCGTTCACTTTATTGCGGTGACGGCCATCTATTGGATGGCGATAGTCTCGATTATCTCGGCGGTCGATTATTTTGTCGGCTTCTGGAAGAAGATCGACCACGCCAGCGATACGCGCCGCAAACGGCGCAGCTTCGTTCTGAATCGCAAGCAAAAAAGCACCCCACCTGCAGAGCACCCTTCCCGCATCGGCTGATCTGCGCCGTCGGATTGTCTTCCGATGAGGGCCTGTCTGATTGACCTGCTCTTCTCCAGTCCAGTATCGTTGCCTCGAAGTACTTCCAGCCCACTTAGAGAGATTTGCCTCATGCATCGATGCGCGCTGCTCGTCCTCTGCTTTGTCTTTAGTCTTGCTCTCCCCGCACAATCTCCGGGCCCACTCTCGGGCAAGGATCTTGCCCGTCACGATTTTCTCTATGCCGGCGAGGCGAAAGACCGGCAGATCTTCATTGTTCGCCAGGGCAAGATTGTCTGGTCCTACGCTGATCCCGCGGGTAAAGGCGAGATCAGCGATGCGGTCCGGCTCTGTAATGGCAACATCCTCTTCGCTCACCAATTCGCCCTCACCGAGATCAGCCCCGATAAAAAGATCGTCTGGAACTACGACGTGCCTGCCGGTCACGAGGTCCATACCGCCGTTCCTATCGGCAACGACCGTGTTCTCTACATTCAGAACGGCTCGCCCGCTCTTCTTCGCGTCGTCAACATTCGTACTGGCGCCATCGAAAAGGAACTGACCCTCAAGACCAGGACTCCCGTCAGCGTCCACGGTCAGTTTCGCCACGCACGCCTCACCCCGGCCGGGACATTACTTGTTGCTCACATGGATCTCAATAAAGTTGTCGAGTACGACTCCGGTGGCAACGAACTCTGGTCGTTCCCTGCAAAAGGTCTCTGGAGCGTCGCGCCGCTCGATAACGGCAACGTTCTCATTACCGATAGCTTAGGTGTGCGCGAGATCACTCGGCGTGGCGACGCGGTGTGGTCTTTCTCGCCCAGTACCGACGCACCCGCATACAAGTTCGACAATCTACAGCAGGCCTGGCGTCTGCCTGACGGTAATACCGTCATCAACAACTGGGTCAACGAGTGGAGCGCCGTCCCAACTCCCCAATCGCTGCAGGCCATCGAAGTCACGCCCAGCAAGAAGGTCGTCTGGGTCCTTCATTCCTGGGAGTCTCCTGCGAATCTTGGCCCTGCGACTACCTTTCAGTTTCTCGATCAACACTCTTGTCCAGAGGACGCTCACTTCGGTGATATTAAGTAAGGTTGTTCACTGTCCTAAGATCGACACTCCGCCAATTCCTTCAGCGATGCGGCGCGACCACTCCGCCGGCCCTGTGTTGTGGACGCTTGTTCCTTGCGAGTCTACGGCTACGGTGACGGGCATGTCTTTTACGTCGAACTCGTAGATCGCCTCCATGCCGAGGTCTTCGAAGGCCAGCACACGCGAGCTTTTGATGGCCTTCGAGACGAGATAGGCTGCACCGCCTACGGCCATCAGGTAGACAGCTTCGTTATCGCGGATCGCTTCGATTGCCGCTGGGCCGCGCTCGGCCTTGCCGACCATGCCCAATAGACCGGTGGACTCCAGCATCTGGCGGGTGAACTTGTCCATGCGAGTGGCGGTTGTAGGGCCTGCGGGGCCGACGGCCTCTTCGCGTACTGCATCCACCGGACCGACGTAGTAGATGAAGCGGTTGGTGAAGTCGACGGGCAGCTTCTCACCGCGGTTCAGCATGTCGGTCATGCGCTTGTGTGCAGCATCGCGTCCGGTCAACAGCTTACCGTTCAACAGGACGACCTCTCCCGGCTTCCACGTCTTTACGTCGTCGCGGGTGACGGTGTTCAGGTCAACGCGGCGAGCGGTGCTGACGTCGTAGGTCAGCTTTGGCCATGCATCGAGTGATGGCGGCTCCAGCATGACTGCGCCGCTGCCATCGAGATGAAAGTGGGCGTGGCGTGTTGCGGCGCAGTTGGGAATCATCGCCACGGGAAGATTGGCCGCGTGGGTTGGATAATCCAGAATCTTGATATCGAGCACGGTGGTCAGGCCGCCGAGGCCCTGCGCTCCTATGCCCAGCCGGTTGACCCTGTCGTACAGCTCGATGCGCAGCTCTTCGAGCTTGTTCTGCGGTCCGCGTGCCTTCAACTCCTGCATGTCGATGGGATCCATTAACGCCTGCTTCGCCAGCAGCATGGCCTTTTCCGCAGTGCCGCCGATGCCGATGCCGAGCATTCCCGGCGGACACCAGCCCGCGCCCATGGTGGGGACCGTCTTCAGCACCCAGTCCACGATCGAGTCCGAAGGATTCAGCATGACGAACTTTGACTTCGCCTCGGAGCCGCCGCCCTTGGCAGCGACGATGACGTCCACATCGCCACCCTTGACCAGCGAGACCTCGACGACCGACGGCGTGTTGTCCTTCGTGTTCTTGCGAGTGAAGGCGGGGTCGGCGAGAATGCTGCCACGCAATTTGTTATCGGGGTCGAGATAGGCCTTACGCACTCCGGCGTCGCATATGGCTTGCAGGTCCAGAGTGGCGGGTCCACCATTCGGTCCCTGCCATCCGACCTCCATCCCGACCTTCAAGAAGATGGTGACGATGCCAGTATCCTGGCAGATGGGGCGATGACCCTCGGCGCACATGCGCGAGTTGATGAGGATCTGCGCTATCGCATCCTTGGCCGCATGGCTTTCCTCCATCTCATAGGCCCGTGCCAGATTCGTGATGTAATCCACCGGATGGTAGTAGCTGATGTACTGCAGAGCGTCCGCCACGCTCTGAATCAAATCGTCCTGCTTAATGATTGCCATATTTTTGTTGTGCGGTCAGCACAGGATTCATTATCCAATATTTGGATTGGCCTTGGCGTGCTTGACCGGTCTTCGAACACACACCCAGAATGTTCCAATAAAGACGATGAGGGCAGCGATACCAGCAATGGGCATTCCGTAAATGAAGGCAGCGAGTCCTGCCATGGAGTTGTTGTGGGGGTATCTTAGTTCTGCCCACACGATATATGCGATGTTGAAACCCACGAAAACAATCGCAAATCCAATGATGGAGAATCCTAATGCAATCAGGCTACTTATTGTCTTTGTCATGCTCGCTCGATATTCAGAAGGATCATAATTGGTTTAGAGAAGGATAGTTTCAAATAGGTGCTCCTGATGTCCGATACCCGCACGGAAACCGACTCGTTAGGCAACGTTGCCGTTCCTGCCGAAGCTCTCTATGGAGCGCAGACTACTCGAGCCATCTCCAATTTCCCCATCAGCGACCTCAAGGCCAGTCCATTTCTCATCCGCGCGCTGGCAATGGTTAAACATGCTGCGGCTGAGGCGAATCAATCTCTCGGTCTCATCACCACGGAGCAGGGAAGCGCCGTAATGCGGGCCGCGCACGAGGTTATCGACGGCCAGCACCACGACCACTTCGTTGTCGATGTCTTTCAGGCTGGAGCCGGAGTCAGCCTGCACATGAACGCCAATGAGGTGATTGCCAACCGCGCCGGGCAGATTCTCGGCGAACCGCTCGGCAGCTACAAAAGAATCCATCCCAACGACCACGTTAACTATGGCCAGTCCACCAACGACGTCTTCCCCACGGCCATGCGGCTCTCGGTCTTGCTGGCGCTCGAAGATTTCTACCCTGTACTTAACGATCTGGCTGCCAGCTTCGATGCCAAGGCGCGCGAGTTCAAGGACATTCTGAAGGCTGGCCGCACCCACATGCAGGACGCCGTGCCTATCACGCTGGGACAGGAGTTCGCGGCTTACGCCGTTGCCGTCCGGAAGTGTCATCAGCATCTGGGGCGCACCGCTGAATCGCTGCGCGAACTGGGCCTTGGCGGCTCTGCTGTTGGGACTGGGCTTAATACTCATCCCGACTATCGACAGCGGGTCATTGAGAACCTTAGCCGCATCTCCGGTCTCGAACTTCTGGAAACAGAAGATCTCCGCTATGCCATGCAATCGAACGCTGTGATGGCCGACGTCTCCGCCGCGCTACGCACGCTTGCGCTCGAACTGATTCGCATCTCCAACGATCTGCGTCTGTTGTCGAGTGGGCCGAATACGGGCTTCAACGAGATCCATCTGCCCAGCCTGCAGCCCGGCTCGAGCATCATGCCGGGCAAGGTCAACCCCGTGCTCGCAGAACTGACTGCGATGGTTGCGTTTCAGGTCATTGGCAACGATACTGCCACGGCCTACGCCGTACAGGCAGGGCAACTTGAACTGAACGTGATGATGCCTACCATGGCGCATAACACGCTGCAATCCATCACTATTCTGACCAGCACGCTGAGGCAATTGGATCACCACTGCATTCGCGGAATCACGGCTAACCGAGACCGCTGCGCTCACTATGCTGCCAGCACCATTGCGCTCGCCACTGCGCTGAATCCCTACATTGGCTATGCAAAGGCGGCAGCGTTGGTAAAGGAATCGGTTGCTACGGGACAGAGCATCGTAGCCCTTGCCCGCGAGAAAAAACTGCTCACCGAAGAACAGATCGCAGAGATTCTTGACCCCAAAAACATGACGGAACCACATGCCAGAAAGTCCTGACTGCTGTGGTTCCGTCTATTGAGATATTTTTCTGCTCTAACGATAAGACAAAATACAGGATCTCTCCGCTCAGCTGCGGTCGAGATGACGTGATTCTTTGGTCTTACGGAAACACTAAAGAGTTCTAGTTTCTTCCGAAACGATAAACAATCCCAATGTTCAATCCCGCATTATTCTGCACGGTTCCTCCAAAGGTGGTCCCCAGGTAGGTCGGTGTAATCCGAAATGCCAGGTTGGGATAGAGGTTGTAGTCGAGGTTCAGGCCGACGGAAAACGCTGCTCGCGTTTCGGAAGGCCACGTCCCCAGCAGAGACGAAGGAATGCCCTTTGAGCCGCTGTCGAACTTGCCGACTCCCGCGCCGCCGATGGCAAACACGCTCACTGCCGTCTTTTCTTTCGCATAGAAGCGGTAAGAAGGCCCGGCCATGAAGCCGTATTGCGATATCTGCGGGTTGAACTTGAGATAGTCGTTGGTGCCGATCTTGGCATTGCCGAAGGCACCGCGAATGTCAGCCTCGACGCCAAGCTTCGGGTTGAAGTAGCGTGTCCCGCTCAGCCAGAAGGCGACCTCGTTGTTGCGCTGCAGGCCCTCGCCGGAGCGATAGCGCAGATAGCCGCCGCCGCCGCCCACTTCCCACTTGTGGCTGTAGGTGTCCTTGACGATCCGGGCGATTCTTGCCTGGCGGTTGGCGTTCGTCTCTCGCCGTGTCCGCCGCATGGATTGCGCCTGAACGATGCCTGCTCCGCTGGCCATCAATGCCGCCAGCAACATAACCGCTACACACTTTTCCTTCAACTTCAAACCGAACATCAACTGTTACTCCTGCACAAGCTGCGCTTTGCTATTGTTGGAACTTGGAGCGCGCTGCTGGCAAACCAGCGGCGGCCATCCCTTATTAGAACATCCGCCGCCGTTTCCGGGGCGGCTACCGGCAAAGGAGCACATCCGATGGCAAAAAAAAGTGGCAGTGGTGGCTTTGGCAAGGTTTTTTTAGGTTTTCTGATTGGGGTCGCCGCGGTTGCGGTCGGCCTGTTTCTGTACCTGCACTTTGGGCCGCTTCCCGTCGCCGTAGCCGACGCGCCCTTCCCCTATGAGAAGCAGATTGTCCACCTGCCCATGAACGCCCGCATCGACCATGAGGTCAAAACCCCGCCCTTCGGCACCAGCGAGGACGTCTTCGAGTCAGGCGCCGCCGTATACCGCGCCCAGTGCGCGAGCTGCCACGGTGTCCCCGGTCACGACGTTCTTTACGCGCGCTATATGTATCCCCGTGCGCCTCAGCTCTGGAAAAAGCATGGAAAATCCGATGTGGTTGGTGTCAGCGACGATACGGCAGGAGAGACCTACTGGAAGGTCGCCAACGGCATCCGTCTCACCGGTATGCCTGCCTTCAACCACGTGCTTACCGACACGCAGATGTGGCAGGTCAGCCTTCTGTTGAAGAGCGCCAACACAGAGCTACCATTGCCGGTGACGCAGATTTTGACCAGGTAAAAAGAGACGGGAAAGAGTCAAGAAAAGCCTGATTAAAGTTGCTGAACTCCGATGACATTCCCTCAGTGGCTAAAGCCACGTTGAAGCAGCGTCACTGGCGGACGGGCTGAAGCCCGTCCCTTTCAAAGCCTGGACTTAATCAGGGTTTTCTTAAAGACGATGAAATTAAAAGAAATAGGCGGTCTCAACCGGGTATGGGTTGAGACCGCCTATTTTCTTATTTCAATGTGTAGACGATAGCAGTGATGAACTGGAAGCTGTTCTTCTTGTATCCGGTAGCTGGCATGTTGAGGTAGTTGTCCGTGCCATTCACTCCCAGGCTGATTCGCTTATAAGTAGGCAAAGCCAATCCAGCAGTTGCGATCGCCGAATAGGCTTGCGGATTATTGAACGCAGGCAAAATGCTGGCGCTCTCGGTAAAGACGATCTTGCCCGGCAGATTGCGGTGGTACGCCTCGCCAATCGTCGAACCGATCAGGTTCTGGTTGGGGATGCGCGGGTTATCCACGGTAATCGGGTCGGGCTGGATGAAGGACTGCATCTCGTAATGGATGTCGGCCTTAAGATCGAGTTGCTGTACCGGAGTCAGGATGGGGGTCCAGCCGAAACCGCCGCCGTAGACCTGCTGCATATTCAGGCCCTGCGCGAAGTTGTGGTCAAAAGAGACTTCGCCCAGCGCGTAGAAGCGGGGAGTGAAATAGAGATCATGCTCGGCATCCGCATGAAAGATGCTCGTCTTCGCCTCAGAAGGAGGTGTCGGGGGTGTTGTCTGCGGAATCACCGGCTGGGTCAACTTGCCGTAGCTCTCCAGCAGGTTGAAGGTGGTGCGTGTTTTGGGCGGCAGATAAGGCACGGTTGGAATCGCCCGTATCAGGGCGATGCCAGCGTTAAAGCTGGTTCCCGTCTGGCTCGATCGGACCAGCGAAGCACCGCCTGAGACGGACCCGGCCCATCCATGCAAAAAGCTTGGATTGTGTGCCACTTCCTTGTCGTAGGTCGCCTGGTCGATGATGAAGGCAAGGTCCTTCACCGGTACTGTCTCCGGGGTACCCGCCTGGGTCTCGACGCTTATAGCATTGTCTCCATAGGCGATAGCACCCGGATGCCGGGTGATCTTCGTCGGCTTCTCATCTTTCCGAATGACGACAAAGCTGCCATGCGAGCGCAGCTCCTTGATCTTGCTCAACGGAACCGTGATCTCGCCCGCGGTATCGCTTTTGAAGACGATGCTGTCGCCCACGCCGCGTTCGATGGTTCCGGTCAACTGGTCGCCATTGGTAAACACGATCACGTCGGACTTCGGGGCTGCTGCCGCTCCCTGCGCCACAGCACTGTGGGACAGGATGCCTGTCACCAGGCAGAGGGCAACCAAGCTCCAGATTCGTTTGGCACTGTAGGTGAAATTATTGGATGGACTCATCCCTTTAAAATAACGTAGCCTCAAGCGCTCGGAGAGTGAATTGTGAATCCTATTGTTCGTGTCATTGGAAAGATATTGCGTATGGTAGGCATATCGAGCCCGGAAGACACCCTTCCCAAGCGCAGGGTTGCACAGGACCCGCCCTCCTGGCGTGACCAGGCTCCGTCAAAAGGGAATGACTCGCCCCGCTAACCCCCGCTCAGGCTGCAAAATCCGGGCCTCTTGCCATCGAGTTAGATATCGAATAAATAATTGATTCTATTGCCATAATCGATAATTCATCGAAAAATGCTCGTGAAATCGTCTGTCAAGGCTCGAATCCCCTAACTCAAACAAAATAAATGGAATAGAGGATTTCGGCTCGATTCCTCCAACAAGATAAAATAAGGAATAGAGAAAGCAAAGAAAAGGCCCGGCAAAGCGCTGGGCCTAACTTGTTTATAAATAAGGATTTGCATGCAAAGTGCCTGGAATGAATACTTTGTGAAAATTATCCAGCTAAACCTTTGATTCGAGATGCTTTGCATAAAATTACCCTCGGGGGTGGGGTACGCCCCGCAAAAGAGGGAATCCGAAGAAAATTCACCATTCAGCGTAATTTTGGGTCGGCTCTGTTCCTGCAAGTTCAAGCACTTAGCGGAAAGATTAGGAAATTCTTGCCAACCGTCTTCCAATAGGCATACTATCCGTTTCGCGTTCAGTCGAGGCCGCTAATCGCGCACCTTGCCTGAATCCGAAATAATTACAAATGCAGAGTGTTCAATCAAACTTTCGCATCAGTATGAGTTCCATAACCCAACTTCCTGATGGGGCAGTTAGACCCCTCAGTGCGCTAAAGGAAGGTATAAGACATGGCATGGTACGCCTATTGCATCGCAGAACGGCAGTCGTTCCCGGAACTTTGTCGACACCGTCGTCCAATGCCCCTTACCGGAGTCTCAGGCCTCTTCGGTAATCAGGCATTCTTGTTTCCCGCCAGTGATTTGGCCGTCATCGTCTCCGAGCACAGCGCCGAAGATCATGAACGGCTCGACCAGCAAGCTGCAAAAGACCATGCCCGCGTCATCGCGGACTGCTTCAAGCTCTCAACCGTCCTGCCGTTCCGTTTTGGCACCACCTTTCAGGATGACGACGCCCTCCGCCGCTCCGTCCGCTCCAACCAGCGTCATTTCCAGGCCAACGTCGAGCGTCTTCGCGGCAAGGCCGAGATGCACCTCAAGGTCCTCGTGGACGACACCTGCCCTGGCAACTCCGCCCGCGACATGACCGTCGGCCAGCAGTACCTCACCAGCCTGCGCGAGAGCGCCAGCCGTCAGCGGGAGCGCCAGTCCAAGGCCCGTGCACTCTCTGTTCAGATGCATCGCATGTTCCTTCCCATCGCTGAAGAGATTACCTGCAAACGGATGGACTCGGGCAAGATGCTTTTGGATATCGCCCATCTCATCGATAACAAGACGGTTGAGCGTTATCAAAACAAGTATTCCTCGGCCACTCTGCAACTGAAAGAGTGCCGTATGCAACTCTCCGGGCCGTGGCCTCCGTACCACTTTGTGCATCGTTCCAGCACATCGCAGCAACACTCTGCTTAGTTCTTCCAAACTGCTCCATTTTCTGCTAGATCGAAGAAAATGGGGCAGTTCTGCGACTATAGGACTACCTTTGCCCAAGACCGGGCATCGAAAAGTAGTAGGAGAATGCCTGTTTGGAAATATTCGTCAGCGCATTCCGGAACGCCAGGAGAGATCATGAATCGAACGATAGAAAACTTTTCCACGCGGGCTTTATCCGCGTTTTTATTTGCCGGTGTCGCGTTGTCGACCCTGCCCACTGCCTTTGCTCAGACGACCAGAACGACAACGACGACACAAACCACCAGCCCGACCGAGGATTCGACGACCATCACTAAAAAGAATGGGGTCTACTTCTATCAGGTCAAAGTCGTGCATCGCGATCTGGATGCCGTGAATTATCTGCATCGCAGCAGCAGCACCCGGATCGGATTTCGAGGGACCTCGCTCCTTCCCAATGGTAAAGGCGAGGCCAAGGTCCAGAGTGAGCGCGGCCGTATCACCATCGACGCCGAGTTTAAGGGCCTCACCCCGGCCAACGGCTTTGGCCCCGGCTACCTGACGTATGTTCTTTGGGCGATCACACCCGACGGCCGAGCGACCAACCTCGGCGAAGTGCTGCCGGCAGGAACCAAGAACAATATCCATGTGACCACACCGCTCCAGTCTTTTGGAATGATTGTTACCGCCGAGCCTTACTTCGCCGTCACCGAGCCAAGTGACGTGGTCGTGCTGCAAAACGACATCATTCAGGACAAGACGAACGGCGTGCTGGAGAAGGTAAATGCTCACTACGCGCTTCTGCCGCGCGGCTTCTATGCGCCGACAGACGGCTCCAAAACGAATGACAACCCCATCACCCGTGATGAAAAGGCGCCGTTGGAGCTGTATCAGGCCTACAACGCAGTCCGCATCGCCCAGGCAAATGGCGCGGACCAGTATGCCAATGACATCCTGACTGAGGCGAAGCAGGACCTTCAGAATGCCGCCGATATTCAAAGCAACAAAAAGGGCGACCGCAAGATGGAGATCACCTTTGCCCGTCAGGCCGTCCAGCGTTCCGAGGATGCTCGGCTGGTGACTTTGCGTAAGAAAGACGAAGAGCGCCAGTTGAATGCGCAGCGTGCCGCGCAGCAATCGCAGTTGGCGGCGCAGCAGTCACAACTTCAGGCCCAGCAGGCGCAGATGCAGGCCCAACAGGCCCAGCTTGAGGCAGAGCGTGCTCAGGCAGCCAAGGCAAAGGCAGACGCAGAGGCCGCAGAAGCCCAGGCTCGCGCTGCAGAGGCCAACAAGAGCGCCGAGAGCGCAAACGCTACCCGTGAGCGGCTACGCAGCCAGTTGAACAGCGTGCTTGCCACCAGCGAAACTGCTCGCGGTCTGATCGTCAACATGTCCGATGTGCTCTTTGACACTGGCAAATACAGCCTTAAGCCGACGACCCAGATCAGCCTCGCCAAAGTGGCTGGAATCCTCCAGGCGTATCCCGGCTTGAAACTCCAGGTTGAAGGTTATACCGACAGCGTAGGAAGCGACTTGATGAACCAGAAGCTCTCTGAGAATCGTGCCGATGCCGTCAAGGCCTTCCTCATTGGTCAAGGGGTGCAGCCGGACAACATCACGTCCACCGGCTATGGCAAGAGCAATCCCGTGGCGGACAACGGAACGGCCAAGGGCCGCGCACAAAACCGCCGTGTGCAGCTTGTCGTCTCGGGCGATGCGATTGGCGTCAAGGAGTCCAGCCCAGACGTAACCGCTCCACCGGCACCGGCAGCCGCTCCCAATGACACCGGAACTGCGAATCCGCAATAGGCAGCCGGTCAACCAGTAAAGGCGAGGTGCCGTCCTACACGGCACCTCGCTTTTTGCTATAAGGAAGCTATGAGATCCTTACAGGGAAAGATCGTCTTTGTTACGGGAGCAAGCTCGGGAATCGGTAGAGCGACAGCGTTGGCTTTTGCCCGCGAGGGTGCCAGGCTTTTGCTGTGTGCGCGGCGTTTGGAGCGATTGGATGAGTTTAAGCAGGCGCTCCTCCAAGATGGAGCACCAGAGGTGCACGTCTTTGCCCTCGATGTTCAGAAGCGTTCTGCGGTCGAAAAGGCCCTTGAAGAGCTTCCGTCCGAATGGCAGGAGATTGACGTGCTGGTCAATAATGCCGGACTGAGCCGCGGCCTGACCAAGCTGTATGAGGATGACCCGCAGAACTGGGAAGAGATGATCGATACCAATATCAAGGGTCTGCTCTACGTTACCCGCGCTGTGGTGCCGGGGATGGTCTCGCGTGGCCGTGGGCATGTCATCAATCTTGGATCGACAGCGGGATATATCACCTACGCCAACGGCGCTGTCTATTGCGCGACCAAGGCGGCTGAGAAGGCCATCAGCCAGGGGTTGAAGATCGATCTGATGGGAACTGCCGTGCGCGTGACCTCAGTGGACCCGGGGATGGTCGAGACAGCGTTCAGTTCGGTTCGATTTCGCGGAGACGAAGAGAAGGCGAGCAAGGTGTATGAGAACATCACGCCGCTTCAGCCTGAAGACGTTGCAGACGCCATCGTCTGGGCCGCCAGCCGTCCGGCACACGTCAACATTCACAATATCCTGCTGACGAGCATCGACCAGGCGAACTCAACGGTCTTACATCGTCACAGCTAGCATCGTCACAGCAAGCGCTACTACATGTGGATCGTCCAGCCGAGTTCGGAGAGCTTCTCTTCGATATCGGCTAGGGCGAGTTCGAGTGCCGATCGCCGGTGCGGACTTGAGGTCCGTTCCGATAGAACGCGCTCCCGCTGTAGCTCCAGCGCCTGCCGTTGGCGTTTCCGCTCGGCGGATTCAGCGCTGGCCTTTGCGGGGTCCGGTCGTGGAGCAGCAGCTTGAGATTGTTGTTCTTCCACGGATTTACTCTCCCATCCTCGCGACATAATACTTATTTTACGCCGCCAGATATTAATCTGACGGGATTTGATAGTGAACGGTCACCCCGGAATACTGGCGAAGCCGCTTACTCTGAAGCGCCGACCAGCTTTGCGCGGAGGTCTTCGGCGATGAGCTTTCCGTGGAATCGTCCATTCTCGATAAAGATTTCGTTGGTGCGTTCCCCGGCGACGATGACCCCCGCAAGATAGATTCCAGGAACGTTGCTCTCGAGCGTAGCCGGATCGCACACTGGGCAACGGTCATTGGCCTCATCGAGACGCACTCCCAGCCGTTCGATGAAATCAAAGTCGGGGTGGTAGCCGGTGAGCGCAAAGACGAACTGGTTCGGCAGTGCCACTGATCCCTCAGGAGTCTGGAGTGTCACGTCGTCTTCTGAGATGTTGGCCACTGTGCTGCTGAAGTACGCTTTGATCTCGCCATTTTTGATGCGGTTGTTGATGTCGGGCAGGATCCAGTACTTTACGTGGCGGTGCATCTCCGCACCGCGATGGACGAGAGTTACGCGCGCGCCATGCCGCCAGAGATCGAGCGCCGCAATGGCTGCCGAGTTCTTGCCGCCTATGACGACTACATCGAGTCCATAAAAGGGATGTGGCTCGTGATAGTAGTGGCGGACCTTGTGCAGCTCTTCGCCGGGAATGTCGAGATAGTTAGGCAGGTCGTAGTAGCCGGTGGAGATGGCCAGTTTGCGCGCGCGATGGACAAGTGGGCGGCCAAAGCGGTCGGTGGTGTGAACCGTGAAATCACCGTCGCTGCCTTCGACCCGTTCTACAGTCTCGTACTGGCGGATGTCGAGACGATAGTGCTCCGCGACCTTGCGGTAGTACTCCAACGCTTCGTTACGGTTGGGTTTCTGGTTCGGGCTGGAAAAGGGCATGTCGCCGATCTCCAGCAGCTCTGGCGTGGTGAAGAACGTCATGTGCGCGGGATAGTGAAAGAGAGAGTTGCAAAGGCAGCCTTTATCCACCAGGATCGCGGAGAACCCTGCCCGTTGCGCCTCGATGGCGCAGGCCAGCCCGGTGGGGCCGGCGCCGACTACCAGTAAATCAACCTTGTCTGAAGCTGCACCATCGCTCATGTCTTCAATCTTACTGAAGGTCTGCATCGCCTGATCTAAAGTCAGGCGTTGAGGATGACCAGCTTATGTGCGATGGCGAACAGCGCAAGCTCCAACCGAGTCGAAACGCCGGTCTTGTCGAAGATGTTCGAGAGGTGGCGCTTTACGGTCTCCTCGCTGATGGCAAATTGCTTCGCTACGTCCTTGTTGCTGCATCCTTCGACGATGCAGGTGGTGACCTCCAGCTCGCGCGGGGTCAGACCGTAGGTCTTCCGCTCAGGCACGGCGGCGGCCTTGTTCATCAGTTCGTTCAGGGCGGTCAACAGGTTGGCAACGCGCTCGCCGCCGATCCAATAATCGCCGGAGAGGACTGCCCGCAACGAGGTTGCGAGGTCGCTGGCGACGGCGTCCTTCAATACAATTCCGCGTGCGCCGATCTGCAGGGCTTCGATGACCTGCTGGGTCGAGATGGTGCTGGTCAACAGGATGATTTTGACCCGGGGAGACTTGCTCATGATGGCGCGCATCGCCTCCAGACCGGGAAGGCGTGGCATCTGGAGATCGAGCAAAAGAATATCCGGCTCCAGATCGAGCGTCTGCGTGATCGCGTCATCGCCGTCTTCGGCCTGGCCCACTACCTCGAAGCCTGGCTCATCTTCCAGCATGTTTTTGACGCCGATGCGGACTACGGGATGGTCGTCGGCGACGACAATGCGGATGGGTGTCACTGCGACTGTGGGGGTACCGGCTGATTTCACTGCGTCGTTCATAGGGTCGTTCTCCTCATTATGCAGTGCAAACAAATTTGCTATATGTTCCTTCGCGCCATCAGGATACGACGCAGACGGTCACAGGAAATCATCAATTCGTCAAGAGAAGCTACATGATTAGCTTGAATGCCATCGTCTTCCAGAACTCCGGCCAACGTCTGTAGCTCAACTGCTCCAACCAGGCCCGCGCCGCCCTTGATGGCGTGAGCCTCCTTTCGGAAGGACACGTCCTCTTTGTTGGATGCAAGTTGTCGCATGCGTGTGATCCGCTCTTCTGCGTCAGTGAGGCATAGGGTATAAAGCTGCTCCAAGCGCTCTGCCCGCATCGATTTTGCGAGCTTCTCATAAGTAACCTGATCCAGAAGGGTTAGATTTTGATGAACTGCGTCGCGGGCAGCCTGGGGCAGGTCGTTCGTTGCCGCAATGGCAGCGGACAGCTCTTCCATGGTGAAGGGCTTGAGCAACAGACCATCGAAGTCGCGAATGACGTCATCGCTGGGGCGGCTTCCGCTCATGGCCAGCAGCAGCGAGTCCGCTCCGCAGCACTCGCGCAGAGCATGGGCCAAGGCGCTGCCGGTCGTGCCGGGCATTTGTATGTCGGCCAATACAACATGGGGCCGCGGTTCAGGCATGGTACTTAGCTGATGCACCGCAGCGTCACCGGAATCCGCTGTGCCGACGATGTATCCGGCGTGATCGAGCAGAAGCGCAAGAACCTCGCGGCTCAACGCGTCGTCGTCTACAACCATAATTCGCAGCGGCCCCGTTTCATTCTTCATCAGGGCAAAGAGTATCAAGTGAAAGATTCAACTGCCAAACCCTGCCGCAATGACGGTAAAGTATTGCCAATGGGACAAGAGGCGGAATCCGCGCGGCAGGATCGTGAAACGCAATTTGCCAATGAGTTGGCGTCCCTGTCGGAGCGGGTGAAGGCGCTGGAGAGTGAAGTTGCCCAATTGCGTGGAAGTTCCCCCGCGAAATCGGCAGCGACTGTGGCTCCTCCTCTGGTCACGGCTCCCAAGGGGGTTGCGGATACTCCGCGCGCCTCTTTGGAGAACCGCATCGGCTCGCAACTCTTCAGCCGTATCGGTATTGTGGCGTTGCTCATCGGCGCTGCATGGTTTCTTCAACTCGCAATCAATAACCGCTGGATTGGACCTCTGGGCCGCATCCTTGTGGGTCTTATCGCCGGTGCGGGACTGATCGTATGGTCTGAGCGTTTTCGAGACAGGGGATTCAAGGTGTTTTCGTGGTCGCTCAAGGCGATTGGCAGCGGCGTGCTTTATCTTTCGCTCTGGGCCGCCGTCCAGCTTTACCATCTGTTACCTGCTTCGGGGGCTATTGCTGCGATGGTTCTGGTCACGGCGTGGAACGCCTTCATGGCCTGGTCGCAGGACAGCGAAATCCTTGCAGCCTATGCTTTGGCCGGAGGCATGGCTACGCCGCTGCTGCTCTCTACCGGCGGCAACCACGAGATTTTTCTCTTTACCTACATCCTTGCAATCGATGTTGCGATGGTTCTCCTTCTTCGGCTCAAGCCGTGGCCGAGGCTGCTGCTGGGAGCGTTTCCCGCTACCGTCGCTTACTTCATCGGTTGGTATATTGCTTTCAATTCCGCGGCCCAGCTTGCACCGACGGCCCTCTTCGTCTTCCTTTTCTTCGCAGTGTTCATATCGGTCCCCATCGGCTGGAAGGAGAGTCAACGGCTTACTCAGGCAGGGAAGCGAGGCGCATTCCGTATCACCGAGATCTTTCTTCCGCTGGCCAACGCCATCTTTGCGTCGCTCGCGCTCTACGTGCTTTTGCAGGATGCAGGCCATCACAGCCTGTTGCCGTGGTTGATGGTGCTCTTTGCTGTTGTCTATCTTGGCCTGCTGCGATTGCCGCAAACGAGCATTGCATCGGCGGTTCACCTGTCTTTGGCCGTTGTGTTTCTTACGATTGCCATTCCGCTGAAGGCCAGCGGACGCTGGATTACGGTGGGCTGGTTTGTAGAAGCGGTGGCGCTGCTATGGGCCTCTGCGCGGCTTGAGACGGCAACAGAGGATGCAGCTTCGGCAAGTGCGCATCGTATCCTTCGTTCGCTTGCGGTGGCTGCGCTAGCTTTGGGATGCTGCGGTCTCATGCTGCAGCCCCTCTGGTTCGGTAAGCCCGTCCATGCGGCGTTTCTTAATGGCCGCTTTGCCACGGCACTCTTTGGGATTGCAGTTCTGGCCTGCGCCGCATGGATCTCGCTTCACGCGCGTCACTCGAACGAGGGGAGCCCTCGTTGGCTGCACATTGCAGGGGCTTCCATCATTGCGCTCAATCTCGTCGCAATCGTCGCGTGCGTTCGCGAACTGGATACTGTTTGGGGGCACACCGCCGCTCACTCTGACGCTGAGTTGCAGAAGGCGCTTGCGGTCTCTGCTTTTCTGATGATCTATGGAGCGGTGCTGCTGGCTGTCGGCTTCTGGAAGCGCACTGCCTTCATTCGCTGGCAGGCGTTGATTCTGATCGTCTTCACTATCGCCAAGACTTTCGTCTACGACATGCGTAGCCTCAGTCAGGGTTATCGTGTGGTCAGCTTCCTCGGCCTCGGGGCTCTGCTCATGGCAGTGAGCTTTGCCTACCAGAAGGACTGGCTGGCCCTGCGCGACTCCGAGCCGGAAGACAAAGGAGTTGAATGATGAAGTCTGCTCTTCTGGCGTTGCTGATCTTCTGGCAGACTGCGGCACCGGCTCCCAAAGTCTCGCTCGATTTACAACAGTATTCGCGCTATCAGAGGACGATCGCACTCCCTGCTGGAGCCGGCCAAACATGCGCTGTAATCGATGCGCAGATGCTTCCTCACGCCGCTCCATCGCTCAAAGATGTTCGCCTCTATCAAGGGACACAGGAACTGTCGTACGCCATCACGCTCAGCGAACCGGGGCAGGTGGATAGTACCGCTGCGCGCGTTTTGAATCTCGGCACACGCGGGCGCAGCATTGTGTTCGATCTTGAGATGACCGGCCGGCCTTATACAGACGTTGATCTCGATCTTGCGGGTCAGGATTATCTTGCTACTGCTACCGTCACAGGATTAGATACGCCTCAGTCTTCCGGGGCGACCCAGCTCGGCGAATTCACACTCTTCGATCTGACTTCGCAACATCTCTCTCACAGCACAACGCTCCATCTTCAGGAGTCCAGTTTTCCCTATCTGCATATTGTTCTAACTCTTTCTCCGGCACCCGGTGGCCACGGCTTTGCCGCAGCGCCAGGTATGGTCAAAGGCGCCACGGTTCCACCTAGCCGCGAGGCTCAGTCTCTTTACACTATCGCTGACCAAGCTACGACCATCGCGCAGCAGGGACGCCAGAGTATTGCTTCGTTTGCCTTGGGCGAGCGAATTCCAGTTGAGCAGGTAAGCTTCGTTCTTGCTCCGGGCTTCAAGGGCAATTTCAGCCGCGATGTCCACATCTCCGATCGTCCGACGGGAACGCCAAAGTCTGGGGCGGAGACCATTGATGGCACGATCCTTCGCGTGCATCTCACTCAGGCGGGACACGAGATTCGCCAGCAACAACTGAGCGTTCCTGCGATTCTTGGAGCTAATTTGCAGGGGCCTGCGACGGTTGAGGTGGCGGTCGACAACGGCGACGATGCCCCGCTTCCCATCACCGCCATTCAACTCGAGATGCGCCAGCGCAAGCTTTGTTTCTCCGCGCCGACAGCGCAAGCCGTGACCCTCTTCTACGGAGACGCCGGGCTGAACGCTCCGCAATACGACTATGCTCGTCTTTTCTCCACGGTTGCGCACGCCAACTCAGCGCAGCTTGGCCTCGAACAGCTAAATCCCGCTTACCGTTCGCGTCCAGACACGCGTCCCCTTACCGAGCGCTATCCCGATCTTCTCTGGATAGCGCTGCTTGCCGTTATATGCGTTCTTGCTGTTATCGCCTTGCATTCAGCGCGGAAAGTTCATCGGTAACAGGCTGTTTCTTATCGAATTGCCGCGTCTACTTCGCTCACCCAGTCAGGCGACCGCAGGATCTCCCGCGGCTTTGATCCGTCTGCAGGCCCAACCAGTCCATCGCTGTGCATCAGGTCAATCAGGTGGGCGGCGCGCCCGTAGCCGATGCGCAGACGCCGTTGCAGCAGGGAGGTGCTCGCCTTGCCAAATTCGAAGACCAGGCGCACGGCGTCGTCGTACATGGGGTCGTCATTTTCACTGTCGCCCCCATCTCCGTCCTTGCCCGTTTCATCCTTTGGCCCTTCGAGGAAGCCGTGCACATACTCTGCCTCGCCCTGCGCCTTCCAGAATGCGGTGACGGCGGAGATCTCTTTTTCAGTGACGAACGGAGCGTGGACACGCTGTACGCGGCTCGTTCCCGGCGGCAGGTAGAGCATATCGCCCCGTCCCAACAGGCTCTCGGCACCGTTCGAGTCGATGATCGTTCGTGAATCTACCTTGGTCGCCAGACGGAAGCTCATGCGCGTAGGCACGTTCGCCTTGATCAAGCCGGTAATGACATCGACCGAAGGACGCTGCGTCGCAAGGATAAGGTGGATGCCGACGGCACGCGCCATCTGTGCCAGCCGCGTAATAGACTCTTCCACGTTCGAGCGGTCGAGCATCATCAGGTCGGCCAGCTCGTCGATGATGATGATGATGTAGGGCAGCGGCTCCTGGTTTACGTCCTCAAACAGATAGTCGCTGCCGTGGTCGAAGAGCTTGTTGAACTGGTCGATGTTGCGAACGTGATTGGCAGCGAGCAGTTTCAACCGCCGCTCCATCTCGCGCACGGCGTTTCGCAGTGCATTTGCGGCGAGCTTCGCCTCGGTGATGATCGGCGTAAATAGATGAGGAATGCCTTCGTACATGCCAAGCTCAACGCGCTTCGGATCGACGAGGATCATCCTCACCTGCTCCGGCGTGTTCTTGAAAAGCACGCTCATAATCATCGCGTTGATCGCTACCGATTTACCTGATCCAGTCGATCCGGCGATGAGCACGTGCGGCATGGAAGCCAGATCGGCAGTGACGATGCGGCCATTGATGTCCTTGCCTAGCGCGATCACCAGCTTGCTCTTACTCTGCGCAAAGCTCTCGCATTCGACCACATCGCGCAGCCAGATTGTCTCGCGTTCATGATTTGGGACCTGAATGCCGACCGTACTTTTGCCTGCCATCCGCTCAATCAGGATTGACTCGGCGGCCATTGCCAGGCACAGGTCATCGGCCAGTCCGGTGATGCGTGCGACCTTTACGCCAGCCTCGGGACGAAACTCAAAGGTTGTGACCACCGGGCCCGGATTGATCTGCGTCACCTGACCGTTGACACCGAACTCGGCGGACTTCTCCACCAGCACGCGCGCTTCTTCGCGCAGAGCGTCTTCGCGCACGGTGGCTTGCTCCTCGCTGCGATGCAGCAGTGAAGAGGGCGGCAACTTATAGCCGCGCACGCTTTTGGGCACGATCGTTACCGTCTTGATATCGGCATCGGCCCGTTTGCCAAAGGAGATGTCGTCCTCTGCGCCCCCATGCGGAGTAGCCGGAATCGGTGTAAATGCCGTGGCCCTTGGTTCTTCCGCTCTCTTCACTGTGCGAATGGGAGCAGCAACTCGCTCTGCTTCGAAACCGTGGGGCTGAAAGTTTGATTCGCCGTCGAGTGCATTGCCGGGTGTTGCCGCCTTTGCCAATGCATCCGCATATGGAGCAGCCGCGGCAGCAGCGGTGCTAAATGAAGTTACGGGAGGAGCATCCACGAATGTTCGCGGCATGGCCTGCCACATCGACGTCGGTTCTTCCGCGATTTCTTCCTGTGGATCAACTGAGATAGGCTCCGTCCGCTTTTTCCCCCACCAGCGGAACAGACCGCCCAGCAGGGTATTGCTTTCGACCTTGTTGTTTCTGCGCTCTGCCTGTTCGCGGGCGCGTTGCGCCTTCAGTTCGGCCTGCTCGCGCTTGTTGCCGTAGGCCTCCTTCGCCGCCGCGATGCTGGCATTCTTCCGGTTGCTGCGCCAGCGGGCCCACCGCTCCCACATGGATTGGGCAAACGAGAAGTGAATCAAGCTCCATTCGCGCGCCGTGTTGAAGGTGAAAGTTGTGGTGAGGTACAGCGATAGCGCCACCATGAGCGCAACCACAATGCAGGCGCCCGGAAGGTTGAGATACTGCACCATTACGTCTGAGAGGAGCCGTCCGCTCACGCCTTCGATCGGCAGCGTACGATGCCAGAGCATGTGTCCGGGCAACAAGGCAATCGCTGCCGGGCCGAAGATGACCCACAGTCCCAGTCCAATGCTCTTTGCCAGCGGAGAGCCAGCCGGGCGCGACCACATCCAGCACAGTCCCAGCCTTCCAAGCACCAGCGGCAGAAAAAATGCTGCCACACCAATCGCCTGCAACAATGCATCGGCTACATAAGCGCCGATGATGCCGGTCCAGTTATGTGCGGGGCGGCCAGTAGCATAAGGCCCCACAGTATTGAATGAAGGATCGGTCGATGTATAGGTCGCCAGCGCAAGTAGAAGCAGCGCAGCGCCGACCAGAACGGTCAGCCCGATAATCTCGTTCAGCCGCCGATTGCGGGTCGGAGTCGAAACTAGTCTCAGTGTCTTCATCAGGGGTTACGCGCGACCTCTCCTGCACCGGCGCAGCGTCTCGCACACCGGGCGGTCTGCAAGGCCGTGAACCACCAGAGCATCTCCGATTATCCCAAAACGGCGAACAAAATTGGAAAACCTTCCCCCCGGGGTACCTGGATGCAAACCCACAGCCCATCCCTGCATCTATTCCTGCATACTCGCCGCTGGGTGCACTTGCCCAGTGGACCTTAGCAAACGGTGGGCAGGGGAGCGGGATTTTCGCGATTTCTCCTGTTTGCTGCCCGTGAAGGAGAATCGCACTCAGCCGGCGGACCCTGTCTCAACCGAAGCTTCTTTTCATCAAGATCCGATCCAACTCCAAACCACGAGGACACCATGTCAAGCGATTCCGGCAAGCAGCACGAGATAGAGCGCGTTCTGCTCTCAGTCATCAACAGCCTTCGGGACAGCCAGAAAGGCTTCGCCGACCTCGGCGAGCACCTTAAGGACGAGACGCTCAAGCGATATTTCCTTGCTGAGTCGCTCAAGCGGGCCAGTTTTCGTGGCGACCTCGAAGAGGCGCTTCATCAGAACGGTGTCCATGACATCAAGGAAAACGGCACTGCCGTCGGAACATTGCACCGTGTTTGGGGCGATCTCAAAGCCAAGCTTGGCGGTGGCGACCACGGCTTGCTCGACACCGCCGAGAGTGGCGAAGACGAAGCGAAGAAGGCTTACGCCGATGCTCTGAACCAGGAACTTCCTTTGCCCATCCGTCAGCTTCTGGCCGAGCAGCAGGCCCACATCCTTACCTCGCACGACTACGTTCGCAATCATCGCGACGCCTTGGCAGCGAAATAAGGCAACAACGATGCAAGTTATCTTCACCATCGGCCTCGCATTCCATCTGGATGCGGGGCCGATGTGTATTTTGTGACACTAACTACGCAAAACAGCGATATTGGCTGCGATGCTAAGATTGAAGGTTGATGACACTTGATAAATTGAAGATGATTCCGCTGGGGGGCCTGGGTGAGTTCGGGATGAACTGCATGGCTCTCCGCTGGCAGGATGACATTATTGTCATCGACGCCGGTCTGATGTTTCCCGAAGAAGAGTTGCTGGGTGTGGATATTGTTGTTCCGGACATCAGTTACCTGACTGAAAACCGCGAGAAGGTTCGCGCCATCCTTTTGACTCACGGGCACGAAGACCACATCGGCGGTCTGCCCTGGATCCTCTCCGAATTGAATGTTCCCGTCTACGGGACCGAGTTCACCCTGGCCTATGTCGAGGGCAAACTCGAAGAGCACCGCCTGCTGGACGACGCCGACCTGAACGAGATGATTCCCGGCAAGCGGTTTACACTGGGGCCTTTCTCGGTCATGCCCATTCGCGTGACCCACTCGTTGGTGGACTGCGTTGCGCTGGCGATTCACACTCCTGTGGGCGTCATTCTGCACACCGGCGACTTCAAGGTCGATCTTTCGCCCCCGGACAATAAGCCGTTCGATCTCCATGCATTTGCGGAGTTGGGTAAGCAAGGCGTTTTGGCGCTATTGCAGGACTCCACCAACGTCGACCGCTCCGGCTATACGCCGAGCGAGCGTGCGGTGCGTCCGCGATTGGATGAGATCTTTGGACAGGCCAAGAAGAAGCTGTTCTTCAGTTGTTTTTCGTCCTCGATTCACCGTATTCGCCTGGCGATGGAGTTGGCGCACCAGCATGGCCGCAAGGTTGCGATCATCGGTCGCTCGCTCGATAACTCGACCGAGATCGCGCAGGACCTTGGCTACCTCGATCTGCCGCAGGGGCTGATTATCAATCCCGGCCACATCAAGGACCATCCGGCCAACAAGCTGTGCATCATGATCAGCGGAACGCAGGGCGAGCCTATGAGCGCTCTGAGCCGAGCCGCGGTCAACAACCATAAGTTCGCGCACATCGATGCAGGCGACACCGTGCTGATGAGCTCGCGCGTCATTCCCGGCAATGAGAAGTCCATCTATCGCGTCATCGACCATCTGGAGCGTCGCGACGCCAAGGTCATCTATGACGACGGTGCTTCAGGGCTGATCCACGTCAGCGGACACGGCAGCCAGGAAGAGCTGCGGCTGATGATCAACCTCGTCCGTCCAAAGTTCTTCATCCCCGTGCACGGCGACTATCGCCATTTGAAACGGCATATAGAGCTTGCTAGCTCAATGGGAGTTGTGGAGAAGACGATTCTGCTCGAGGACGGCGACGTTCTGGAGTTAGACAAGAACTCCGCTACCAAGACTGGCAAGGTTACCGTGGGTCGCGTCTGCATCGACTCTGGCGGCTCCTCAAACGATGTCGTTGGAGACCTTATCATCCGCGACCGCAAGCATCTCAGCGAAGACGGAATCGTGTTGCCGATTATTGCCATCAATAAACGGACTGGACTGCTTGAGAATGCACCCGAGATCGTGATGCGTGGCATGGCTGTGGCCGAGGAGGGCTTGATCCCCGAGGCGCGGCAGATCGTGCAGCGCACGCTCGATAACTCCAGCCCGGAGGAGAAGGCCGATTACGGTGTCATCAAAGAGAAGATTCGCAATGACCTCAAGCGGTATATCCAGAAGAGCACCAGCCGGCGACCGTTGATTATGCCGGTGATTCTGGAGATCTGACCCTCCTGTTTAGAAATGAATAAAGGCGCCCACAGAGGGCGCCTTTATTCATTTGCGACCACTGGCGGCTTATTTATCTTCGATAGCATGTTTCAGATGTTTGGCGCAGGCCTCGGCGGTACTTTGCGCAGCGCGGGCGGCATTCAATTTGTCGACGGAGTAGGCGAACACGAGATTGCCTGTCTTTGCGTCCTTGATAGTAATGCTGGCCCCGGCTGACGATGCCGGTGAAACAAAGATGGTTTTAGCCCATCCGGCCTTTTGCACATGAGAAGTACCGTTGACGATGTAATCCGCTTTGGATTTATCGTCAACGATGATGACGGGGACTTTCTTTTTGAGAATGGCAGCCGAGAGATAGGTCTCGAAGCCGTCCATGGGCTCGATAAAGAGGCTGGAGTTTGGGGCGATGTGTCGTGTCGACGATGCTGCGGTTTGCGGAGCGGTTGCTGGTGTTTGGGCAGTTGCAATCGCGAGTGTTCCGAGCAACAGGCAGAGCGTAAGACAGGCCTTCATTTAAATTCTCCAAGGGGATAAAGCCCCACCAATCTTACATGCGGCGACTTTAGATGTATTTTTATCGTCTGCAACTTTAGAGGAGTGGGTATAAATCAAAAGGGAGGCCTGCCGAGGATAGAAAAGGCGCCCTTTGTGGGCGCCTTTTGTTTTGAGTGGAGCGATTGTGTCTGTTACTGCAAGATGTCGATGACATTGGCAATGAAGTAGCTGATTGGATCGTAGACGACCACATAACCCTGGTAGTAGCCCATCGAATATCCGGGCGGTGGCGGCGGTAGATAGCCATACACATCCGGCGGAAGCGGCTGGATGTAGGGAATGTAGGCATAGGGGAAGAATCCGCCGATGATAAAGCGCGGTCGGTTAGCGCGATTGATTGCGCCAAAACGACTCTGGTAGTAGCGGTGCAGATAGGCACGGTCGTTATTGCGGAAGCTATAGGAGGGGCGCTGCGTCGGGCGATGTCCCCACTGCGGCGGACGGCCTTGGCTTGGACGGCCATTGCCAGGACGGCCCGGATTTGGCCGAGAGGGTTGAGGACGGCCCGGCTGCGGTCGGCTTGGCTGCGGACGGCTTGGCTGTGGACGGCTTGGCTGCGGACGGCTTGGCTGTGGACGGCTTGGCTGCGGACGGCTCGGTTGCGGCTTCTGATTTCCACCACCAGGGTTAGGGCGACCAGGCTGCGGCTTGCCTCCGCCAGGGCTTGGCTTCGTCTGCGGCCCGCCGGGCTTTCCATGGTTGCCGCCTGTCTTCTGCGGAGCATTATCGCGGTTCTGCGAAGCAGCCGGGTACGCCGTCGATAAGCCGAAGAGAATGATCGTGCTGAATAAGAGTGCTCTTGAATGCATGAATCCTCCGGAACTTCGGTACAGAAGGCGAGCTTAGCCCTTTCGAATACGGAAGGCAAAGCAAATTACGATTTAAGCGGCGGCTGTGTATAGAACCGGAGCCATGCGACGTCTTCGGCGGAAATGAAAGTAGATCAGAACACTAATCACCGCAGCGTAGGCACACCAGATCGAAGTAAACGCGTAGCGCATCACGATCATTACCACCAGTAGGCCGGCGATGTTGGCGATGCCGAGCGCGATCAGGTAGCGGAACCCGGAAAAGAGTAGAGCACCGCACGTCGCGATCACATAGAGTACGGCAACTGCCGACGTTGTCGTCACCGGATTGAAGTAGACGATGCTGTGGCCTTGAGCGGAGACCTGCAAGGGATAGGCAGTAAGTCCCCACAGAATATACAACGCCAGGCAGCCACCCAGCAGCACGAACCAGAGCATGCGCTTTTGTCTGTAGCGCGTCGGCTCGATGAGGTACACGCTCAAGGGCAGCAGAAAGGGCAACAGTCCCTGCGCGTACAGCACAAAGGCAGCCCCGGCATCGTGAGCGACGTACGACGGCAGAATGTTATCCAGGCCAAGCCACACGAATCCTTCGATGAACTGATGCGCGGCAAACAACAAAGGCATGGCTGCAAACATGAACGCGCGCCGGTGTTTCACCTCGGCCAGGGTAGCGACTCCGATTGCTCCCAGAATGGCGCTCCCCGTGAAGTTTGCAGTGGCTGAAAAGCACATCTGTCCTGCCCCTCTGTATCAAAGGGATCATACGTTACGAAGGAAGGGGAACATCGGTCGCTTCCTCTGAAGCAACCAAAGTGTAACTGCGGTGTAATCGCTGAAGGTACCTGCGATCGCCCGTCGAAGAGGGGTTGCTGATAGATTTATGTGCAGATGATCTCTTTTGCTAAGAGCGCTTTTTCTCGAAGAATTCTTCTTGGGTTAGGCTGCATGGCTCTTCTGCCGGGGCTATCGGTCATGGCGGCACAGAAGCCGAAGATTATTCCCCCGAAACGGCCAACCATTGGGCTGGTGCTTGAGGGCGGCGGGGCGCTGGGCTTCGCGCACATCGGCGCAATCGAGTGGTTGGAGGCGCATCACATTCCGGTAGATTATGTGGCCGGGACCAGTATGGGCGGCCTCGTTGGCGGCCTCTATGCCGCGGGCAACAGCCCCGACGACATCAAGTCGTTCGTCGGACGGATTCACTGGCCCGGCGTGTTGAGCGGCCAGGTTCCGTTTCAGGCGTTGAGCTATCGCAGGAAAGAAGACAGGCTCGCATACCCCAATCGATTGGAGTTTGGGCTGAAGCATGGAATCAGCGTGCCAAGGGGGTTGAACTCTGGCGCAGCGGTAGGTCTGCTCTTCGACCGTACCCTGATGCCCTACTACGATCTAAAGAGCTTTGACGATCTTCCTATCCCATTCCGCTGCGTAGCCACCGAGATTGTGACTGGCAAGAAACATGTCTTCGATGACGGCTCGCTGGCGCAGGCCATGCGTGCGACGATGTCGATTCCCGGCATGTTCGCACCCGTACAGCATGGCGATGAAATCTACTCCGATGGTGCGGCAGTCGATAATCTTCCCGTAGACGTGGCGCGTGCCATGGGCGCGGACATTGTGATTGCGGTGTATCTGGACACTGGGCCGATTAAGCCGGAGAGCCTAAGCTCCCCGCTGGCCGTCGCCGGCAGAAATGTGTCGATCATGGTGGCGGCGAATGAACAGGCCAGCATGAAGAATGCTACGGTGCTGATCAGGGCTGACGTCAGCAAGTTCAGCGCAACTGATTTCGATAAGAGTTCCGTGATTATTCCTCTGGGCAAAGAGGCCGCAGAAACGCAGGCTGCGGCGCTCGAAAAATATGCTCTCGACGATGCGGACTGGAAGACGTATTTAGCGAACCGCAATGAGCGGCGGCGCACGGAGGTTCCCGTGCCTCAGTTTGTGGACGTTTATGGACTGAAAGGCGCGGCGCAGTCGGAAGTTGCCGCTTCGTTTAAAAAGTTTGTTGGTAAGCCTGTCGATACAACGGCGATTGAGCAGACGATCTCTGACCTCGAGGGCACTGGAACCTACTCGATCATCAATTACAACCTGATCGACGAGAACGGCAAGCCAGGATTGTTGATTCGACCCCGATCGAAGGACTACGCTCCGCCGTTTCTGAATCTGGGATTGACCCTTTTGTCTAACGACTCAAATGACATTCAGCTTGGGTTCGGCGCAAGGGCCACATTTCTGGATGTTGCCGGTCCGCGTTCGGAGCTGCGGATCGATGGCATGGTCGGGCAGGTTGCGGGTTTCGACGCGGAGCTTTACAAGTCGCTGACGCTGACCTCGCGATGGTTCGTTGCCCCGCACGCTTATGTGACGCATTCGGAGACCGGCTACTACTCAGGCAGCGCTCAGTTGGCGCAGTTCAAGCAGCGTAGAAATGGGCTGGGCGTCGACGTGGGCTACCAGTTCAATGCAAGGACTGAGCTGCGCGCAGGCGAAGACTATCAGTGGTTCGGCGAGCGCCGCATCGTCGGAAATCCGATCGGGCAGGAGTTCAGCCTTACCCCTCTGGTCACGTCGGTACGGTTTCAATATCTGGGGCAGGATGAGGTGATGCTGCCGTCCAGGGGCTCTGAGATACGTTCGAACTTCAGCTATTACACCCAAAGGCCCAATTCAAGCGATGGGCTCTCGCAGTTGAATGTAACGACGGAGCACTTTATCCCATCAGGCAAACGCGGCATTATCTTTGGTACCGCGAGCGGAGGCACAAGTTTCGGCGCAACGAATCTTGGACTTGCTGGATTTTCGTTGGGCGGTCCTCTGCGCTTGACTGCCTACGACCGCGGTGAGCTGCTGGGTGAGGACTATTTTCTCGGACAGGCGGGCTACCTGGTTCGGCTGTCGCATCTGAACCCCATCTTCGGCGACGCAATTTATGCAGGTGGCTTCTACGAGATAGGCAAGATTAACGGCGGCAACTCGGGCACGCCGGACGTGCCTAACGATGGAACCGCCATCGTGGTGATGAAGACGCTGATCGGGCCTGTCTATGGTGGCGGCAGCATCGGCGGTAGCGGACACTATAAGTGGTACTTCGGGCTGGGCCGGATTTTTTGAAGACCGAAGACCAAGGATGAGAGATGAGTGACCTGGTAACGCTCGATGAGATTCGCGCAGCGAAGCAGAGGCTCACGGGAGTGGCGGTGCGAACTCCACTCTACCGGCTGGAGCGTGCTCGTCTGAGAATGGCAAAACTTCCCGAGCCGGACTTCGACATCTATATCAAGGCGGAGAGTGAGCAGCCCATCGGCAGCTTTAAGCTTCGCGGAGCGTACAACATGGTGGCGCAATTGTCGCCCGAGGCATTGGAACGCGGGGTAATCACCTACTCCAGCGGCAATCATGCCCAGGGCGTCGCCTACGCCGCGCGAGCACTCGGCGCAAAGGCCGTCATCGTCATGCCCGACAACACCCCGGAGATCAAGAAGGCGGCAACAAAAGCTCTTGGCGCCGAGATCGTTACCGTGGGGCCATCATCTTCCGAGCGACAAGCCAAAGCCGAAGAGCTTGCTGCGCAGTTTGGTTATGCCGTCATTCCACCCTACGACCATGCCGCCATCATCGCCGGACAGGCAACCTGTGCGATGGAGATTTTGGAGCAGTTGCCCAGCGTTGATCTGATCGTTGCACCGGTAAGTGGAGGTGGCCTTTTGAGCGGAACCGGGGCAGCCGTAAAACTGACCACGTCGGCCGTGCAAGTCTGGGGCGCAGAGCCGGAGCTGGCGGCAGATGCGAAGGAGAGCTTCGAGGCCAGGCAATTGATCAAGTGGCCCGCAGAGAAGACGACCCGGACCATCGGAGACGGCCTCCGCACCCAGAGCCTTGGCGCGCTCAACTTCGAGCACGTCCTGGCCTATGTGGACGGAATCGTCGCCGTAACAGAGGACGAGATTTTGTCGGCCATGCGAACTCTGTTGTCGGTTACCAAGCTGGTTCCCGAACCCAGCGGTGCGGTGGCTCTTGCCGCAGCCTTGTACCATGCTGACGAGCTCCCCCGTGTGCGCAAAGTTGCCGTCATTTTGAGCGGAGGAAACCTGGAGCCGGAGCTGCGAAAGGCGTTGGATCGACATTAAAAGTCGTGACGGGTGTAATCTCCGGGTAGCACTACCGCTTTCGTATCAGCCTGTTCTGGCTATATTCGCGATACGCTAGGTGAGAATCACGTTGAAGATACGTGTCAGGGACATAAAATTGACTGAACTTTTCTCCTCTCGACACGCTCCTCTTAAGCCCAGTAAGGTGATCCCTCTGCTGCTCCTGTCCGCCATTGGAGCGTTCATCTTTACAGTAGGCGGGGGGCTGATCGTCTACTCGAACACGCGGCACCTGATCGAGATTCGTAACTGGCTGGATCACTCTCAAACCGTTCTCAGCAATATCCAGATGGAATCGCAGCGGCTTGATCGGCTCAGCTCCAGCATGCAACTGTTTCAGGCGACCGGAGATATAAATTATCTGCGTACTGCGGAATCCTCTCTATCAGCTATCCAGAACGGTGTCGTCACCCTGCAAAATCTCTTTCAGGACAATGCCTCCCAACGGCATCACGCAGACGAGTTGGAAACCTCGGTCGTCGTGCTAACTCATGCGGTGGAGACTGCCCGGCAATCGAAGACGGTTCCCGATCAGGAGATTCTGGCCTGCCACCACGTCCTCGATGTGATTCAGCAGGAGGAGCGCGGATTATTGAAAGAGCGCTCCAACGAATCGCAGGACAGCAGCGTTCGAAGCCTGCTTGCGGGCGCCGGTTACCTTGGCCTCTTACTGGTAGTGCTGGTTGTCCTTTTTTGGTTTCTCATTCGAGATGCTCTGCGCCGCCGGTCGTTTGAGAAGCAGTTGTCCGTCGCCAACGATCACCTCGAAGCCACCATCGAGGCGCTCGAGCGCCGTGGAGGCGAGGCCGCTCTTCTGAAAGCTACGCGCGACGAGTTGCACCTGTGCGTTACTGCAGCCGAGGCCCAGGCCTGCACCTGCCGTCACCTGCAGGCGCTTGTCCCCGGAAGCAGCGGTGCAACCCTGATCACGAACAATTCGCGCAGCATGTTGGAGATCGCAGCTTCGTGGAACAATCCCATCTCGCTGGCCGACGGCTTCGCTTCCGATGCCTGTTGCGGCTTGCGGGCCGGGCATCTGCGCTGGCGTTCTCCCGGTCACTCCGCGATCAACTGTAGTCACTTCGCCGGCGAACCACCCGAGAACTATGTCTGCATCCCCTTAGCCGCACAGGGTGAGACACTTGGCTTCGTCTATCTCACCTTTCCCGCACAGGAGATCGCAGACCTCGCACGTAGCCGTATTCTTCAGATCAGCGAGACAGTAGAACTGGCAGCGATGACCATCGCAGGTCTCAATCTGCGGGCGAAGCTTGAAAATCAATCCATTCGCGATGGCCTTACACGGCTGTTCAATCGCCACTTCATGGCAATCGCTCTTGAGCGCGAGGTACATCGCGCTCTCCGCAGCACGACTCCTCTGGCTGTCCTTATGCTCGACGTGGATCACTTCAAGGCCTTTAACGACACCTTCGGCCACGAGGCGGGCGATACCGTTCTCCGCGAGGTCGCCGAGTGTTTCCGACAGTCGGTACGCAGCGAAGATGTCGTCTGCCGCTATGGAGGCGAGGAGTTCATCATTATCCTTCCCGAGACCAACGAGGAGACTGCCGTCGAGCGCGCGGAGCTGATCCGGCAGGCCGTCGGCAAGCTGCGCGTACGGTCCAAGGGAGAGACCCTGCGCCAGATTTCGGTGTCCATTGGCGTCGCGATGTATCCCGCTCCTGCCCAGGATGCGACCGATCTTGTTCGTCTGGCTGACCGTGCGTTGTACGATGCTAAACACGCTGGTCGCGACCGGGTCCACGTTGCCCGCGAATCAGTGACCGCCTGAACCGCATTTCCTTTCGTTAGCCGCTATCATTGCGTACGGGCTCTCCCCAATCTTGAATGGAGCGTCTAATAATCGTCTATGCGTGCTCTCCTGCTTCAGCGAACTCTTCGGTCACGATTGATACTCTCGGTATCGGCAACCCTGTTGTTTGCCGCCGGAATTGCGGCAGCGCAGAAGCCCAAGGACAAGTCCGGTTATGATCGCGCCGCCCGCGCCACTGTGCTGCATCTGGCCAACGTCTATGTCACCGCCGATGCCGACGCCCAGAAGCTCTCCACCGTTACTCCCGGCCACGAGGTCGTTATCGTTCAGCGCAATGGCCCGTGGATCCAGGTCTTCGCCAACACCGATGTCGAAGACACCAGCGACGAGAACAAGCCTGAATTCACCGATGACAACGATACTGTTACTCCGGCCTCAGGCTGGATTCGCGATAAGGGCGTCGTTACTCCATCGACTCCCGGCGGCGACGCCATTCTCTATGGTGCTGCGGCGAACTTCGAGGCCGAAGCGGCTGAAGCTCATGCACCGAAAGGAGCCGCGCAGGCGGCGCATCTCCTCTACGAACGTGCTGCCGATTATTTTCCCCAGTCCTCCTTTGCTCCGGCGGCCGCATGGCGAGCCGCAGATATTCGCTGGCAGTTAGAGAAGGTGGACATCAGCACCCTTCCCAGCGCCAAGGAGCAGGAGGCCTATCTTCGACCCCAGCTCTACGATGGCGAGATGAAGAAGGTCATGAAGATGTATCCCGACACCAAATACGCTGCCCTCGCTGCCTACGATCTGCTCGACAACAAGCTCTGCGGCGACTGGCAGGGTCTTCCCAAGTGTCCTGAGATGGAGTCTGGCCTCTACGAAAAATACGCGCAGCGATACCCCGACGGCCCCAAAGCGGCAGAAGCTCTCTACAACGCGACCTACCGTCAAGGCGTAGCCAGCACCATGTATACCGTGCAGGACGACCGCAAGCACTCGCAGGATGCCGGGCAGCGGGCCATCGCCATAGCTCAGGAACTCAAAGAGAAGTATCCGCAATCGGACTATGCCGCCCGCGCCGCAGCTATCGCTTACAAGGTGCAGCAACAGATCCCCATCTTCGGCGACGACCGCGATTGAGCATCGCCGCTTGAGTTCAAAGTGCAACCCATGTATCTATGGAGCCATGGCAAACCAGAACAAATGCAACCTGCCCGAGACCATCGCGGTCCTCACACGCACTCCCGCCGTGCTCGATGCGTTGTTGCGAGAGCTCCCCGATATCTGGGTGCGCCGTAACGAAGGAGAAGGGACCTGGAGTGCGTTCGATATCGTGGGCCATCTGGCCTTCGTCGAGCGCACTGACTGGATGATCAGAGTGCGTATCACGCTGGAGAGCGGCGAAGCCCGGCCATTCGATCCCCTTGACCGCTTTGCGCAGTTGAAGGCCAGCCAGGGCAAGTCGCTCGAACAGTTGCTCGACGATTTTGCCCGTCTGCGGAAGGAAAATCTGGCTTCGCTCGATGCCCTGAATTTGCAGCCCGAAGACCTGGCGCGCAGAGGAAGGCATCCGGCCTTTGGCCCGGTGACACTCTCAGAGCTTTTGTCGACCTGGGCCGTTCACGATCTCACCCATCTCCACCAACTCTCCCGCGTGATGGCCCACCAATATCGTGACGCAGTTGGTCCATGGAGTGCCTATCTGGGCGTCTTGCAGTGCACGGGCCACAGCGCTTCCTAACTGCTATTTAGCTATGTAAACATGGAATAATGAGCGATTCTTTGACTGACCGTCCTGATGCGACTCCTCGTAGTCCCTCTCTGATCGTGCGTCCCGTCTTGCTCGAAGACGCTCAAGCGATATCAGAGCTAAGCGCGCAGCTTGGCTATGACGTATCCAGCGAAGCAATCTCGCAACGCATCGTACAACTGTCCTCACACATCGGCAGTCATGCAGCATTTGTTGCCTGCCTGAAGATTGCCGGCAACACCGAGATCGCCGGCTGGATCGAAGTGACCCTTATGCATGAACTCCAATCGTGCTCGTTCGCACTCATCACCGGGCTCGTCGTCAGCGAAGCCCATCGGAGCCTCGGCATTGGCAAACGGCTCTGCGCCGAGGTCGAGTCATGGGGCAGGGAACAGGGAGTCACGAAGATTCGCGTCACCTCCCGCATCGCTCGCGAGGGAGCGCACCGATTCTATCTGCGCGAAGGTTTCGAGCGGATTAAAACCTGGGCAGTGTTCGAAAAGATGCTCTCGTAGGCACTCGCTGCTTTATCATCGAGACGCCATTTAGGATGGATCTATGCCAATTTTTCAAGTGATCATTCTTGCCATAGTGCAGGGTCTCGCCGAGCTTCTACCCGTCTCCAGCTCCGCCCACGTCGTCGTCGCGGAGAAGCTGCTGGGCCTCGACCCCTCCTCGCCGCCCATGACGCTGCTGTTGGTCATGCTGCACACCGGCACCATGTTCGCCGTGATCGTCTACTTCTGGAGCCAGTGGAAGCGGACCTACTTCTCCAGCTCCGACGCCTTCAAGCGCTTCGCCATCCGTGCCATCTGGGCCTCGATCCTGACCGCCATCATCGGCTATCCCATCATCAAAGTCATCGAGAAGACCGCCTTTGCCGGGGCGAGTAAGGGCGAGATCGAATCTCTCTTCGGGCGGCTCGATCTGGTCGCTCCCGCGCTTGCCGCAGCCGGCATCCTCATCCTTATCGCCGGACTGATTGAAAAGCGGCGCATGGGCGCGCACGAACAGGTCTACGGCGACAGCGTCACTATGCGACAGGCAGGCTGGATCGGTGCTGTACAGGGCCTCTGCCTGCCCTTTCGCGGTTTCTCCCGCTCGGGCGCGACCATCTCCACCGGCATGTTGACGGGAGCCAGCAAGGACCGGGCCGAGCGCTTCAGCTTCGCCCTCGCCGTCATCCTCACTCCCGCCGCCATCGGCAAAGAAGCCCTGCGGCTATTGAAGGCGACGCACGAAGCCGCTGCCAGCGGAAGGCCCATCGATCTACACAGCAGCGTGATCGCAAGCCTGCTGGGAATGGTCTTCGCCTTCCTCGCCGGCCTGGTTGCCTTGAAGTGGCTCAGCAGTTGGCTTGAACAGGGCCGCTGGTATCTCTTCGGGATCTATTGCCTCGTAGCTTCAGCCGTGGTTTTCTACCTCCACTACGGTCCCCGTCACCTGTAATCATCGCGGCTTACACTCAACCGGGTGCCCCATGTCCCGCTTCTGGGACATGGGTTTCAGCAGAGATATCAATCTAGCCTCGCGTATAGAGCCACGCCCAATATACAAGCGGAATCTGAAGTGGAATTCTGAGCCACTGAACCCAGCTCTGGCCTGCCAGGCCGGGCAGCGCGAGATGAGCCGTCGCCGTATAGATGTTGGCAGGCAGCACAGCGATCAACAGCGCCACGAGCCCCCAGGCGGCCAGATGGCGGGTCGGGGGAATCAGCAGCCCAATCCCACCCAATATCTCCGCCACCCCGCTGATGCCGACGAGCAACGACGGCGAAGGCAGATACGGCGGCATGATCCGAAGATAGGGCTGCGGCAGAACGAAATGCAGTATGCCGCTCAGCATAAAGAGCACAGCGAGGATGATTCGTCCGGTCATACAGATTCAACCTCGAACTGCATTTTCGAGCCTCGGTATTAGCGCAAAATATCCTCTAAGACCAGAGAGAGCTCGGTCTTTTCATCACGATACTTGACGATCACTGGAGCAGAGATGCTCAACCCCCACTCCTGCCCTTTTCCTTTGTTGACAGCGCGCGAACCCGGCACCACCACCGCCCCTTCTGGGATAATCAGCGGCATCTCAGCGGTCGCCTTATACACCTCTCCACGCACCAGATCGTAGACCGGAGTTCCACGCGTCAACACCGTGCCAGCCGCCAGAACCGCACGCTTCCGCACGACCGTACCCTCATAGACCCCGGTATTTCCGCCTACTAGCACACCATCCTCAATAATGACGGGGCTCGCGTTCACCGGCTCCAGCACGCCGCCGATCTGCGCTGCCGCGCTCAGATGCACCATCTTGCCAATCTGCGCGCAGCTCCCCACCAGCGCATGAGAGTCCACCATCGTCCCCTCATCTACATACGCTCCCACATTGATGTAAGCCGGGGGCATCAGGACGACCCCTTTAGAAACAAAGGCTCCCGCTCTGACACTGGAGCCGCCCGGAACCACCCGTACCCCGTCTTCCACGGCAAACCGTCGCGCCGGATAGGTCTCTTTGTCCACAAAAGAAAGTCCCTCGGTCGACCCCATCTCCACCAACGCTCCCAGTCGGAAACCAAGGAGGATACCTCTTTTGATCCACGCATTGACGCGCCAACCTAAAGGCGAATCATCCGGCTCTGCTGAGCGCAATTCACCCGCTTCGAGTCCACGCCGCAACTCAAGAAACGCGGCCTCAGCCTCTTTGTTCCCTACCGCAGCCGCACCCTGCGCAAACCAATGCTCAATCCGCTCCTGCAACGTTCCGTCCAGACTCACTTGTCACCTTTTTCTTAAAATGTTGATTGATATGAAGCTTTAGAACATTCGCAGATCTTCGCCGGTTCCCGGAACACCTACCAGAAGGCCAAGCTCTCCCACCATGCACTCCAGCTTGCGACGCGTAGCTGCAGAAACCGGCACCATGGGCAGCCGCAAAACATCTTCGCATCGCCCCAGTAGGGAGAGCACAGCCTTGATGGGCGCAGGATTGGCCTCCCAGAAGTGCGCCTGCATCAATTGGAAGAACTGTCGATTGATCCGCCGCGCGCCCACCCAATCGTTCTCCATGGCTGCCCCAATCATCCGCGACATCTGCCCCGGAATGGCATTGGAGGCCACCGAAATCAATCCGCTTCCGCCCAGGGAAATTACCGGCAACGCAATTCCATCATCTCCGGCAAAGACCTTAAAATTCCGCGGAGCCGTAGTTAGCAGCTCAGTAATTTGCGCCAGATTTCCGCTGGATTCCTTGATGCCAATGACGTTGGGCAACTCCGCTAACCTCAACACGGTAGCCGGCTCCAGATTCGCGCCCGTTCGCCCCGGAATGTTGTAGAGCAGGACTGGCAGGTCCACCGCTTCGGCGACTGCCCTGAAGTGTTGATACTGCCCCTCTTGTCCCGGGCGATTGTAATAAGGATTCGCCGTTAAGATTCCTGTGAGCCCATGAACCTGTGCCAGCTTCCGCGCCTTGGCTACAGCTTCATGGGTCGCATTATGCGTACACCCGGCAAACACCGGAACTCGTCCTGCCGTGGTCGCAACCACCAACTCGATGACGCGAAGCCACTCAGCTTCGGTCAGAGTCGAAGCCTCGCCGGTAGTGCCGCAGGGAACCAGAAAATCAATTCCGCTCTCGATCTGCCAGTTCACCAGCGCATGAAGCGCAGGCTCATCTACGCCGCCATCCTTGCGAAAAGGAGTGACCAGCGCCGTTCCACATCCCATCAGTTCCATAGTGGTTGCAGTTTACCTTGTCTTCGCTTGTGATTGCTGTTGTGAATGCGGGTTAACTACACCCACTCGCCCTTACGCATCAACGGTTCAGCCGTTCCATCCGCAGCGATGCCATCTACATCCATCGCCCCGGAACCGATCATCCAGTCCACATGGATCAGGCTGGCATTCGCGCCGCGCTTGGCCAGCTCTTCCGCGTCCATCTTTTCGCCGCCAATCAGGCAGGTCGAATACGCTTGTCCCAATGCAATGTGGCTTGCGGCATTTTCGTCGAACAAGGTGTTCCAGAAGAGCACACCGCTCTGCGCAATCGGCGAGGAATGAGGCACCAGCGCCACCTCTCCCAACCGCCTTGCGCCATCGTCCGTGCTGATCAACCGGTTGAGCACGTCCTCACCAGCCGTTGCGGTCGCTTCTACGATTTTTCCGCCGTCAAACCGCACCGTAATATTTTCAATCAGGGTGCCCTGATGCGAGAGCGGCTTCGACGCCCGCACCGTCCCATTCGCGCGATTCATGTGCGAAGTCGTGAAGCACTCCTCGGTAGGAATATTGGGCTGGCAATAGACGCCGTTTCCGGCGGTCGTTCCACCACCAGCCCAAAGATGATCGTCAGCCAGTCCAACAGTCAGGTCCGTTCCGGGCCCCTTGAAATGAAGGGCAGAGAAGCGTTTTGCATTCAGCAGATCGACGCGCTTCTTCAAGCGTTCGCCATGCTGCTGCCACTCGACGACCGGATCGTCCGCATTGATGCGCGAGGCAACAAAGATCGCCTCCCACAACTTAGCGACGGCGACATCTTCGGGATCATTCGGAAACACCAGCTTTGCCCACTCCGGCGTCGCATAGGCAATGATCGTCCAGTTGATCTCATGGCGGGTAATCAACTCCATCGCAGGCTTGCCTGCCTTTGAGGCCGCAACATTCGCCCGTGCCACCTTCGCCGGATCCTGCTTTGCCAGCAGCGCAGGATTCGCCCCCGCAATAGCTAGCCGTGCTGCTCCGCTTCGGAATCCCTCGGCTATGCCATCCTGCAACCACTTCGGCGCGTAGTCGAAGCTGGCATCAGGAGCATAGGCAAACCGGGCGAGCACCGACGGATCATCGCCATAAAATGTCGTCACCAGCAACGCGCCAGCTTTGTAAGCATGTTCTGTGATGCGCCGCACCAGCGGCAGCGCTTCCATGGGCGCAGACATGATGAGTTCCTGACCCGCGCGCAGCCCCAACCCAACCTTTACAGCTACTTCAGCCAGTCGGTCCAGCTTCTGGTCAAACGCTAAATCCGCAAACTTCGCTGTTACTGCTTCCATTGTGCTCATGGCATTCCCCGATTCGATGCAGACCTAAATCTGCGTATAAATATTTTGAAAGTCGTAGCAGCCTTTGCGAGACGAAAGCCACTCGGCTGCGCGCACTGCGCCTTCGGCGAATCCACGCCGCGAGAACGACTCGTGGGTCAGCGTAAGCCTGTCCGCATCGCTCTGCGCTACGAGAACATGGGTGCCGGGAGCATCGCCTTCGCGCTTCGATTCGATAGGAACTTTCTGGTAGCCCGAAGCCGTTTCTACGACTGTCGCCAGCGTGATCGCGGTTCCACTGGGCGAATCCAGTTTGGTGACGTGATGCGTTTCCTCAATCGAAAACTGGTACCCGGCATTCTTCAGTGACTCGCCTAGTTTTGCTGCCAACTGAAATAACACCTGAACGCCGATGGAAAAATTTGTCCCGTATAACAGACCCGCCTGCTTGCGGTCCGCAAGGGCCTTCATGTCGGGCAGTTTGTCATACCAGCCAGTTGTGCCGATCACCATCTTCGCGCCCGTCGCGAGGCAGGCACGCATGTTCTGCCCCACAGCTTCCGGCGCAGTAAAGTCAATGACAACATCGAACCCAGCAACAAAAGGTGGAGTCAGCGCGGATGCATTCGCATTTTCCTTGGCGTCCAGCACATGGACTCCGTGACCGCGTTCCGCTGCGATTGCGGCTACCAGTTTTCCCGTCTTGCCCTGTCCTAAGACCAATATCCGCATGTGTTCCTCTCTTACGCTTTGACTGCAACTGGAACACGAGCCGCCACATCAAAAACGGTCTCGTCCGGATCGGCGAAGAATTGCTTGTGCAGGCTGCGCACGGCCTCTTCGACATCTTCCTCGTCGATCATGAAGCTCATGTTGATCTCGCTTGCGCCCTGAGAGATCATTCGCACGTTGATGTGGCTGACCGCGCTGAAGACCTGTCCGGCGATGCCGTTGTGGCCGCGAATATCCTCGCCCACCAGGCATACCAGCGCCTTGCGGCCTTCGTATTTTACGTCTGCGATCCTGCCCAGCTCTTCGCAGATCTCCGGCAGCTTCTCATTCGAGTCCACCGTCAACGAGATGCTCACCTCGCTGGTCGAAACCATGTCAATCGCGCACTTGTACTTATCGAAGACGTCGAAGACGGCCTTGAGATATCCGTGCGACATCAACATCCGGCTGGCGACGACATCGATGATGGTCAGCCGTTTCTTCGCCGCAATGCTTTTGAAGGGACTGGCGCACTTCGGAGCCATGGCAGTGATCTTGGTGCCTTCGTTCTCGGCATTACGCGAGTTCAACACCCAGACGGGAATGCTCTTCTGGACGGCAGGAAGAATCGTGGCGGGATGCAACACCTTCGCCCCGAAGTAGGCCAGTTCCGCCGCCTCTTCAAAGCTGATCGTCTTGACGCGAAGCGCATCCGGGCAGATGCGAGGATCGGTCGTCATGATTCCATTGACGTCCGTCCAGATTTCGATGGCGCCTGCGTGCATTCCACCGCCAACCAGGGCAGCAGTGTAGTCGCTGCCGCCGCGTCCCAGCGTCGTCGTAATCCCCTCTGCGGTTGCTCCGATAAATCCGCCCATCACCGGGGTCTGTCCAGCTTGAATCAAGGGCAAGACCAGTTCCGTAAGCTTTGACTCAGTCGCGCCTTCCTGCGGTACGGCCTTTCCATAGTTGTCGTCGGTCACGATGCAGGTGCGGGCGTCGACATGCGCGCCCTGCAGGCCATGCTGCTCGAACGCTGCTGCGACCATGCGGCTCGATAACCGCTCGCCAAAACTCACTACAAGATCATTGGTGCGCGCCGTCAACTCACCTACCGCGGCAATACCGCGCAGCAGATCGTCCAGCGCGTCGAACTCATGGTTGACGGCCGGTTGCAACTGGACAAAGCGTTCGCCGTCCAATAGGTCAGCCGCCGTATCGATATGCCGGTGCCGCAACCTTGCGCTGATGGCCAGTGCGCCTGCCTTGTCGTCGCGTCCCGCTGCGGCAGCCGCAGCCAGCAGTTGGTCGGTGACCTTTGCCATTGCCGACACAACGACGACAGCTTCCAACCCACGCTCCCGGCGTCCACGAACAATTGCCGCGGTCCGCTCAATTGCCTTCGCGTCCTCGACTGATGTTCCGCCGAACTTCATCACTACCAGTTGTTCGCGTACTGTACTCAAGCCGTCACCGCCACAGCAGCCACGCTTAACTTATCCAACTTGCCCAGCAACGCCAGAACTTCTGCATTCAACACGGCGGCTCCTGCCGCTCCGCGAATCGTATTGTGCGAGAGCACGACGAACTTCCAATCCAGCAGGCTACACTCGCGCAGGCGGCCAACGGTTGCGGTCATGCCGTTGCCGCGCATCCTGTCCAGTCGGGGCTGCGGGCGGTCAGCCGCAGAGTCGTACTCCACCGGCTGAGATGGGGCGGTCGGCAGATGCTGTCCTTCCAGAGGAAGGAACTCGCTCCACGCCGCCAGAATCTCTTCCCGCGTGGCCTTTTTTCGCAGCTTGATGCTAACGCACTCTGTATGCCCGTCTTCGACCGCAACGCGGTTGCAGTGGGCGCTTATCTTAGCGTCCAGCATGTCGACTTTTTTGCCGCTCAGTGTGCCAAGCAGCTTGCCGACCTCTTCCTGCATCTTCTCTTCTTCGTTTTTGATGAATGGCACCACATTGCCCATGATGTCCAGCGAAGGCACGCCGGGATATCCCGCGCCGCTCACCGCCTGCATCGTAGCCACAAAGACACTCTCAACACCGAACCGCTCTTCGAGCGGCTTCAGCGCCATGACCAGGCCGATCGTGCTGCAGTTTGGATTGGTGACAATATAGCCGCCCTTGCCGCCATTTTCCTTGCGCGAAGCCTGCGCTTCAATCAAAGCCAGATGGTCCGAGTTGACCTCAGGAACTACCAGCGGCACATCCGGAGTCATGCGGAATGCGCTGGAGTTCGAGATAACGGCGCAGCCCACGGCGGCAAACTTCGGCTCCAACTCTCGCGCAATGTCTGCGTCGAGCGCGGCGAAGATAATCTTCGGCAGCTCTCCCACCGTACCTTCGGGCACGTTCGGCTGCATCGTCATCGCGGCAATGTGTTTGGGCAGCGGGGTGTCCAGCTTCCAGCGGCAGGCTTCGCCATACGTTTTGCCAGCGCTGCGATCGCTCGCCGCCAGCCACGCAATCTCAAACCACGGATGATTGCTCAATAATTGAATAAATCGCTGCCCGACCATACCGGTCGCGCCCAAAATTCCGACCTTGCGCCGTTCCATATATTCAAGAATAACGCGGCGCGGCCACTACCGTCACCGGACATTGGCTGTTCACCGCCCTTTAGTCGCATTTTGGGAGGATCAGGCTGCGAGACAGGTCAGTTACCCTATTCTATTTCTTGATCGAATAGCTAAAATTCGCTGTTTCCGTTACATGGGGCCTAACCGTAACGGTCATGGTCTGCTCCCCCATCTTCTCGTGCACCGCCGCGAGAGTATAGGTTCCCGCTGGCAAGCCTTTGATCTCAAAGTGACCATTCGCGTCGGTTACGGCGAAAAACGGTGTGACGGAGACGTTGATAAATGCATTCATCCAGGGATGGTTGTTGCACCGCACCGGCATCATGATCTCAGGCTCGGCGAAGCTCTTCACCTCGGGTGCGCCCTTGGGCCCCTGAGAGATATCAATCTCTTTATTAGTTCCCGCTTCTGGGATGGTGTGAATGTTATGCATGGTTCCGTCTGAATTACGGAATTCGACCGATCCTCCTCGCATCACAGCGATCACATGAGGAACGTATTTGCAGCCAATCTGATCCAGCACGACAGGAGCTACGGAGGTGGCAGGGGCAGACATCGCTGCCGGAGGGCCGCTCTTGATGTAGATGTAGACATTCGCCAGCTTGCCGTCATGAACGACATACTGCTCGGCGAAGTTGTCGCCGCCCATCATGGAACATACCGGATCCTGGCTCATGTCGATGCTGATACGCTCGGGAGCCTTGCCCGCGAAGTGTACTGTTCCACTGACTGTCCCCAGCGTTGTAGGATCAAGCGGCACGGCCGGTTGTGCAGGAGCAGGCGTTGCATTTGTCTGAGCAGTCTCCGGACTCGTTTGAGCCGGTGTATTCGGCTTGCAGCCTGTAAATCCGACCACCATGCCACTCATCACGATTCCAGCCGCCAGCCAACCCAACTTCTGCTTCATGCCAACCTCGCTCTTGTAAGTAGCTTCTTTTACGCCGATACTGTCTGCGGCATCTCCATCGCCTGCAACACCGCATCCGCAAACGCCTTGGTACCGCTTGTTCCGCCGACATCTTTCGTCAACGTCTTGCCTTCCCAATAGACCTGCTCCAGCGCGTCCTGTACGCGAATTGCCGCCGCGCTTTCGCCGATGTGATGCAGCATCAGAACCGCACTTTGCAGCAATGCCGTCGGGTTTGCCATGTCTTTTCCGGCGATGTCCGGGGCTGAGCCGTGTACCGCCTCAAAGATGGCGCACTCCGTCCCGAGATTCGCACCGGGCACCAGGCCGAGGCCGCCTACAAACGCGCTGCACAGGTCGCTCAAGATATCGCCGTACAAATTTTCTGTCAGCAGGATGTCGTACTGGTAAGGGTTCATCACCAGTTGCATGCAGGTGTTGTCCACAATGTGCTCCGCATAGCTAACCTCAGGAAAGCCCTCGGCAACCGTCCGGCAGCACTGGAGAAACAGGCCATCCGACAGCTTCATGATGTTCGCCTTGTGGATAGCGTGGACCTTCTTCCGGTTATGCTTCCTCGCGTAGTCGAAGGCAAACTTGGCGATCCGCGTCGAGCCTTTCTCGGTAATGATCTTCAGCGCCTGTACTACTCCCGGGACCACCACATGCTCGAGTCCGGCATACAGGTCTTCCATGTTTTCCCGCACGATGATCAGATCGATGTTGGGATAATTAGTCTTCAAGCCGGGAAGACTCTTGACCGGCCTGAAGTTGGCAAACAATTCGAATTTCTGGCGCAAGGTTACATTGATCGAAGCAAAACCACCGCCGATTGGCGTCGTCACCGGACCTTTTAATGCCACCCGATTTTCTTCGATCGAGTCATAGAGCGCCTTCGGAATGTACTCCCCAGTCGTCTCGAACGCCTCTGCTCCAGCAGCATGGGGGTGCCATTCAAATGCCACCCCCGTAGCTGCCCCTGCCGCCTCGACGATCTTTACCACCGCGCCTGAGACCTCCGGGCCAATGCCATCGCCCGGAATCAACGTAATCTTATGAGTTTTCGCCATACGTCCTTCTGCTATCGCCGTTTCTTCTGATCTTTACCGTTCAACAGCTCTTCCAACTCTGCCTTGAACTCACTCACGTCTTTAAAATCCCGATAGACACTGGCGAAGCGGATATACGCTACCGTGTCGATGTCTTTCAGCCGCATCATGATCTGTTCGCCTACCTCGCTGGTCGAACGCTCGCGCTCAGGCGAGTCCACCACATAGGCCTCTGTCTCATCCACGATCTGCTCAAGCTTTACCGCGGAGACAGGGCGTTTCTCGCACGCATGAAGCAGCCCGCTCAACACTTTCTGGCGGTCGAACTTCTCGCGGCGGCCGTCCTTCTTCACCACCATGTAGGGGATTTCGTCGATCCGCTCGTAGGTGGTAAACCGCTTGTGGCAGCCTTCACACTCGCGTCGGCGGCGGATGGAGTCCGCGTCTTTACTCTCTCGTGAATCAACAACTCGATCCTGGGCAAAACCACAGTAGGGACACTTCATCGGAATACTTCGATTCTAGCAGTGGAGTCCACCATGGCAGCGCTATCACCGATCACGCAGCGAGTCAGAGCCGAATGTTAGTTGCCGGTCTCCGTGACAGCTTCAGGTGCATGTCCGGCAGCTTCGCTCTCACTTGCGATCTTCTTCAGGCTTACATGCTCCACTCGCGAGTACACCAGCCCCGTAGGAATGATGCAGAGGAAGGTTACCAGCAGCAACAACGCTCCACATGCCGTTGCAGCCTCAATCGGAGCGCCATAGAACGCATGCATCGCCGCTGCTGTCACGGCAATCTGGGTAAACCACCCGATGATCGGAAGCTGCAGCAGCGAACCGCCAATACTCGCCGCCATCAACAGCATCGTCCGTGAGAAGGTAAGCCCGGCCAATTCGGGTGTCTGCGCAAACGCATGCGCGGTTTGCATATATGCCGACCCGATCATTCCCCACATCGTTAGGGAGAGCAGAACCGCTATGCCGAAATCGCGCTTCGACGACAGCGCATTCAGTCCATCGCGAAATCCAATAATCTTTGTGGCGATACTCTCCCCAACCGGTTTTGAGAGCCGTCCCAGCGTCGCTCGCGCAAACCCCGCGACGACGCCTCCAGCCACTCGCACGACCCCTGCAAAGACAGCAATCACCAGCGTCAGCGCGAGACTCAACTCACCGGCGCGCACAAAAACTTCATGATGGGGGAGATCTTTGGGCGTAAAAGCCAGCGCGCTCGAAAAGATGATTGCCGCTGCCCCAAGATCGAACATCCGCTCAATCGTATACACCGCAACCTGCGAGCTTAGGGGCAGCGCAACACGCCTAGACACAAGGTAGGGCCGTGTCAGGTCAGCGAGACGACCAAAGAGTGCCACAGCCGTAAACCCGATAAACTGCGATCCCAGCAGGGAGTGAGCGGGAATTTTTTTGGTGGGTGATAGAAAGACTGCCCAGCGTACCGAACGAAGCCAGTAGGTGGCATAGATGAGCGCAATGCCTGCCCAGATATGGATCCACTCCACATGCTTCAACTGCTGCCAGAACATCTTCCAGTCGAAGTGCACCTTGTCACGGAACAGGAAGACGATGACCGCAAGCACGACAACGACTGCGATCCACACGATTCCACTACGCTTTTTCATCGTCTGCTCTCTCTGGCTGATTGAGTAAGTATTTCCGGTGCTCTACCGCGACTGTGCGACAAGTTCCATCTGCTTTCGCCGGTTGAACTCGCGGATGACCCGCGCAACGTATTCCTTGGTCTCGCGGTAGGGGGGAACTCCATGGTAGCGGTCTACCGCCGCAGGCCCGGCGTTATAAGCGGCCAGCGCCAGCACGATATTGTCGCGATATCGGGTGAGCAGCTCATCTAAATATGCCGTTCCTCCCGCGATGTTCTGGTCCGGACGGAAGGCATCCTGTACGCCCATCTCGGTGGCCGTCGATGGCATCAACTGCATCAGGCCTCGCGCCCCTGTCCGCGATACAGCTCGTACCTGCCCGCCGCTCTCGGCCTTCATCACGCTGGCTAGAAGGTCCGTGTCGATATCGTGAGAAGCTCCAGAGTGAGCAAGCATCTCGTGTATCTCAGCCTTTGTCGGTGCACTCGCTGTGATCGTTGAAGCAGTTTTTGATGTGGCGATCGATTGAGGCACATCGGCAACCGTCTCTACATGAACAATCGCATCCGCCGAAACTTCAAGATAATTGGCGGCATTGGCAGCCGAATCCGATACTGCCGTAGCTTTCTCGGGAAGATAAAGCCGAACCTTATTGCCAACGGCCTCACGGCGAACACAATCCAGCTCAAACCCGTTTCGCAGGGTGATGTGTTCCATCGCATGGATCAGTGGACAGACCGTCCAGACGACCGCCAGCATCACCAACCCGCGTTGAAGTAAATTTCGCCGCATCACCTAAAAGCCTATCATCGGCCAACCGCCGTTCGGCGATGGGCAACTCCTGAATGCTCAAGCCTCGGCCAGAACCGCTTCGATTGCGTGTGCCACCCCGTCCTCATCGTGCCTCCGGCCCACGGCCCATCCCCGCTCGAGCGCTGCCTGCTTCAAATCATCGGGAGCGTTGCCCATCAGCAATCTATGCCCAGTCACCTCGAGCATGGAAACGTCATTCCAGTTGTCCCCGATCGCCAGGATCTCCTCTGCCTTCAGTCCCCGACTTGCCACCAGTCGCAGCAACGCCGACCCCTTGCTGCATCCGGCTGGCAGAATGTCCACGATGCATAGATTTCGTTCGGGATACTCCGTCCGATTCAGTGAGATTTCAGCGAGAGTGTGTTCCTGGGGATTTACGCCCACGGCAGAGACACCAGGATGCTCCAGCAGACGTGCCTCTGCCCGCCTCATCCGTTCTATCGTGCCGCACAGCATCATCTGGATAGGGGATTCGTCTTCGAGCGCCTTCTCAATTGGCACAACATGTGCGATATAGGGTTCATTGGCGGCCATCCATTTGCCAATGCTTCCGTGCAACTCCTCTAAGTGCTCTACGACCAGAGCGCCCCGCGAATCTTCACCATCTGGACCGACCATGTCGAAGGTGATGACGAGCGCGTTGCGAAATTCGTCGATATGGCTGCACAGCCAACGTGCGGTGTGCGGCTGCATTAGGTTTCGCTCCAAAAGCCTAGCTCCGATGGTCCGAGTGACGGTGCCGTTGGAGCTGATTACGGCGTTCTCTTCTCTGAGGCCAAGTCCTCGCAGTTGACGCATGGCATAGCAGTGGCGGCGGCCAGTAGCGACGACGACCTCGATACCGGCCTTTTCTGCCGCCTGCAATGCAGTGAGGTTACGAGGGCTTACGTGGCCCTCGGGCCCGAGCAGCGTGCCGTCCATATCGACCGCAATCATGCGGACGGGGTGGCTCTTATTTGGCATTGCTTCACCTTATAGGGAATCTATTACCATCGTATCCATGCCTCGCATCTCCTCGCTTGAGTGCTCCCACTGCCGTCAACGTCTTAGTGCTGATTCTGCGCAGACAATTTGTTCAGCCTGTGGCGGCTTCCTCTTTGTTCGCTACGATATGGAGGAGATCAAGCGCTCTGCGAAGCGGCCTGACGGCGGCGATGCCGAGGTAGAAGTCCGGCGTTACGCTGCGGTCCTGCCGGAGTTTCCTCCGGTCAGTCTGGGTGAAGGTTGGACGCCTTTGCTCCGGAGTCGGCAGTTTTCGGGGCTTTTTGTGAAGGATGAGGGACGGAACCCCACGGGCTCATTTGAAGACCGTGGCATGGGGCTTGCAGTCGCAGCGGCAAAACACTATGGGGTTCAACAACTTAGCATTGCTTCGCAGGGCGAAAATGCAGCAGCGTTGGCTGCTTATGCAACTGCGGCTGGGATCGTGGCGCGTGTTTTTTTGCCGCACGATGTTGCGACGTCGAACTATCTGGAGTGTGCAGCTTTTGGTGCGGAAGTCACTCTGGTCGACGGACTGATCGGGGACTGTGAACGGGTGAGGGAAGAACAAGCAGGGGCTTCCCTTGATGTCTCAGAGTTCAAAGAGCCTTTTCGCCTGGAGGGTGTGAAGACGATGGGGTATGAGCTGGTGGAGCAGATGGGGTGGGAGTATCCGGAGGCTGTCTTTTGCCCAACCGGTATAGGGGTTTTGGCGATCTGGAAGGCGTTTGAGGAGATGGAGCAACTTGGGTGGGTGGCGGGGCGACGCCCTCGGATCTATGTGGGGAGCGGTGATATCAATTCCTTTATAATGAGTATTATAGACGGATCGGGTGGGCGAGCAGTGGAGCGGGGCGATGCCCTGGCCAGCCTGCTGGATTGGGCGAAGCAAGAGGGTCTGCTGCTTTCGCCAGAGGGGGCGGCTGGCGTGGGAGCCTATCGGGCTCTGCTGGCTTCCGGAGAGTTATCGGCGGGCGATAGGGTGGTTTTGATCAATGGCAGCGCGGGTGTGAAGCATGCCGAAGCCATGGCCAGGGCGCTGCGCCTGCGGCCTTCGCTGCCTACGAGTTTGCCGGTGGGCGGAATTATTACCCCTTAGTAGCCTGTCAATTGCTTGACGATGGCTTTCCATCCCCAGACTTCATCTGTCTTCTGTTGTGCCTATTTTGCATTGATTTGTGTCTGATCTGCATCCATTGAAGAGGTCTACGGTAATGGCATGGCAGTGGGATGGCTGGGTGTGGGCTATGGGGATGGAGCAAGGGCGAAGGCGAAGACGGTTCCGCCGGGGATGTGCACGTTATGGCCAGCGGCGGTGAAGGAACCAGATTCGGGCTTCCGAATATCGCTGGCGAAGCTGACGCCGGGGATGGCGTTCGGCTGCGAGAAGACTCCGGTTGGCGGTGGCACGGCGGCAGGTGTGTCGCGGTGGTGTTTTGGCAACCCGGCTATCTCTGAGCCCTGATAGCCCTGAGAGGGCGGTGTGCCACTCATTCCGGCGCCTACCCCTACGCCGGGCGTGGTTCTATCGGCGGGCGCGGAGACTTCGGTCGGATTGAGGAGGCTAGGGGGCTGGCCTATCCAGAGAATCGTCGCCTTGACGGAGATTTGACGGCCATCTTTGAAGAGCACCTTATCGAAGGTGACGGTGATGGCGGAGTCGCTCTTGTCGGTTGACGGTTGAACCGTATCGACGTGGCCCAGCAGTTTGCTGCTGGTCTCGAGGTCGACGCCGTCGGCGAGGTGGAGCTTCGCCTCTGGTCTGGCAGAGACCGGGTCACCTTCTTTTACTCTTTGGGTATCGAGAGTTTTGTTCAGTGTGGCGCGGATTCCAACCAGACGGATGGGAGCAGCTGTGCTGGGGGCCGCCTGGGCCGCAGCCATTGTGGTGAATGCGAGGCAGATGGCGAGATGCTTCAGAATGGCTGCTTTGCCAAGGCTTGGGGCGACTGACATTTTGCTGCTTACTCCGATCGGTATCGTCTTTTTTGTGCGCGTCCATCATAGCCTGCGCCTTCCGATAGAACGGACTGATAATCGCTCATCTTTAACGCGGTTGTAACGCAGGGTTCGCATTTCTTCCCTATCGTTCACATTACCTCCCCCATTTCGCGCGCTAAGGTGACTTGCTTATGGCTACACCCGCTGTACTGCCCCCGAGTTCCGTACTTGACGAAAAGCTGAAGAAATCTTCCCCTGGAAAAATCGGCATCATCATCTTTTCGCTGATGCTGGTTGGGGGGCTTGGCTACATCATCAGTAAGCTGGCCAGCGATCTTTCGGTGGTCCACACTGCGAGCGTCTTTCCCTATTTTCTGCTCGGATTGGCTCTGTTGATTGCCCTTGGCTTCGAGTTCGTCAATGGTTTTCACGACACGGCGAATGCAGTCGCGACGGTGATCTATACGCACTCGCTGGAGCCGCACTTCGCGGTGGCGTGGTCTGGACTGTGGAACTTTGTGGGCGTGCTGACCAGCTCGGGCGCGGTTGCCTTTGCCGTGATCTCATTGCTGCCGGTGGAGCTGATCCTGAAGGTGAGCAAGGGGTCGGGCTTCGCCATGGTCTTCGCCCTTCTGGTAGCGGCGATCATCTGGAACCTGGCTACGTGGTATCGCGGCCTGCCTGCTTCGAGCTCGCACACCATGATCGGCTCAATTCTAGGAGTGGGCTTTGCCAACCAGTTGATGAACGGCGTCAATGGAACCAGCGGCGTTGACTGGGGACAGGCGACGAAGGTGTTCAAAGCGCTGCTGTTCTCTCCGCTGGTGGGGTTTGTAATGGCCGCGCTGGTGTTTCTGCTCTTCAAGTTTGTGATGCGCGATCCGCGGCTGTATGAGGCTCCGAAAGGCACGGAGCCGCCGCCGCTCTACATTCGCGCGCTGCTGATCCTTACCTGTACGGGCGTCAGCTTCGCACACGGCTCCAACGATGGTCAGAAGGGTATGGGGCTGATCATGCTGATTCTGGTGGGTACAGTGCCGACGGCTTATGCACTGAACCACGCTGTAGGGGCGCGGCAGACCCAGACGTTTGCGGCGGTCTCGCAGCAGGTGGTCAGTACCGTAGAAAACTATGTCACTCCGGGAACCGTGATCGCCGATAGCGGGGCAGAACTGGAGCGTTTTGTCAGCTCGCACCAGTTTCAGCCGTCTACGATGCTCGCGCTGCAGCAGATGGTAGGCGACATTCGCAACGAGGCGGTTGGGTATGGATCGCTGGGCAAGGTTCCAGCAGCGATGCAGGCCAACGTGCGCAACCAGATGTATCTGACCAGCGAGACATTACGCCTGCTGCCGAAGTACGGACCCAAGGTCAGCGGCAACGACCAGAAGGTGCTCGATAACTACAAGGGCTTTCTCGATATCTCGACCAAGTTCATTCCTACCTGGGTCAAGGTAGCCGTAGCGCTGGCTCTTGGACTGGGAACCATGGTGGGGTGGAAGCGCATCGTCGTTACCGTTGGCGAGAAGATCGGCAAGACCCACCTGACCTATGCACAGGGAGCGAGTGCCGAACTGGTTGCCATGGTCACGATTCTGGCTGCCGATGGGTATGGGCTGCCAGTCAGTACAACGCATGTGCTGTCTTCAGGCGTGGCCGGAACCATGGCGGCGAACAGGAGCGGGCTGCAGATGTCCACGATTCGGGATATTGCGCTGGCGTGGGTCTTCACGCTGCCGGCAGCGGCGGTTCTATCGGGAGCGCTCTACTGGTTGTTCAGCAGCTTCACGAAGTAGATACCAAACAAAGAGCCCCGGCTGGTTGGCCGGGGCTTTTATGCTTTTGCTTTTTACTAGCTTAGTCTGCGGCGAAGCGCGGCGGCTAAGCCGAGCATCCCCGTACCCATCAGCATCAGCGAAGCGGGTTCTGGTGTGACTGCACTTGGTCCATCGGGAAGCGTGCCCGTGAACTCTACATTGTGTACTTCTCCGGTCTGGCCGATCTGGGCAGCGATAAAGTTGCCGGCCATCTGGCTGTTTCCACTGAGAACTGCAAAGGGAGCAAGGATAGAGGCGCTGAACTGGCCATCGATCGTGACTGTCTGCGCGGTGGCGAAGTTGAAGAGGATATCGGCGTCGGCTGCACTGTCGCCGGAGGTCTGGTTCTGGTTGTAGTAGAGTCCGGTGCCCAGTGTGACGTTGGTTCCGGCGACGTTGATGATGATGGTGGAACCCGCGGGTGCCTGGATGTCGATGGGGTGGTTGGTGTCGGCAAACTCCGCTGCGGTGATGTTGAAGATGTTCAAGCTGGGGTCAGTACCCTTCAGGACAAAGAAGGAAGGGTTGACGCCGGGCTGGTTGGTGCCGAGCACGCTGCCAGTAGAGGTGAGCGCGGCGAGAGTGAGCGTTTCGGCGTCGAGCGAGGTGCGCAGGGAGTTGAAGTCAATGCCCGACGAACCGGTGGTGACGCGATGGCCGCCGCCGTTGAAGTTGAAGTTGCCATTGCTGCCTGGAGCGTAGGCGTTGCCGTGGCTATTCAGGTTGAACTGCTCGCCCGAGTTGAGGCCGTTGGCGGAGACGAAGTCGTAGGTCGCTGCCGAGCCATAGGGGTCGGCGTTGAGGCTGCTGCCGATGGTGGTGCCGACGGTGATCTGGTTGGCGGCGGCGACGCGACCGGTAATGTCGGCGTTGGTGCTGATATTTCCTGCGATCAACGTGTTGCCGTTCGCATCTACGGTACCCAAGGCGACCAGGTTATATGCACTGGCGATCCCGAATGGCATCGATTCGGCATGGCACACACCTGCGAAGAGAGACAAGCTAGCAGAGAGGAGAAGAAACTTTTTGAGGAACATGCCGAGCTAATAAGCAGTTTGCATGCCAAACGAAAATACCCAATAGAAGGTAGATTTTTCGGGGTTACAAGCGAACTTTGGCTGAAATATAGGCAAGAGTTTTCCCTAAAATGCAAAATTATGCCACTTCAGTTGCCCATGGCGAGGACCTTCTCGTAGATCTGCGCTGTGGGCTCGTCAAAGCAGCAGAAGATGACCTGGTCTAAACCGCTTGCCTGTATATGCTCCCGGACTGCCCGGACGGCGATCTCTGCAGCCTGCTGCCGAGGAAAGTGATAGATTCCAGTCGAAATTGCCGGGAAGGCGATGGACTTTGCCTCGTGCTCGCGGGCAAGCTCCATGCAGCGGCGGTAGCAGCCAGCCAGCAATTCGGGTTCGTTATGAGTGCCCCCGCTCCAGACCGGCCCAACGGCGTGGAAGACCCACTTTGCCGGAAGATTGAAGCCGGGTGTGGCCTTGGCCGAGCCAGTGGGACAGCCACCCAGCTTCTCACAGGCGCAAAGCAGCTCTTTACCTGCTGCGCGGTGAATGGCACCATCGACGCCTCCTCCGCCCGGCAGAGAGGAGTTGGCCGCGTTGACGATGGCATCGACCTGGAGCTTCGTAATGTCGCCGCGAAAGACTTCGAACCGAGCCATTTGGCCTCCGGAACTAAAACATAATATTGAGATACCGGCAAGCGAGTGCGGCGTTGGTATGCTTAGTGGATAAATTATGAGTCTTAAAGCCAAGATCGAAGCCGTCATCTATGCCTCGGAAGAGCCAGTCACGCTGGCCCAACTTGTTGGGCTGCTTGGGCAGGAAGCCCAGGCCGAACTCGACCAGATTGAAGCGGCCCAGCAATCGCTTGATTTAGAACTGGCTCCGTCTGATGAGGAGGCCCTCAACAGCGAGGTGCTTGACGAGCCGGAACAAGCGACGTCGGCGAGTGAAGGAGAGACCCCCGAGCCGCCAGCTAGCGAACAGGCTTCGGTCGAGGCGGCTGAGCAGGGAAGCGAAGCTCCGGCTGATGCCGCGTCGGACGACAAGAAGGCCGTGCGTGAGACAAAGGAGAAAGAGCGCCGCCTGCGGGAGTACTTCCGCGCTATGCTCGACCAGCTCATCAACGATTACGCCAATGGAGATCGCGGTCTGGAGATTCGCGAGGTTGCCAGCGGTTATCGGCTGGCCACCAAGCCGGAGTACCACGATGCCGTCCGCGGCTTCGTCAAATCGCTGAAGCCACCCCTGAAACTGTCGTTGCAGGCACTGGAGACGCTGGCCGTGGTTGCGTACAAGCAGCCGGTGACGGCGCCCGAAATCTCGGAGATTCGCGGTGTGGATTCTGGTGGCGTACTGGGCAGTCTGATGGCGCGCAAGCTGGTTACCACGGCCGGGCGCAAGCAGGTCATCGGCCGGCCGATCCTCTACAAGACGACGCGCGACTTTCTGCTGCGCTTCGGTCTCAAGGACATCAACGAGCTGCCCAGCATCGAGGAGTTCGAGAAGATGGCGGGCGAACTGGCCGAGCAGGAAGAGATCCCGATGGAGCACCACGCTCCGGAGACCGCCGAAGAGCTTGAGTCTGAGAAGCATACCCATATTGCCCAGGCCGATGGCAGCCCCGACGCCGAGGACGATCCTCTCGATGTGGAGCTGGAAGACGATGCCGATGATGCCCAATCAGAGGTTAAGGGCGCCTCTGCGAACGAAGAGGAAGCCCCTGTTGAAGCGTCCGAAGATCCCGCACAGCAAGGCGAAAATTAGCGGCGAGGTACAATCCAAAGAGCAGCACTCACGACCGCGATGAGCAGCCCCGCAGTCAGAAAGACAGGAAGATGACAACGAAATCCATTAATAAGCCTCAGGACGCTCCTCAGGGCGACCGCCTCCAGAAGATTCTTGCGCAGGCCGGTATCGCCAGCCGCCGCAAGGCCGAACAGATCATCCTCGATGGACGCGTGCAGGTTAACGGCACTGTCATCAAGGAACTCGGCACCCGCCACGACATTTCAAAAGACCATATCCGCGTCGATGGGAAACTTCTCCATGGTCGGGAGCAGCAGCGCTACTACATGCTCAACAAGCCGCGTGGCTATGTCACAACGCTGGACGATCCAGAGAAGCGCCCCACTGTCATGGAGCTGATGACGAAGCAGAAGGGACCGCATGGCGACCATGTGCGGCTTTACCCTGTGGGCCGTCTCGACTACCTCTCCGAAGGACTGTTGCTGATGACCAATGACGGGGAGTTGGCGAACTCGCTCTCGAAGGCAGCCGCAGGGGTGGAGAAGACTTATCTGGTGAAGGTGAGCGGGCAGCCGGCGGCCAGCGGGCTCGATCAGATTCGCCGCGGCATCATGATCGATCGTGGACGCCTGAATGAAGTTCGTAGTGGACGCCGCGACCGTGTCATTACGGCCCCGGCCAGGATTGAGCTGGTGCGCGGAGGAGATAATCCCTGGTACGAGCTGACGCTGACCGAGGGACGCAATCGGCAACTTCGCAAGATGTTCGAAGAGATCGGAAACCATGTCGAAAAGATTCGCCGTATCGGCTATGGGGCCCTTCGACTCGATGTGCCGCCGGGTGAGTTCCGGGAACTGACTCCGGGTGAAGTGACCGCACTAGGACGTGCTGCCAAGGGCCAGAAGGTCGTTCCGAAGAGGAAGACGCCGGAATTTGCGCAGCTCAAAACTCCTGCGAAACCGAAGTCGAGCAAGCCGCGCCGCACGTTTACAGGGAAATCCACAGCACCTCGACGAAGACCGGTTTAACTTCTTTTTTCATTCTTTGTTTTTTAGGTAAGTCAGCTTGTAGCTGGCTTTACGGCGGCTTTGCCGCGTGCGAAAACGGATTCGTCTAAGTTGAAGTAAACATTGGTCAAGATTGCCTTATCCCTTGGTTGCGCTCCTTCCCCTTGAGTGCTATTTGGCGCACTTGACGCAGGTATCGCCTAAGGCACAAAATACTCGAGCTATTCACAGGAGGTGGCGATGACAAACTTGAACCCAGCGCATCCAATGAATCAGCAAAGGAGTATTTCGTGGCAATTGAAAAGGCAACATTTGGAGCAGGATGTTTTTGGGGTGTAGAGACCCGTTTTAGTGAACTCACAGGCGTTATTGACACAGCAGTAGGATACGAAGGCGGAGACCTCGAACACCCGACCTATCAAGAAGTTTGTAGCGACCGCACCGGCCACGCGGAAGTCGTACAAGTTAAGTTTGACCCGTCCCGTCTCTCCTACGAGGCACTCCTTGACGCATTCTTCGCGCTTCACGATCCTACCCAGGTAAATCGCCAGGGGCCGGACTGGGGAACGCAGTATCGCAGCGTCATCTTCACCCACAACGAGCAGCAGTTCGCCGAGGCACGAGCGAAGATCGCCGAACTGAACGCCTCTGGCACCTACCGCCAACCGATTGCCACCAGGGTAGAGCCTTCGAAGACATTCTGGAAGGCTGAGGAGTACCACCAGCGTTATCTGGAGAAGCGCGGCATGGTGAGCTGTCATATCTAGCTGAATCAGCATTTGCGATAACACGATAAGATGTGGGGGTATGCCACAGTTAGTTCAGCGTGCAACCACACGTCTCAGATGCATCGCTCAGAGTCGTATCCACCGACATGTCTATCTGCCCTATGTCGTCGACAAAATTGGACTGGAGATTGGCGGCCCGAGCGAGGTCTTTCGGCGTCGCCAACCACTTGAACTTTATCCAAACGTAGGTAGTTTGGATAATTGCGATTTTTCGCGGTCTACTGTCTGGGCGGAACAGCAGGATAACTACAAATTCGATGCTGAAAGGGATTCCGGCAAGAGCATCTTCTGCGATGGCTCGGACTTGGTCTCTGTCGAGGACAACACGTACGATTTTGTATTGTCTTCTCACAATCTGGAACACTTCGCCAATCCCGTGAAGGCGTTGAAAGAATGGAAGAGGGTTATCCGTCCATCTGGCGCGCTGATCCTTGCGCTGCCGGACCACCGAAAGACCTTCGACCATCGTCGCGAACCGACGAGTGTGGACCATATGCTCGAAGATTTCAAGCGGAATACGGGAGAAGACGATCTCACCCATGTTCCGGAGATTCTGGAGAAGCACGATCTCAGCATGGATCCCGGTGCAGGGTCCGCAGAGCAATTCCGGGAGCGGTCCCTGAATAACTTTTCCCATCGGTGCCTGCATCACCATGTCTTCGATGAAAAGAATAGTCGGGAGTTATTACAGCGCACCGGATTTGAGGTGCGGTGCGTCTATTTCGGTCTTCCTTGCCACATCTGCATCGTGGCAACAGTGCGCGACAACTGAGCCGCATGGGATATACGAATTATCGAGTTTGATTGCTTGTCGCGTTCATGTCCCACAGGTAGCGCAGCATGGACAAATTGTTCGGCGCCCAAGGCACGTACAAGCCATATCGCAGCGCTATCCAGACACGCACAAACCTCTGATTACTTTGCGGGCATCGTAAGAGGTTCTGTAACAGGTGAAGTTTGTTCGGTGGTAACTCGCTGCCATATGCGCGCAACATGGCTTTTGCCTGGCGCTCCATTAGATCCAATCGTCGCTGTTCTTCTTTGTTGTCGTGTGGCTGAGCTGCCGCCGACCGGTCTTGCATTTCTATTGCTCCAAGTATATTTCCGCCGTGTTGTCGATAGAGTACTGTCTGCACGGGCACGGCTTCGCCTGCTCCAAATGCCGACGCCACGAGGGCGACCCAACTGTCGTGCATGTCCGCCGCCTCCGGCATACGCAATGCGAGTTCTACCAGACTACGATTTGCCATCGCGGTGGATCCGGTGACGACATTTTGCCCAATCAGTCGAGCGAAGTGATTGACCTGCCGGGGATTGAGGCAATGAAGTTTCCAGAGCGATTCGGCTATCGTCGCCAGGTTCTCATCAACTACACGTAGATCGGTAAACGCCAGCAGGGGGACCGTTGTGCCATGCCTCGCTTCGAGCCGCCCCATCGCCTGCATCGTCAACGTCAGCTTTTGCGGCAACCAGACGTCGTCCTGGTCGGCGAAACAGATATATTCGCTGGTTGAAGCTTCCATCAGCCGCAGAAAATTCCATTTGGGATGACCGGTTCCAGCGCTTGCAGGCAGCACCCGGAAATGGCTTGGAAGACGCCCCGCATATTCCTTGAGAATCGATACCGTGCCGTCGGTCGATCCATCGTCTCGGGCCAGCACTCGCCAATTTCCATAATCCTGCGCCAGGATTGAGTCGATCTGTTCGCGCAGAAAGCGCTCGCCGTTATAAGTAGCCAGCAGAATTTCAATCTCAGGCGTGTTGTTCAACTTTGTACTCCAGTTGGCGTCGCGTGGATAGCTTCGGCCCGCTCCATCTGAAGCGTGGCGGCTTGGAGCACTTCGAAGGGCTGGATTGTTTTGATGCAGTGGGCTTCCGCCGCTTCGCAGCATAGAAGACAAGGAGGGACGCATTTAGAAGGGCGGCAGAACGCCACATGTGGACCAATCGGATGGATGCGTCGCGGGTTCCACGGTCCATCGGGATCGTATCCTTCTTCAGAGATAAAGAGAATGACGGTCGGTACACCCAATGCTCCAGCAACATGTCCGGGGCCGGAGTCATTACCGAGGAACAGCTTCGCATGAGAGATCAGCGTCGCCGATTCCGACAGGCTTGTCCCGCCTGCGACCAGCGTAGCCCAGCCACCGTTGTGCTCGTGTAACTGTCGTGCAATTGCTGCATCATGAGCGCCAGATAGCACCACCACCTGAAGCCCTTTGGCGCGAAGATCTTGCATCACCTGCGCCCATAACTCAATCGGCCATACCTTCTTTGGCATACTTGCGCCAGGTGCAATCACTGCAAAGGGCGAGGTTGCGTCCACTCCGATCCGGTCTGCCAAACTGGGCCAGTCGATCGCTGCGGCGATCTGTTTTAGTGAGACGATGACGCTGGCGCAGATTTCCCGAGTGTCAACTTTCGGAATTAATCCTGCGTTACGCAAGAGCAGACAGAACTTCGCCGCCTCGTGCATGCCACGGCCACCTTGAATTCGTTCGGTTAGCAGGGCATCACGATGCGGAAGTTGCTTCTGTTGAGCAGCGCTTACATCGGAGGCGAAACCTATTCGGCGCGACGCTCCTGTCAAATAGCCGAGCATATTTGATCGGAAGAGATCATCACCCCATCGTGGCATCACGCATATCGTTGGGGCACTCTGGCGCATCTGCTGCCAGTAGCAACCCACCACGCGCAATGTGCGCTGCACTGAGAGTGACCGGGTTATAGGAGGAGCGCTGCCTAACTTCAGAGCGTAGACATGGTCGATGGCTGACATTCTTTGCAGAAGAGGGGCAGCTCCGGCTTCCACGGCGCACTCAATCCTGGCGTGTGGATGCTCTTTGCGCAGAGCTTCGATCATCGGCATCTTTAGGATGGTGTCACCCAGATGCGATGTCAGACTCACAATCAAAAACCTCTCCTGCCCCCCCGGCGGCTTTGAACCGGATTGCGGCAGGATACGCAGCATCCGTGCCAGATTTACGCTCCATCGAAAGGCAAATATTGCTGATCGGTCCAACAGTGGTAGATAAATCTGGTGGTAGAGAGGGCCCAGCACTGGTTTCAATACGCGCTTAAGCATGTTGCTTATCTCGTATATCTAAAATCGCTGCCTTCTGAGGAGGCCGATAAAGAGCCCGCCATACAATCACTGTTTGCGGTACTACCAGAATCAGCAGATAGGACAGAATTGTTCCGAGGATCACCCCAAGGCTTCCCAATCTCTTTACCAGATAGATCGACAGGACAATATTCAATGCTGCCGCAAATACAGAAAGTATGCCCTGAACTTTGATCCGATTGATTGCCGCCAGCAAGCATGCCTGTAGCTCCATTCCTGCACAAAGCAATGTCCAGGCGCAAATGGCGAAGAGGAGCAACGCAGTTGGCACAGCCGCCGGTCCTGCATACCATCGGATCAGCCATTGTCCAAAAAAGCTCAGGATCAGAACCGCTATCGCAACTGCTCCCATGGCTACCTTGACAGTGTTCCAGAACATCCGGCGCACCCAGCCATACTCGCCGCGCGCGTACGCCTCTGCATATGCCGGCCATAGCGAAGGCAGCACGGCGGTCTGTAATACCGCGGCATATCCCGCAAGTCTCCAGGTCACGCTGTACGGAGTTACGTCGGCTGCACCCAGATAATGCGTAATGATCAGGTTATCTGAATTGAAGACCACGATGCCGGCCAGTTGCAGGACAAAAAATCCCATTCCTGTGCTCATCAAGTCGCTGACGACCGCTCGCCGTATAAAGCGTGGCGACGGCATGAGCCAAGGCCTGTCCCACAGGTTTACCCAGATGTTAAGCAAGACATTGCCGAACAGCAGGGCACAGGAGTACATCAGCATTAGTGTGACCAATGAACCACGCAGCTTAATTACGGTCACAATAACTATTAGCGATAGTATGTTGCTCATCAAGGTGAAATAGTTTGTGATTTGTGTCTGCTGATATCCGCTCAGGATTCTGTGCACTAGATTGAGCGGCAGACTCAAGAGGAAGAATCCCAGCGCAATCGCAACACATAGGGAGACCTCGTGAATCAAGGCTGGGTTTTGAAGATGAAAAAGATCTCCCCAATTCATGTGTGGCCATAGCATCAAGGCGATGAGGCCAAGAACGGTACTAATGCTGACGCTACTCCAGAAAGCTGTCGCATAATAACGCTGGGCAGCTCCCCGATCATCGTGGGCATACGCTTGGGAGATCATATTGGTAAGCGTATTTGCTATGCCCAAATCCATTACCGCCAGCATCACCACTGTCGTGCTGATCGTAATCCAAATGCCATATTGCAGTGGGCCAAGATATCGGATTGTGAGCGGCAGGGTTATAGCGCTCACCAGCAGTGCGACCCCTCGGCTTACCAAAGCGGAAGCGCCTCCGTGGAGAATGCGGCCCAATCGCGGGTCTTCGCTGATGCGACGACGAATGCGCTGCATTGAAGAATACATAAAACTCCAGATTCCTCTGCCATTCTAACTGTGTGACTAGGGAGAGGGTGGGAGTGAATCATGTTCGCAAGCGAAACGCTCAAAACATTGAGCAAAGTTTCGAAAAGCCCGGATACGATATTTTTCTTTCCAGCGTTGAACAAGAGAACATCTTGCAGCACGAAAAGGCTTCGGCGTGCATGGTGCCGTGGAATAGACTTGATGCAGAAAGCGGATGAGTCCGGCACAGATCGGCAGGAGATAGTTGAGATTGCAGATATGGTAAGCAACGGCGTATGCGCGGTGATTGTCACCTTTCATCCAGATCCGGATGTATTGGAAAATCTATCGAAGGTGCGACAGCAGGTGCAGGGTTTGGTCGTGGTCGACAACGGTTCTCCACAGGGTGCAATCCATCGGCTGCGATCTGCGAGCCACCAGGTAGGGTTTGAACTGATTGAGAACGGCGAAAATCTTGGGATTGGCGCTGCTTTGAACACTGGTATCCGTTGGGCTGAAGCCAATGCATTCGAATGGGTCATCCTCTTCGATCAGGACAGCGCCGTCACGGAAGGATTCATGGATGCCATGCTCCATGCTTTCGAAAACATCTCAAAGAGAGACCGGCTTGGGATTCTTGTTCCCCGCTATGTTGATAAACGTTCTGGAATCCCTCTCCCGCAGGATGCAGCAAAGAGCGGTGGCCTTGAGACTGCGATGACGTCAGGCAGCTTGATGCGCGTCTCCTCGTTTCGTGAGCATGGTTTGTTTGAAGAGGAACTCTTTATCGACAGTGTCGACAGTGAATATAGTCTTCGTCTGCGCAGCAGCGGACACCTGATTGAAGAGTGCAGAGATGCGGTCCTTTTACATTCTCCCGGCCATCCGACGGTCCTTCGACTTTGGGGCGTCCGGCTCTTTCAAACGGCCAACTACAGCGCAGTTCGGCGTTACTACCAGGATCGGAATCGAATCTGGCTGACGCGGAAATACTGGAAAATTTTCCCAAAGTTCTGTCTCAGACTTTATCGGGACAGCTTCAAGGAACATGCCAAAACCATTCTCGGAGAAGACCAGAAATGGAACAAGTGCTACTGTGCCGGTCTGGGAATATTGGACGGTCTGCGCGGGCACATGGGCAAATTCGATAGAAATAGGGATTGAAAGGCTTCGAATCCAATCTGCTTCACCTGCTCCCGAGGCCTTGGCAGATACGTTGCGAAGATGCATGGACAGCAGAGTCCTTCGTAGAGGGCAATCTGTGGTATTCTGTTTATGCACTCTGGAAAGAACGAGTGCGGGCATCGCAGGCAAAGACCCTCCATGGAATTCGGGGTTTGGCCAGAGACTGCGATTCGCCTCTCCCCACCGCTTATCTTCCTTCAAAAAATCGGAAGCCGCGCTGGTTGCTCTGGCTGGAAGGCCCGTCACAGGACAGGTCTCGCCGTGCAGCAGCAGCGCTTCGATAACCGACAGCAATGCTGATATCAGAATCCATGGTGCTTCGGCACCCCTGCATCCATTCGTCGATCTCTCCAACTCCTTAAAGGATAATTCTTGACTACCGCAACTCTTGAACCACAAGCACTTATACCCCAGGCTGAAGTTAGCGCCAGCGTAAACTCGACCAGCCTTCCCCTCACCAACGATGTTCGCTTCACCGACTTCAACATCTCTGACTCCCTCAAAAACCGTCTAAGCAATGCTGGCTTTAGCATTCCCACTCCGGTTCAGGCCAAGGCTATTCCGCCAGCGCTCGAAGGCGCAGACATCCTTGCCACCGCCTCGACCGGCACGGGCAAGACGCTCAGCTTCCTGATCCCGATGATCGAGCGCATGGATGCAAACTCTGTACCCAGCACAAAAGGCAAGCGCGGTCCGATTCGCGCCCTGATTTTGCTGCCCACCCGCGAGCTTGCGATGCAGGTGCTCGAAGCCTATTGGAAGCTGGTTCCCGGCTCGAAGAACGATGCTGTGCTGGTCTGTGGCGGCCTGTCGGAGAACAACCAGCTTGACCAACTCGACCGCGGCCCGCGCCTGGTTGTGGCCACGCCGGGACGGCTCGAAGACTTCCTGCGCCGTCGCGAGATCAACATCAACGCCGTCGAGATGCTTGTGCTCGACGAAGTGGACCGCATGTTGGACATGGGCTTTCTGCCCGCCATCCGCCGCATCGTCGGCGCGGTACCGAAGACCCGGCAGACGATGTGCTACTCGGCCACGCTCGACGCCAATATCCGCGAGATCGTTCGCGACTACGTCAACAAGCCGGTCCGCATCGAGATCGGCCAGACCTCGAAGCCCTCTGATCGTGTAGAGCTTCGCGTCTACACCGTCATGCAGGACCAGAAGCTGGGCCTGCTCGACCAGATGCTGCGCGAAGAGGAGGGAACCTTCCTCGTCTTCTCGCGCACCAAGCATGGAGCCGATCGCATCTCGAAGAAGCTGGAGAGGCTGGGCCACGACTCCGACGTCATTCACGGAGACCGTAGCCAGTCGCAGCGTACGGCGGCTCTGAAGGGTTTCCAGAACGGCAAGCACCGCGTTCTTGTCGCCACCGACGTTGCGGCGCGCGGCATCGACGTGCAGGACATTGCTCACGTCGTGAACTACGATCTGCCCAATGCCTCCGAGGACTTTGTTCACCGCATCGGCCGCACCGGTCGCGCTGGCAAGAAGGGGGTTGCGACCACCTTCGTCATGCCTCAGGAAAAGCACGACGCCCGCAAGCTGGAGCGTGAGCTGAAGATAAAGTTCGAGTGGCGCGAAGCCGATAAGAATCTTGAGAAGGAACTGCGCAATCAACCCCTCGACACAACAGCTCAGGGACAGAATTTGATGCAGCTCGAAAGCCGTTCCTGGCGCGGCAACGATCCTGTTACCCCGATGGCCGCAAGCCCCAGCCCCTACAAGGCGGCGAAGGGAAGCGGCGGTGGTGGCTTCCGCAGCCGCGGCAAGAGTGGCGGCGGCGGATTCTCCGGTGGACGCAGCTCTGGAGGTCGCGGGCCCGGCGCAGGCAGCCGTCCCAGCAGCCGCCCCGGTAGCAGCCGCTCTGGTCCAGCTCGTCGCGGCCAATAAACGAAACCCGATCGCGCTTCCTCTCTGCGTGCCAACCAGCCGCAGAGGGGGAGCAGCGTTTTAATTTCTGTAGTTGGACAATACTTTCGCTAAAGTCATGTCCGAAAATATAGCCGGCTTCAGCGAACTCTCAGCTATCGTCGAAAAGGACTAGAGCTTCGTCCTGCGCATCCGCAGCCTGGACTCACCGGGGTTTATGGATGGCTCGTTTCCACGCTTGCTCCTATTTTTACGATGGCGTTTGCCATGCGTTGCTCGTGCATTGACTTCTTGATCGGCGCCGCAACGCAAAGCCCTGTAAAATAGAAGGAATCCCATGATCTCAGTCTCCAATGTCACCATGCGCTACGGCTCGAAGCTGCTCTTCGAGGATGTCTCCGTCACCTTCACCCAGGGCCGCCGCTACGGCCTCACCGGTCCCAACGGGGCCGGCAAATCCACCTTTATGAAGGTGCTCACCGGCGAGATCGACGCCCAGAAGGGCAACGTCGTCCGCCCCAAAAAAATCGGTGTTCTCTCGCAGGACCAGTACGCCTTCGACGCCTACCGCGTCATTGACACCGTCATCATGGGGAACAAGGCCCTGTGGGCTGCGCTTGAAGAGCGCGAAGTGATCTATGCCAAACCCGAGATGACCGATGAAGACGGTTCACGTCTTGGAGAACTCGAAGGCATCGTCGGTGACGAGGACGGCTACGAGGCCGAGTCCAACGCCGCTGTGCTGCTGCAAGGGCTCGATATCCCCGACGAACTGCACGAGCGCCATATGTCCGAGCTGCAGGGCGGTCAGAAGGTACGTGTGCTGCTGGCGCAGGCACTCTTCGGCAATCCGCAGGCGCTGCTGCTCGACGAGCCGACGAACTATCTCGACCTCGAATCGATCCACTGGCTCGAGGACTTCCTCCTCCGCTATAACGGCACCGTCATCACCATCTCGCACGATCGGCACTTCCTCAACAACGTTTGCACCCATATCGCCGACATCGACTACGAGACCATCATCACCTACAACGGCGGCTACGACGACATGGTCTTCCAGAAGACCAGCGTCCGCACCCGCATCGAGAGCCAGAACGAGCAGCGCGAAAAGAAGATCGCCCAGCTCAACGACTTCATCGCCCGCTTCAGCGCCGGTACGCGCAGCTCGCAGGTCAACTCCCGCAAAAAGGAAGTCGAGCGCCTCGCCACCAGCGAACTCGCGCGCTCCAACATCGCGCGCCCCTTCATCAGCTTCAAGATGGAACGCCCCTCGGGAAAGAACGTCCTTGAGTTCGAGAAGGTCAACAAGACCTACGAGCAGAAGGACGGCAAGGTCGAGCACGTCATTAATAACTTCTCCGCCGCTGTTACCCGAGGCGACAAGGTCATCCTCATGGGCCGCAACGGGCAAGGCAAGACCACGCTCCTCAAAGCCCTGCTGGCCAACGGCCCCGGCGTCGAAGAGAAGGACGTCTCCATCGACTCCGGCTTAGTCAAGTGGGGCCACGAAGTCTCCATCGGCTACTTCGCGCAGGACCACAAGGGCTCGATCGAGCTGGGCATGACGGCCAGCGACTGGCTGCACCAGTTTGACCCATCGGCCACCAAGGAAGACATCCGTGGCATCCTCGGCCAGATGCTCTTCAAGGGCGAAGAAGGCCTCAAGAAGACGGACGCACTATCCGGTGGTGAGGCGGCGCGGCTGCTCTTCTGCAAGATCATGTTGCAGAAGCCCAACATCCTCGTCCTTGACGAGCCCACCAATCACCTTGACCTCGAGAGCATCAACGCGCTCAACCAGGCGATTCAGAAGTACGAAGGAACCGTCTTCCTCGTCACTCACGACCAGGATCTCATCGAAGAGGCCGGAACCCGCATCTGGCACTTCGAGGGCGGCCCCGACAACTTCCGCATCACCGACCACAAGGGCCCCTACGAGGAATACCAGCAGCAGCTTCAAATGGCCGCAAAGTAGACGCAGCCAAACGCCGCTTGAATTAAAACTTCGAAACATGTTCATTTCAGCGAAAGCTGATCTAGCATGGCGGCATGAAGTTTTGCCTGAAGAAACTCTCTGTCTTTTTTGCCATCGTTGGCGCGTCCGCAGCAGTAACACCGTTGCGGGCGCAGACCACCGCCCGACCAGCCGATCCCGCTAACGAACACGTCCTTCTGGTGATGACGGACGGTCTGCGCTGGCAGGAAGTCTTCCGGGGTGCTGACCCATCGCTGCTGACCAAGGCCAACAACGACAATCTCTCCATCGACTCACTCGTCCGCCAATATGTGCGCTCGACTCCGCAGCAGGCCCGCGCCGCGTTGATGCCGTTTCTCTGGAGCCACATCGTCCCCGAAGGCGAGATCTACGGCAACCGCGACAAGGACTCTGACGCGCACGTCACCAACGGCTTCAACTTTTCCTACCCCGGCTACAACGAAACCCTGACAGGCCACGCCGACCCGCGCATCAACTCCAACGACCCAACCCCCAATCCCAATGTCACCGTCTTCGAGTGGCTGAACAAGCAGCCCGGCCTCACCGGCAAGACAGCCGCCTTTGGTGCATGGAGCGTAATCGCTGACGCCTTCAACCGGGAGCGCTGCGGCTTTACCGACAATGCAGGCTTCGATCCGCTGACCTCCATCCCCATCACGCCCCGACTCGACCTGCTCAACCATCTCAAAGCAGAGACGCCGCGCCTCTGGGACGACGAGACCTTCGACGCATCGACCTTTTACACCTCGCTCGAATATATCGAGGCGAAACACCCACGGCTGTTTTATCTCTCTCTCGGCGACACCGATGAATTGGCTCACGCAGGCAGCTACGGCCGCTACCTCGAAGCTGCCAATCGCGTCGATCAGTACCTGCAACGCCTGTGGGAGTTCGTGCAATCCAATCCCGACTATCGCGATCACACCACACTGATCCTGCTCACCGACCACGGCCGAGGCGATGCGCCGGTGGAGTGGAAGAGCCACGGCCAGAAGATTCCTGCCTCGAAGTACATCTTCATCGCCGCCATGGGCCCCGGCATTCCGCACAACGGAGAAGTCTCCGGCGGCAGCCCCGTTACCCAGAGCCAGATTGCCGCCACCGTGGCCAAGCTAGTCGGCAAAGATTGGAACAAGCAGACGCCCGCCGCAGGCCAGCCATTGCCCGGCATTCTGGTCAGCCACTGAGGTTTAGCCGCGATACAGTCTAGCTTTTCTGATAGCTGTCCAACGTGGCGATAAGGCAATTCCCGGCGGATGGATTGTCCGGTTACAGCGCCATCCGCGCTCCGCGTGAAATAATAGGGAGATACCAGACACAAAAAAGGCGAAAGTCATGGCAGCCAGCACCCTCCAGCACGACACTCAGAGCGAGCAGCAGAAACTTCCCACCGCCGAATACATCCGGCTCGAAGACCAGTACGGCACCAAAAATTACAAGCCGCTCGATGTTGTCGTTGAGCGTGCCCAGGGCGTCTGGGTCTACGACGTCGAGGGCCGCCGCTACCTTGACTTCCTCGCGGCCTACTCCGCCGTCAATCAAGGGCACTGCCACCCGCGTATCCTCGCCGCCATGCTGGAGCAGGCGCAGCGCGTCACCCTCACCTCGCGCGCCTTCCGCAACGACCAGCTCCCGCTTTTCTACAAGGAGATTCACGACCTCACCGGCTTCGACATGACGCTGCCGATGAACTCCGGTACAGAGGCCGTCGAGTCCGCCCTGAAGCTCGCACGCAAGTGGGCCTACAAAGTTAAGGGCGTGCCTGACAATCAAGCCGAGATCATCGTCTGCGCCAACAACTTTCATGGCCGCACCATCTCCATCGTCAGCTTCTCCACCGACGCGCAATATCGCGACGGCTTCGGCCCCTTCCTGCCCGGCTTCAAGATCATTCCCTTCGGCGATGCCGCCGCCCTGCGCGCCGCCATCACGCCTAACACCGCCGCCTTCCTCGTCGAGCCAATTCAGGGCGAGGCCGGCATCCTGATGCCGCCTGATGGCTTCCTCAAAGAGGCCGCAGCCATCTGCCAACAGAATCGCGTCCTGCTGATCGCCGATGAGATTCAGTCCGGTCTTGGCCGCACTGGCAAGCTCTTCGCCTACGAGCACGAGGACATCAAGCCCGACATGCTCATCGTTGGCAAGGCGCTCGCGGGAGGCTTCTATCCTGTCTCCGCCGTCCTCAGCTCACGCGAAGTTCTCGGTCTGCTGCACCCGGGCGACCACGGCAGCACCTTCGGCGGCAATCCGCTTGCCTGCGCCGTAGCTCGCGCCTCGCTTCGGGTCATCGTCGAAGAAGATCTCGCCGGACGTTCCGCTGAACTCGGCAAACTTATGTTTAAGCGTCTGCGCCAGATCTCCAGCCCGCATATCCGCGAGATTCGTGGACGCGGCCTCTGGGCGGCCATCGAGCTCGACGGCCCCGCCCGCCCTGTCTGCGAGGCGCTCATGCGCGAAGGCATTCTGGCTAAGGAGACGCATGACAATGTCATCCGCCTCGCTCCGCCACTTATCATCGAAGAGAAAGACCTCCTCTGGGCGCTCGATCGCATCCAGTCTGTCCTCGAAAGCCTCTAAGGAACTCATGCTCGAAATGGAATCTGCAAAATCTGCTGGAAAAAATGTTCTCGGTCAACCGCTCGCGGTCTGTGGCTGCAACCCTATGACCGGCTTCTTCCGCGACGGCTGCTGCAACACCGGCCCTGCCGACCTCGGCGTTCACACGATCTGCTGTGTCGTCGACGAAAGCTTCTTGTCTGCCAGTAGAGCGCTGGGAAACGACCTTTCTACGCCGATGCCGCAGTATGGCTTCAGCGGCCTCAAGCCGGGCGACCGCTGGTGTGTCTGTGCCGCCCGCTGGCTCCAGGTGCAGCAGGCAGGAGCAGCCTGTCCTGTCGTCCTCGAAGCCACTCACGAGAACACCCTGAAGATTGTTCCCTTCGAACTCCTGATCCAATACGCCGTCATACCAGACCAGCTTCATTAGCCGCCTCTCATTGCGGAGAGCCGATCAACTTGCGGTTAGTATGGAGAGGTTGATATGGGCTGCGCGAGGATGGCGTGAGAGGCTGGCTACGAGCAAAGAGCACGGCAAAACATTCGGCTCGATTGTGGATGACTCGGTCGCTATGGCTGATTTTTCTATCTGGAATGTTGCATCAGGTTTTGCAGGCAGCGGTGCCTGTGAAGCAGGCTGATGCGGTCTGTGCCAAGTGCCACGCCGAGATATTCAACAAGTACCTCGGTACGCCGATGGCAAATGCGAGTGGTTCGGCGATGGATCACCTGATCCCGGGCGACTTCACCAGCGTAACTTCCGGCACGAAATATCGCATCCATGCGGAAGACAGCGCCGCATGGCTGGACTACGATGACCCGCAGAGTCCTCCGGCAAAGGGCCGCATGAGGCTCGACTACTTTTTAGGCTCGGGACATTTAGGCATCACCTATCTTTACTCGCTCGACAAGTATCTGCTGGAGTCTCCGGTGGCGTACTACACCAGCGCAAACGGCTATGACATGAAGCCGGGCTTTGACGGTCTGCGCGAGATGCCGTCAGCGATTCCAATGGAAGCAGGGTGTCTGCGCTGCCACATGAGCGGTGTCCGGCACAGCGATCCTGGTAGCGAGAACCACTACTCCGAAGAGCCGTTTCTCTACGGCGGCATTACCTGCGAGAGCTGCCATGGGGACACGAAAGCCCATGTGCTGAGCGCCGGCAAGATGGCTGTTCTCAATCCAGCCAAGCTCGATGCCGACCGCCGCGACTCCATCTGCATGAGCTGTCACCTTGAGGGCGATGTCTCCGTAGAAAAAAAAGGACGCTCCGTAGTCGATTTTAAGCCCGGCGAGCCTATCTCCCGTTATCTCTCATACTTCGTCTACGCAAGCGCTGGCGCAACCGCCCGCGGAGTCAGCGAGGTAGAGCAGTTCGACACCAGCATGTGCAAGCGCGCGAGTGGCAGCAAGATGTCCTGCACCAACTGCCATGATCCGCACTACACTCCTCTGGCTGCCGAGCGCGCCGCGTTTTATCGCGGCAAGTGTCTTGCCTGCCACAACCAGGCTGCCTTTGTGAAGGAGCATCATCCCGAGAACCTGGATTGCACTAGCTGCCATATGCCGCGCAGCAAAGCTCAAAATATTCCGCATGTGGCATGGACGGACCATCGCATTTTGCGACAGCCGAAGATGGATTTAGCGGATGTCAATCCTGCCCACCCCGATAACCTGGTGCCCATCTTCTCTCCCTCCGCAACGCCGCGAGATACGGCTCTGGCATATTACGCGGCCGCGATGGAAGGACACACAGACGACCGCGAGCGGGCCTACACGATGTTGACCGCGGCCCATCAGAATGATCCTGACGATGTACAAGTGTTGCGGTCGCTGGGCCTGCTCGCAGGAATGAGCGGGGATACGCAGCTTGCCGGGTCGCTCTTCCGCAACGTACTGAAGCTAAGCCCGACCGACCAGACCGCGGCATCGGATCTCGCGGTGCTTGAAGCGAAGACAGGAGACCTGCAAGGCGCGCTCGGACTGCTGCAGCCGGTCTTCAACCGTAATCAGGATTCACTGGGACTTGCCATGAATCTGGCTGCCGTCGAATGCTTGCTGGGCGACGGAACTGCAGCACGCTCCACGATTGAAACAGCGCTCAAGTACAACCCGGGCTCCCGCGAACTGACGAACCGGTTGAAGCAGACGAGTTCGTGTGCTGTAGCTCGTCCGAAATAGCGATGGGAGAGGAAAGTAGAAGTGGTGCACCCGAGAAGATTCGAACTTCTGACCTACAGCTTCGGAGGCTGCCGCTCTATCCAGCTGAGCTACGGGTGCGTTCCTCTAGCGTAGCATGATCGTTGCGCCGGTTGACAGCCTCGCCGCCGCGGTACAACATCGAACCACCCTCCGGAAATCCGGGAAAGAGAGATAAATTATGTTCTTCCGCTCGATCGCAACCCTGGCTTGTACGGCCCTACTTGCTACCGCCAGCCTCACCGCTCAAATGCCGGATCGCATGAACGATATGCCAGCGCCGGATTCCGCCAAGCCGCTGGCCAGCCCAGCCGCCATCGCCAAAGTTACTCTCAACGGCAAGCAGATCGTCATCCACTACAACACCCCCTTGATGCGTGGCCGCAAGATTATGGGAGAGCTTGTTCCCTACGGCAAGGTCTGGCGTACCGGTGCCAATCCCGCAACAACCCTCATCACCAAAGCCAATCTGAAGATCGGAACCCTCGACGTTCCTGCCGGAACCTACACCATCTACACCCTGCCCAACGCGGATCAGTGGCTGCTCATCGTCAACAAGCAGACCGGCCAGTGGGGAACTGTCTATAACGAGAATCAGGATCTGGGGCGCACCCCAATGAAGGGCAACACCTTACCTGCTCCGCAGGAAAAGATGTCCATCTCCTTCGAGCACACCAAGGGAAACAGCACCGAGCTGCACGTCAAATGGGAGAAAACGGACGAATTCGTCAACGTCACTGCAGAGTAAGAGCTACTCTGCGGCTTCCTTCTCCAGTCGCAACTTCTCCATAACCGAAGAGACCAGTTCTTTAGCTCCGGTGATATTAGCCAGAACGGCCTGCAAGTCGAGCGCCGGGACCGCAGGGTTCCGTGTGCTCGCGCAGTAGACTCCGTGCTGCCCCACCAGAATCAGCGCATCGGTCAAAGCATCGAGAGTGACGGCCAGCCGTCCTCTCGCCTCGCCCATCATAAACTCGTATCTTTCAAGCTCCTGCTGGCGGTCGTAGAAGATGGACATCTACCACTCCTTCGCGGCAGTGTCCGCCACTAAAGGGGACGAGGCCACAGGCCCCTTCCAGCGTAGTACCGGCTTGCGCGCAGCCGTCGTCTCGTCGAGACGTTGCACCCGCGTCGTATGCGGAGCCGTCTGCACCAACTCGGGATTCTCCTCCGCCTCGCGCGCGATCTGCTTCAGCGCGTCAATCAGCAGGTCAAGCTCCTCGCGCGACTCGCTCTCGGTCGGCTCGATCATCATTGCGCCTGCGACGATCATCGGAAACGAAACGGTGTAAGCATGGAAGCCATAGTCGATGAGCCGTTTGCCCATGTCTCCGGTCTTCACGCCATTCTTAGCCTGCAATCTATCGCTGAAGACAACCTCATGCAGAGAAGGCGTCTTGTAGGGCAGCTCGAACGTACCCTCAAGCTTCGCACGGATGTAGTTAGCATTCAGTACCGCATCCTCGGTCGTCTGTCGCAGCCCATCCGGCCCATTGGCAAGAATGTAGGCAAGCGCGCGCACGAACATTCCGAAGTTGCCGTAGAACATTCGCACCCGCCCGACAGTCTGCGGACGGTCATACTCCAGCCCCAGAGTTCCATTGTCGCGAGTAACCACAACCGGTGTCGGCAGGAACGGCTCCAGAATCTTCTTGCAGGCCACCGGCCCCGATCCCGGCCCACCCCCACCATGCGGCGTGGAAAAAGTCTTGTGCAGATTCAGGTGCATCACATCGACGCCGAAATCACCTGGTCGCGTCTTACCGACCAGCGCATTCATGTTCGCGCCATCCATATAAAGCAGCGCGCCCTTGGCGTGGAGGATGTCGGCGATCTTGTGAATCTCGCTCTCGAAGACGCCGATGGTCGAAGGATTGGTCAGCATCAACGCCGCAGTGTCCTCATCGACCATGCGCTCAAGCTCGGCGATATCGACCATGCCCTGAGCATTCGACTTCAGATTGGCAACTTCATATCCGCAAACCGCAGCGGTAGCAGGGTTCGTTCCATGCGCCGAATCAGGAATGAGGATCTTCTTCCGAGGATTGCCCTTCGACTCGTGATAAGCCCGGACCAGCAGAATGCCGGTAAACTCGCCATGCGCGCCCGCGGCCGGTTGCAACGTAATCGCGTCCATGCCGGTGATCTCGATCAGGCAGTCCTGCAACAGCTTCATGATGCCAAGGCAGCCCTGCGACAGCGATTCCGGTTGATAAGGATGCGCCTCTGCAATTCCTTCCAGCCGCGCCACTGCTTCATTCACGCGGGGGTTGTACTTCATGGTGCAGCTCCCCAGCGGATACATCCCAAGGTCGATTGCATAGTTCCACGTCGAAAGCCGCGTGAAGTGGCGAATAATTTCGATCTCGCTCAGCTCCGGCATCACACCCAGATCAGTCCGCGCCGACGCACCCAGCAGGGAAGCAGCGTCCACCGCCGGCACATCCAGCTCGGCAAGCCGATAGGCCTTCTTGCCAGGGGAAGACTTCTCAAAGATGAGGTCCTCGTTCTGATTGACGTGCGTTGTTGCCTTCTTCGGCGTGCCTACGAATTTTTCATCTGCCATCGCTAAAACTCCTGCGCATTACTTGCGCTGCCGGTCTCGGAATAGCTCCCCGACTCTGGCCCATCCACATCTTCTTCGCGCAACGAGAGACCAAACACAGTGCCGTTTTCAAATTCAATCGTCAATGCATCGCCCTCTTCAAGCGATGCGGTCGTCACCTTCTCCCCGATCTGGGCACAGAGCGCATTGCGATACTCCGGCTCTCCATACGCAAGCGAGAATTCGGGGAATAGTACATGAGGCCATGCGTGCAGTGTGAACAAAGGCGCGGCAAAACGGAGCTGTAGATAGTCCTCCACAAACTCCACCGCTACAAGTTCTTCGCCAATGATTTCTGATACGTCCACAGTTAAGCCTTCTTGCCCGCGAGCACTGTTGCCGTAGCGTCAATCTGTTTTCGCGTCGTCAATTCGGTTGCACACCACAGCGAAGCATTCGGCCCAAGCTCCGGATACCACTTCTGCAATGGCAGTCCGCCAATAATTTTTTGATCGAGCAGCACAGCGTTCGTAGCCTCCGCACTCTTTGGGAGATCGAGCACAAACTCATGAAAGCGCGGCGCACCATCGAACAACACCTTCGCACCGGAACCTAAAGCTGTCTGCGCATAGTGAGCCTTCGCCAGATTTTGTTCTGCCAGTTCCTTCATCCCCTGCTTGCCATAGACAGTCAGGAAGATGGTCGTCATCAGCGCTACCAACGCCTGATTGGTGCAGATATTCGACGTAGCCTTCTCACGGCGAATGTGCTGCTCGCGCGTAGACAACGTAAGTACGAACCCGCGCTTGCCGTTGACGTCTTTCGTCTCGCCGATCAGCCGTCCCGGCATCTGGCGCAGAAACTTTTCCTTGCACGCAATGACGCCGCAGTATGGGCCGCCATATCCCACGGCAACGCCCAGCGACTGCGCCTCCAGCGAGACAATATCGGCCTCGACTGGCGGTTTCACAATGCCCAGCGACACTGCCTCGGCAATCGACACAATCAGCAGCGCGCCCTTCTTGTGCGCGATCTCGGCGATAGCAGTGACATCCTCAATCGTGCCGAAGAAGTTCGGCGACTGAATCAGCACGCACGCTGTATCACTTGTAATCGCCTCATCAAGCGCTTCCAGATCCACACGCCCATTCGACGCATAACCAACTTCAGTGACCGGAATCTCCTGATGCTGCGCATAGGTCGACAGCACCTCGCGATATTCCGGATGCACGGTCCGCGCTACCACCGCGCCATCGCGTCCGGTCACACGCACCGCCATCATCACAGCCTCGGCTGCGCCGGTCGATCCGTCGTACATCGAAGCGTTGGCGATCTCCATGCCGGTCAGCTCGCAGATCATGGTCTGGAACTCGAACATGGCTTGCAGCGTGCCTTGTGCAATCTCCGGCTGATAGGGGGTGTAGCTAGTCAAAAATTCGCCGCGCTGCACCAGCGAGTCGATGATGACGGGGCGGTAATGCCGGTACACGCCCGCACCAAGAAAGCTGGCATAGCCCGTCGCATTGCTTTCAGAAAAGGCACGGAAGCGATCCAGAATCTCCGACTCGCCATGCTGCCGGGGAATCGCAAGATCGCGCTTAAGCTGATATTCCGCAGGGATGCTTGAGAACAGATCGTCGATGGACGCAACGCCGATCTCGGCAAGCATCTCCTCGCGGTCCGCAGGGGACTTCGGCAGATAGCGCATCGTTAGTGTCCGGTCTCTTCGCTGATGAATTTTTCGTAGTCTGCAGCAGATAGTAGGCCATCTGCCGACGCTCCGTCTGTCAGATCCAGCCGCAACATCCACGTCTTGTTCGCATCGACGTTGATCTTCTCAGGAGCGTTTGCCAGATCTTCGTTCACCGACGTCACCGTGCCCGACGCCGGAGCGTACAGGTCCGAGACTGCCTTCACCGATTCCACCGAGCCGAAGATCTTGCCTGCCTCGACCTTGTCGCCCACCTTCGGCAGATCGACGAAGACGATGTCGCCCAGCGAGCTTTGCGCGTAGTCCGTTATGCCGACGGTGCCCTTTGCGCCGTCAACTTCAATCCACTCATGTTCCTTGGTGTACTTGTAATTCGCAGGATAGGCCATGTCTTGGGGTTTCTCCCTTTCCATTGTAGAGGGTACGGAGTTGAAAAAAGTGTGCCGCCGAGCTGTTTTAGCGCGGACCAAATCCGGGATAAGGCTCCAACTCGGTCAGGGCAGCAATCTCCAGCATTCCCTGCTTGGCCAGGGGCAGGCTCGAGACGGCGGCACGTGCCTCGTCCTCGGTCGCTGCCTCCAATAAAATCGCCGCTCCCGGCATGTCCTTCCGCCGCCAGATACTGCGAACGGTGCCCTCCGCATAGAGTTCGCGCACGCGCTGCGATTCACTCGCCAGCAGTTTCGCAGTCCACGCCTCTGCAGGAAATAGCTCTGTCTTACGTCGGGTCAAAACCAGAAATTGCAAGATAAGGCTCCTTGAAATCTATTTTTACGATTGGCTTAGTTATTTTCTGGGCCGTTTGTAAAAAGGTGTAGGCACTACCTTTGCCTTTACCCTTTGGCCGCGGATCTCCACCGCAACTTCCGTGTCCAGGGCTGCGAATTCCACAGGCACATAAGCCAGCGCAATATTTTTCTTCAGAAATGGTGCAGGCGATCCGCTGGTAATCTCGCCGATCTTGATGCCATCCAAAGAAAATATCTGATAACCATCCCGCCCAATACCACGCTCGATCATCTCCAGCCCAACCAGCTTGCGCCTGGGGCCACCGGCAGCCTGAACCTCCAGCAACGCATCGCGGCCAACGAACTCCGGCTTGTCGAGCTTCGCATAGCGCCCCAGACCAGCCTCCAGCACATTGATCGTGTCCGAGATCTCATGCCCATACAGCGCCATCGCCGACTCCAGCCGCAGCGTGTTCCGCGCTCCCAGTCCGCAGGGCAGAATGCCGAATTCAGCTCCAGCAGCAAGCATCTCGTTCCATACCCGCTCGCTGGTTGGAACATCCGATGGAACGTAAATCTCGAATCCATCCTCACCGGTATAGCCGGTCCGCGCAATCATCACGTTGTGCAGTCCACAGACCTGTCCCCAGGTAAACCAGTAATTTTTAATCGTGCTCAGGTCGGTCGAGGTCAGCTTTTGCAGCGTCTCTGCGGCGCGCGGCCCTTGTATGGCAAGTTGCGTGTAGTAGTCGCTGAAGTCGTTGATGTGCACGCCAGGCATCCGTCCAATCGTCTGCCGAACCCATTGCACATCCTTCTCGCGCGTCCCGGCATTGATGACGATCAGGTAGTCGTTGGCAGATAGCTTATGGACGACCACGTCGTCGACAAAGGTTCCATTCGGATAAAGCATCGCCGAGTATTGCGCCTGCCCTTCCGCCAGCTTCGAGGCATCGTTCATGCAAAGCTGCTGCACGGCAGCCAGCGATCCCGGCCCTCGCAGTTGAATATCGCCCATGTGCGAGACATCGAACAGGCCGACTGCGGTCCGTACCGCCATATGCTCGGCGATCAGGCCCGAAGACTCCACCGGCATGTCCCATCCGCCGAAGTCCACCATCTTGGCCTTTGCCGCCTGATGCGTGGCGTTCAGTGCCGTTTTGCGAAGCGTGCCTGTCTCAGCCATAATGCTCAATTTCCTTAGTTAAATAACAGTTTCGTCTCTCAACGATAGCACTGCCAGGCCTGTCACCGTCTTGATCCTTGTCGAATAAATTACTTCCCGGCATACTGTAAAAATCCAGCTATCTTTAGTAATAAGAAAAGGTGTTTCCGAATGCGAATCCTTCGTTCGTGTATTACCTGTACATTTTTTGTCTTACTTCTCTGGGTATCTTCTGTTTCCGTAGCCGCTCAACAAGCCCCAAAGCTAGACAACGCTGATCTCGACCATGTTCACGTCATGCTTAGGCAGGCGTATAAGGACGTAAAAAAAAATTACTACGATCCTCAATTTCATGACGTCGATCTCGATGCCACTTATCGTGAGTATGATACGAAACTCAATTCGGCCCATACGATGGGTGAATCATTTCGGATCATCGCCGCTTTTCTCTCCCATCTCCATGATTCCCATGTATTTTTTATTCCTCCATCGCCCGTTAACCGATCCGTGATTGGTTTTCATATGGAGATGGTGGGGGACAATTGCTTCATCACCCGGGTTCGTCCCAAGACGGATGCAAATACTAAACTCCATGTAGGGGATCGGGTTTTAGCTCTTGATGGGTATAACGTAGGTCGCCAGGATTTTTCCGATCTGCAATATTTCCTCAATGTTTTGGCCCCGGCCTCTACAGAACAACTGAACGTGTCAGATACCTCAGGCGTGCAGCGGCAAGAACTTGTTCATGCCAGCTACCATTCTGGCAAAGCAGTTCTTGACATAACGGGCACAGGCAGCAGTGATAATGACTTATGGAATCTCATACGACAAGGTGAGGATGATGCTTACAATAGCCGCGATAGAATAGCCGCGATCGGAGACGTGATTGTCTGGAAGATCCCGCGATTTTATATTGATCCGACACACACGAATTCAGTTTTTTCAACGGCGAAGAACCATAAGACTCTTATTCTCGACCTTCGCGGCAATCCTGGCGGCTCTATCGAAACCCTGAAAGAGGTGCTTTCTCATCTCTTCGACCGCGAGGTGAAGTTGGGAGACCGTATCTCACGCAAAGAATCAAAACCGGAGATTGCTAAAGGATCTCGCGACGCCTTCACCGGAAAGCTCATTGTCCTCATTGACAGCCAGTCGGCCTCTGCCGCCGAGATCCTCGCTCGTGTCGTTCAGATCGAGCACCGTGGCACTGTTATCGGAGATCGTTCGGAAGGGGCTGTGATGGAAGCATTGCACTACCCTGAATCCATAGGCACCGATACCAGGATCTTTTATGGATTCTCCATCACTTCAGCTAATCTCATCATGACCGACGGAAAGAGCCTCGAAGGCACAGGCGTCACTCCGGATGAGATTATGCTGCTCACGGCGTCGGACCTGACTGAAAGCAGGGATTCCGTCCTATCCCACGCCATCGAACTTGGAGGAGCGTCGATAAGCCCGTCGGATGCTGGCAAACTGTTTCCCTTCAACTGGCCCGATATCTAACATTCACCTCGGGTACATCTCGCTTTTTCACTTAGAGACTTAGAGGAGGCTGATCGACAACTAAATCCCTACGGTTTCCCTGTACTCCCCAAATACCACTCGCAGCACATCCGCAATTTCACCGACGGTGGCAGAATTTTCCACCGCATTCAATATCTGCGGCATGAGATTGCGACCATCTCTGGCAGCATCCTCAACGCTCCGCAGCGCTGCTGCATGAACACTCGCATCGCGCCGCAGCCGCAACGCTCGCACTCGTTCCACCTGCCTTGCTTCCAGCGCCTCATCCATCCGCTGAATCGGCACCTTGGCATCTTGTTCCGCGGCAAACGCATTCACCCCTACAACAATCGCATCCCCAGCATCGACGGCCTGCTGATAAGCGTATGCCGCAGTCTGGATCTCCCGCTGCACATAGCCCTGCTCGATGGCCCGCAGCATCCCATACTTGCCTGTACGGTCAAATGCGGCAATCGTGGCCAGATATTTCTTCGCCCGCTGTTCAATCTCATTGGTCAGCGATTCTATGTAATACGACCCTGCCAACGGATCGACTGTGTGCGGCACGCCGCTCTCGTGCGCCAGTATCTGCTGCGTTCGCAATGCAATGCGCGCGGCCTGTTCGGTCGGCAAAGCCAGCGCCTCGTCAAACCCGTTCGTATGCAGCGCCTGCGTTCCACCCAGCACCGCGGCCAGAGCCTGCAAGGTCGTGCGAACAATATTGTTCTCCGGCTGCTGTGCCGTCAGCGTCGATCCAGCGGTCTGCGTATGAAACCGCAGCATCCAGCTTCGCGGATTCTTCGCGCCAAAATGATCGCGCATCAGGTGTGCCCACATCCTCCGCGCCGCGCGAAACTTCGCCACCTCTTCCAGCAGATTGTTGTGCGCGTTGAAGAAGAAACTCAGCCGTGGAGCAAAGGTGTCCAAATTCAGACCGGCGTCAATCGCAGCCTGCACATAGGTCATGCCGTCGGCCAGCGTAAACGCTACTTCCTGCACGGCTGTGCATCCTGCCTCGCGCATGTGATAGCCGGAAATGGAGATCGTATTCCACTCAGGCAACTCCACCGCGGCCCACGCAACGATGTCAGTCACCAGCCGCATCGCCTGGGGCACCGGATAGATATAGGTGCCGCGAGCGATGTACTCCTTCAGAATGTCGTTCTGCACCGTCCCATTCAGTTTTTTTACATCCGCGCCCGCCCGTCGCGCCGCCGTGACATAGAGTGCCAGCAGAATCGCCGCAGTCGCATTGATCGTCATCGAAGTCGAAATCGTATCCAGCGGAATCCCATCGAGGAGCCGCTGCATGTCCTCGATCGAATCGATCGCAACCCCTACACGGCCCACTTCGCCGAGCGCCAGCGTCGAGTCCGAGTCATATCCAATCTGCGTCGGCAGGTCGAAGGCGACCGATAGCCCCTTAGTCCCATTGGCCAGCAGAAATTTATAGCGCCGGTTCGATTCCTCGGCATCGCCCATGCCGGCATACTGCCGCATCGTCCACAGCCGTCCGCGATACATCGTCGGCTGAATCCCGCGAGTGTATGGAAACGTCCCCGGATCGCCCAGTTCGGCAGCCGCGTCGAAGCCCTCAAGGCTCCCTGCTCCATAGACAAGGTCGACAGGAATTCCGGAACTAGTTTTAGGCGGTTCTGGCATGACAATGCAGTTTACTCGCTGCGCGGGGAACTATCGTCCGCGGCCTCTGCGGTTGGCCTTCACAAAGCTGCTCACCAGAAAATACGAAAACACGACGGCCATGATCACGCATACCAGAAAGCGGGCATGAGCATCATGATTTGAGGCCGTCTCATGCCAATTTCCGCGTAGCTTCCACGCCCACCCTGCGCCGAAGAAGGCGAAAAGCCCAAAAAATACCCCCGCCAGCTCCAGCCCCAGAACGCCCGAGAGCTTGATGAATGGCGTCCAGACAGCCTCTCCAAAGCGTTTGCTGCCACGAACCAGCCCTTGCCCAGTCTGTCGCGCCTGAGTCGCCGTCTGCGCGGCCTGTTGCCCAACCCGCGCGCCTGAAGCCTTCGCCCGCTGCTCCACCGTAGGCCCTGAAGGCGGCGCGCTTCTCTGGGCCGATTTTGCTCCCTGGGCAGAAGGGTTCGGCGCAGTCGCTGCATCGACCGCTGTCACCAGCGTCTTTGCAGCGGCACGAGCACCCACGCCAAGGGCGCGACCAAAGCGAACCGAATCCATACTAGAAAGTGTAGCGGTTCATCGCCCGGTTGCAACAGCCTTTACCGCGAATCTTCAAATCGCAATCTCCAGCCGCCGTGCCACGCGAATCGCGGTTTCAAGCCGCGCCGCCAGAATCTCCCGCCCCTGTTCCCGTGCGGCCTTCAGCACCTCGGGCGGAGCGGTCTTCGGAGTACCGCTGTTGAAGGCAGGATCAGGCGCGTACTCGATCATGAGCTGAATCTGCTGGGCCGCAAAGTCTCCGCGCAGCAGCGCCGCGACCGTAAGTGCGCCATCAATTCCAGCGGTTACCCCGGCAGCGCTGACGTGCTTCCCATCGACAACGACACGAGAATCCACCGGAATCGCACCGAAGTAGGGAAGCAAGTCAAAGGACGCCCAATGCGTCGTGGAGCGAACGTTCCTAAGCAATCCAGCCGCCCCGCAGAGCAAGGCACCTGTGCAGACGGAGAAGACATACTCTGCCCCAGCAGCTTGCCTTCGAATAAACGAGAGCACAGCCTCATCATTCATCAGGTCCTGTTGGCCATAGCCGCCGGGAACGACCAGCACATCAAGTTGCGGCGCATCGGCAAAACTCTCCTCCGGCGTCAAAATCAGCCCATTGATGTCTCGAATGGGCTCCTTGTCCCTTCCAATCACATGAAAGGTCGAGTTGGGGACCTGCGACAGCACCTCAAACGGACCAGTGAAATCGATCTGGTCCATTCGCGGAAAGATGAAGGCGCCAAGATGAAGATGCCTGCTACTGGAGATATCGGCCAAAGGTTGTCCTCTGCTCTTAGGGTAAGCCAGTTCAGAGGAAAAATGCCGCTGGCGATAGACCTCGGTCTGCCCCGTCGCATCTAACCAAAAAATGGCGCAAAAAGAGGGCAAAACACGATGAAGAGCTTTCTCTGGACGATGGGTGCGCTCTGTGCTGCGTCGGTAGGCTTTCTGGTATGGGGTCCCAAACGCATTAAACCGGTCGAAGAGCTGGCCAGGCAACTGGATGTGGCCTGGGGCGACCACCATACGACGGTCTAGGGCATCTTGGCGGATTCCCCTTCAATGTGATTGCGGCGCGTTCCTCGCGGGCGTATTCTGTAAAAAGTACTTCAAGGTACGCCGCAGTACCCGCAATGCCGTTCCCGCCGGTCGCGTAAGGCCGGGAATACCCGATGCGTGGTTGGGTGCATACATAGGGCAGTCCGGAGGTGGCATTGAACCAGAAGGTCAAAAACCTTATCCAGAAACTTGGCGAAGCGATCCACGAGTCCGTATCGGAGTCGGAGGACATCGCTGGCGTCGTCAAAAACATCCGCGAGCAGGGTTTTGATGTTCTCCTCATGCTTGAGGCCACCATTGGGCTCAACGAAGTCGAGGCGGAGACCGGCGAATCGGACGACCCCCTTGCATTGCCTCCTGAAAGCGGAGAGGCCCCGTTCACCCAGAACGACCTGACCTTTCTGAAATCCCTGCGCATCAGCCTTACCGAAGAGAGCGCGCAGGAAGACGCGAAGGAAGAGTAAAAGCCTCATCCAAACGCAACACAACGCCATCTCGACCGAAGCCGGGCGGTTTTATCGCGCGGTGCAGCGGAGAGACCCCTGTATTTCGCCGTTGTTCTTGCGACTGCCCCTTCTTTCGATTCGATCTGCCACCTTCCATCCCAGCGTTAGATACCGCTAAAATCCGAAAAACCAGCACACTCAATCCTCAGGATGATAGACTCGCGTTTCCGTGGAAGCTCGTACACGGTTTTGTGCATCCGACTGTGGTAGTTCATAGTTCATAAGTCCGAGGTCGTCAAAATATGAGAGATACGCTGGGCGTTCTGCTTGCCGGTGGTGCCGGTGAAAGACTTTTCCCCCTGACCCGTGATCGCGCTAAACCGGCAGTTCCCTTTGCCGGGCAGTACCGCATCATCGATAGCACGCTGTCCAACTGCATCAACTCCGATCTGCGTCGCGTTTATATCCTCACCCAGTACAAGGCGCTCTCGCTCAACCGCCACATCCGCGAAGGCTGGGGGCCAGTGGTGGCCAATGAACTCGGCGAGTTCATCGAGATCCTTCCGCCCATGCAGCGCGTCAGCAAGAACTGGTACACCGGCACCGCCGATGCGGTCTACCAGAACATCTACTCCATCGGTTCCGAGGAGCCCAAGTACGTCATCATCCTCTCCGGCGATCACATCTACAAGATGAATTATGGCCGCATGCTCAACCAGCACAAGGACTCCGGCGCGGATGTGACCCTGGCCACGCTGCCCATCTCGCCCGATGAGGTCTCCGCCTTCGGTGTCGTTGAGATCGCCCAGAGCGGCGAAGTCACCGGCTTCGTCGAAAAGCCGAAGGAGACCAGCATTCGTTCCCCCTTCACCCCGGACATGGTCGATGTCTCGATGGGCATCTACATCTTCAACACCGACGTCCTCATCCCCGAGCTTCTGAAAGATGCCGAAGATCCCGAGTCCAAGCATGATTTCGGCCATGACATTCTGCCCAAGCTTCTGGGGCGCTTCAAGGTTCAGGCATTCAACTTTGTCGACGAGAATAAGACGAAGGCCCTCTACTGGCGCGATGTCGGCACTCTGGAGGCCTACTACGAGGCCAACATGGATGTTGCGGGCGTCTCGCCTACCTTCAATCTCTATGACAAGTCCTGGCCCATGCGTACGCGTCCCTATCAGTACCCGCCTGCCAAGTTTGTCTTCGGAGAGCCGGGACGAACCGGCATGGCGATCAACTCAATCGTTTGCTCCGGCTCCATCGTCTCCGGAGCCGTCGTGCGCAACAGCGTCGTCTCGCACGACGTTCGTGTCAACTCCTACGCCGACGTGGATTCGAGCATTGTCTTTTCGCACGTTAACATCGGTCGCCACTGCCGCATCCGGCACGCCATTCTCGACCGCGACGTCCACATTCCGGACGGCACGGTCATCGGCTACGATCCCAACGAAGACAAGAAGAACTACTTTGTCTCCGCCAGCGGCATCACCGTCGTCACCCGCGACTACTCTGTCTACGAGAACCCGGTCTCACCAGACTTTCTCCAGCAACGCGACACCTGGTAATCCGCGGTCGGTTAATGTCTTCGAAAGAAGGCTTATAGCTATTTCCTCTCAGGTGTAGATTCCTTTGTTTGTCATTCCTGAGAGGGAACAGGTGTAGCTTCCTTTTGTTTGTCATTCCCGAAGGGAATCTGCGTTTTGCTCGAATCACCAAACCTGCATCTGGATAAAACCTCTCTAATTCTTGCCAAACCGATAGACGACACCAGCCGAGATCGCGAAGAACTCCCGCGTCTCTGTCCCGAAGTGCTCGAAGATCAGGTCCGGCGAGAGGCGAACCGCCAAGTTCTTGGAGCGGTTGATATCGAGGCTGCCGCCTACCGCCGCAATCGGTTTGGTGCGATTGCTGTACAGGCCTACATCCTCAGGAGGAACGCCGCCGGTGCCGCCATCGAAGACGCCGTGCGCCACGCCAAAGTACCCGTGGAGATTGACTGCGGCGAACTGGTTCTTCGGCCCGCGCAACTGTGCGCCAAGCATGCCCATGTTCATGTACACCAGCGGCCGGTTGATGTAGTTTGGGTTCGGCGGAATCGGCGCGCTGGGGAAGACCGGCGTCGTTCCTGCCTCACCGCGATAATCCGCAGCCAGGCCGACCCGCTTGGTCAGCCAGTAGGTGCCCAGAAGCTCGCCGCCGCCAAGGTTCATCCGCGTCGGCAGGTTCTGTCCCGCCTGAAAGTTCATAAAGTTCAGGCCGCCATAGATCTCGTAGCGGTTCGCATAGGTTACTGGAGGTTCTGCAGCCAGCTTGCCTGTGGCCTGTGCCATCGCCGCGGCGCCCGCAACAAACATCAATCCCAGCAGCATTCCACTTGCCGTGCGTGTTCCGTTCTTCCACGTCGCGGCCATCTTCAATCCCGACATCAATCTCTGCATCTTTTTTCCCAACACCTTCTCCCGCATTAGCTTCAGCTTCCAAGATATAACGTCTGGCGCACATCTGCCTGATTCGCTGTATCGTATCTACAAAGAGACCGGATTGTGGGCTATGAAAACCCGCGATGATGGTCTATAGGTAGACGATAGGTATTTCCACTCAGGTGTAGCTTCCTTTGTTTGTCATTCCCGAAGGGAATCTGCGTTTTGCTCGAATCAGCAAAACTACATCTGGAGGAGGACCGCTCTAATTGCAGTCTATCTGCGGATTTACTTTGTGCGACAATGATATGAGCCGGTTGGGGCGTTACGCATCCGGCTTGTAGGGAGAATTTATATGGGCGATCTATTTCAACCGTGGCATCTGGCCATCCTCGCGATCATCGTTATAGTGCTGTTCGGCGGTAAGAAGCTGCCGGAGCTGGGCAAAGGTTTGGGCGAAGGCCTTCGCGGCTTCAAAGACGGCATGAAGGGCGTCACCGAAGAGATAAACAAGCCCACCGAGACCACTCACGCCGTTACGCCGAAGCCGGAAGAATCGGTCAAGTAGGGCATCTCTTAGCCCGGATGGCGCGATATCCGCATCTCCGGGTTCTTCCTCTGTAGTTCTGTCCAGATAGGCATTTCCTGATGAAGCTGAAATCGCCCTACCTCGTCAAACCGCATTCGACAGTCCGCATCACCCGTCTTCCCGCCGGGGAGACCGGCTCCTTCAAGACGGAGGAGTCTGCCGCGGCGCTTCTCGTCAAGCATCGCACCCAGCTCAATACTCTTCAGGAAGTCTTCTACGCCAGCCAGCAGAAGGCCCTGCTGATCGTCCTGCAGGGCATGGACACGGCGGGCAAAGACGGCACCATCCGCCACATCTTCTCCGGCATCAACCCGCAGGGCTGCGACGTCACCGCCTTCAAGGTTCCCACCCCGCTGGAGGCTCGGCACGACTTCCTGTGGCGCGCTCACGACGCCGTCCCCCCCAGAGGCATGATCGGCATCTTCAACCGGTCACACTACGAGGACGTTCTCTCGCCGCGAGTCCACAAGCTCATCTCCGGCAAGATCGTCCGCCGACGCCTCGAGAACATTAATGGGTTCGAAGACATGCTCACCGACAACGGCGTCGTCATCCTCAAGTTTTTCCTGCACATCTCGCACGAAGAGCAGACCCAGCGCCTCAAGTCCCGTATCGACACGCCGGACAAGCACTGGAAGCTCTCCGAAGCGGACTTCCACGAGCGCCAGTTCTGGCCCGGCTACGAAGAGGCCTACAACGACATCCTCTCCGCCACCAGCCGCAAACATGCCCCTTGGTTCGTCATCCCGTCGAACCACAAGTGGTACCGCAACGTCGCCATCTCGCAGATCATCGTCGACGCCATGCAGGGTCTCAAGCTCAAATACCCGCCTCCGACCTTCGATCCCAGCCACATCAAGCTATAAGCCGATCCCAGCCCGGCTATGCCCCCGTAAAGCATTAAAAATAAAGGACATAAGCTCAAACCGGTTGAATGAAGCGCGACCGCCTGGGTGAAAAGCCAATTATAGTTTAGTAGTAAATAGTTTACTTACTAAACTATTTAGCACTAAACCAATTGTAGAGAGGGATGGCGAAAAGAGAGCTTACAGGGTAATCATGACCACGGCTGCTGCGGCTACCAGCATTCCCAGCCCCTGCCGCCGGGTGGGTCGCTCGCTCAGCATCCAGGCCGCCAGCAGGATGGTCGAGGCCGGGTAGAGGGAAGCCAGTACCGCGGCTACATCCAGTCGTCCGGCCCTTGTGGCTGCGATAAACAGCAGGTTGCCCGAGGTATCGAGCAGCGCTGTCGTCAGCGCCCAGCGAACCGCTGTGCGGTTCAGGCGGCCTTTGGCAATCTCTGTGGTCTTTGAGCTGAACGAGAGTCCCAGCAGCATCAGGGAGCAGACGCTCAGGCTGCCGATCCTTGCCGTAGCCATCGGCCAGACCACGCCGGCAACTCCGGCCATCTTCAAGGATACAAAGTAGATACCAAAGCCAATGCCTGCCACGACGGCCAGCCAGATCGTACCGGCATCGGCGGATTTGGCCTCGGCGTTCGGCCCGGCGGCGATTAGCCAGATGGCGCCTCCAGCTATAAGGAAACCCACGATGCGCAGCAGCCCCGGCGAACCCTCCGAGGCGATTGAGACCGCAGCAGGAATGGCAGCGGCCAGCAGGCCGCTCAAGGCGGCTGAGGCTCCCATGGCGCCACGCGAGAGCGCGACGTAGAAACAAGCCAGCGAGATTCCCCCCGCGACGCCAGCCCCAATGCCCCAGGCCAGCGGAGCGCCGTGCGGGAAGGCATCGCCGCGCCATTGGGCGATGGCGATTAGCACAACAAAGCTGGAGGCATGGCTCAGCAGGATGACGCGCAGCGCACCGCCCATGGTGCCACCGGCGTTCTTTGCGCCCATGCCGCCGGAGAAGTCTCCGCCACCCCATAAAACGGCTGCCGCCAGGGCCAGCAGAGCGTTCAGATGCAACAGGGCGAGCCTACTTTGCTCGAACGATGGACGGCTTGGTGTCCTCAGCCGAGGGATAGTACCCCGCCTTGGCGATGACCGTCAGATTCGGCCGCAGGATCTTGACCTCAAGGGTGCGATATTTGCTGTCGATAAACGGCTCGTGCGTGTAGTAGCCGATGGTGTACTGCGTGCGCACCTCTTCGGCGATCCGGGCAAAGCTGTCTTCGATGCCGCGCTGCCGGAACTCCGCCTCAAAATTGCCGCCGGTCTGCTTGGCATAGGCCTGCAGGACGTTGTCACGCATGGTCAGGGGCAGGTGGATGCGGTCGAGGAAGCCGACGACGGGCAGGGAAGAGTCGCCTACCAGCGTGCCGTAGACAGCGATCTTGTTGGTCTGCAGATACTTCACGACTTCTTTGAAGCTCGCTGTGCTGCCGTATTCCTTGCCATCGCTGATGACGTAGATCACGCGCCGACGTCCGGGCCGCGTCTTGGCCAGGTGGTTCGCTGCCGCCAGAATGGCGTCGTTCAGCGTATGCACTTCCTTGGGAACGTTCAGCGTATTGCTCAGGCTGGTGCCGTGGGTCGAATTGGTGTTTGGGTCGATGTAGCTCTGTGCACCGCCATTAAGGTTGATGTTCTGCGAGAGCGGACCGCTGGTGTAGGCCATCGCACCTTCGCGTCCGGTCGACTTGGACCGTTCGATCACGGCACTCAAGCGGGCGCTCTGGGCAGCGGTGAAGTCGGTCTGCATTCTCGGCCCATTGTTATAGGTAAAGACCGCGACCTCGTCATAGGCTGCGAAGGCTCCCGGCAGCGCATCGAGCGCGTTGTTGACCTTGGTCATGTTGTCGTAGGTCATGCTCTGGTCGATGACGAGCGCTACCGACAGAGGAAAGGCGTCTGTCGTAAAGAGTGCCATCTGCTGGCGCAGGCCATTTTCGTATACGTGCACATCGCGCCAGGTCAGTCCCGGCACCAGACGCTGCTTCGAATCCTTTACGGTAAACGGCACTTCGACAAAATTGGTCTGGACATGCAGGGTAAAGGCCTCAGCTCCTTGTCCTGCCGCCGGAACCTCAGGAGGCGTACCTTGCGCAGCCTTCTCCGCCGCCGTTTGCGGCAGGCTGCTTGGGGGTGCTCCAGCGTCATCGTCAGAAGAGGTCGAGTTATCGAGGTCTGCTGGTGTGCCCTTGCCGGGCGCAACCGCATTGAACGGCGATGGTTGCTGTGGCCTGGGAGCATCGGGAATCGCCTGCTGCTGCGCGGCTGTCTGTTGCGCGACTGTCTGCGGTGCCTGATCCTGTGCTGCCGTTTGCTGTGCCTGCTGTGCCAGCATCATGCATGCCACAGCCCCCGCCAATATGCTGTACTTCACCAAGAACGACCCCCGTATCTTTCAGCCCGGACACTAGCCCGGCCAACTACCAGACTACCAGCGCGACCTCCGCGCCGCCATCCCGTATCTAAACCTTTTCGTTGGACGCTCGACCTACCCCTTACGTTGTGCCTCCACTTTCGGGGCGGGCAGCATTTTTCCGCTGACTCCGCCCAATCTTCGTCGTCTAATGAGGTATGCGCCCCTTTGTCCTGCTTGCCGCCGCCCTGTCCCTTGGCTTCTCACTCCCCCTCCATGCGCAGGAGGCCCCCTCGCCCGACGGTCCACCCCCGGCCAGTACTGCTGCTGCCCAGCCCCGCGAAGATCAGGATGTCGAGACCCTGAAGGTCAACGTCAACCTCGTCAACGTCTACTTCTCCGTGCGCGATAAGGACGGCTTCATCACCAATCTGCATAAGAACGACTGCGAGATTGCCGAGGACAAGGTCCCACAGACCATCAAAAACTTTACGCAGGAGAAGAAGTTACCGCTCACGATCGGCATCCTGCTCGACACCAGCGGCAGCCAGCAGAACGTTCTTCCGCTGGAGCAGCAGTCCGGTGCCGAGTTTCTCAAGGACGTTCTGACGCCCAAGGACGAGGCCTTCCTTATCTCGTTCGACATCAACGTCGATCTTCTCTCCGATTACACGAACGACCCGCGCGAGCTGAGACGCGCCATGGAGAAGGCCACGATTAATACCGGTGCCGGCACTGGCTCCGTCACCGGCAATGGCACGCCGCGCGGCACTCTCCTGTACGACGCTGTGTATCTTGCCGCTCACGACAAGCTGCGGCAAGAAGCGGGGCGCAAGGTGCTGGTCATGCTGACCGATGGCGGCGACCAGGGCAGCCAGGAGACACTGAAGTCTTCCATTGAAGCGGCGCAGAAGTCGAACACGATCATCTACGTCATCCTGATCGCGGATCGCAATTTCTATAATGGCGGCTTCGGCATCAATCTTGGAGTTACAGGCGCTGCGGATATGGATCGTCTGGCAAGAGAGACAGGCGGCCGCGTCATCAACGTCGGCAATAACGGCAAAAAGCTCGAAGACGCCTTCGACCAGATTCAGGACGAGTTGCGCACCCAGTACCTTGCCAGCTACACGCCTACGAATCTCAAGGTGGACGGGACTTTTCGTACGCTCAATATCTCCTGCCAGAAGGGCCAGAAGGTTCAGGCCCGCAAAGGCTACTACGCGCTTGCTGATTCGATGGGCAACGACGAGTAACGCCGTATACACTGGCAGCTAGCAATGCCTTCGATCTCCAGATCGCGATTACTCAGGACCTATGCGGTCATAGCAGTCCTGATAGCTCTTCTGCTGGTGCTGCTCCCCCACGGAGCGCATCAGCAGATAGCGGCGCTTTGTTTCATCCTTGTTCCGGTATTTCTTGGCGAAGTGTTGGGCGCGCCGTTGTTCTCATGGCTTGATGCGCAACATAACAGCCCTACGCCTGACCGTGCGCCAATTTCGCCAGCCCGCTTTCAGCGTCCCCCACCCTCTACTACCTTCGCTTAGATTCTTGTTGACCTCGCGCTGGGCTTGTTATAACGCCTGCGCGATGAGTCTGACTTAGCGATCCATTTGCCTGAATGTGGGTTGGTCATGGACTTCGACGATAGTCTTGCGTGCTTCTTTTTAATTTTCTTTATCTTTGTCGCCTGCGCATTCTTCTTCCAACGGATACGGTGGAAGAAGAGAAAGCGTCGCGGGAAGTGGAATTTGGGCTTCTATCCCACTGCAGCGTCGGCAGGAAATGCCTTACATGCTCTGCAGATCTTCGCACAACCCAAAGTGCGGTACGTTCTTCAGGAAAAGCTGTCGGAGGATGAAGAGCAGGACGACGAGGGAGACGCTGACGATCCATCCATGCGTCTGAAGGGACAACTTAGACGAATCAGACGGGGCGAACCGGTCGGCGACTTGGAAGTGCCACTGCCATGACCGATTCGCAACCCGTCCGTTGATGCTTATGCAAATACGAGGCACTGAGGAGCAGCCAGATCGAAGCTCTTGCCGGAGTCCGCCAGCTTGCCTGTCTTTGCATCGCGCGCGAAGACGGAGATGTTGTTTGAAACCTGGTTCGCCACCAGTAGCCAGCGGTCGTTCGGGCTCAGCGCAATATGACGTGGAACCTTCCCGCCACATGAGGTCCGTTCTATCAAGGTCACCTTGCCATCCGTCTCCGAGATGGTGAACGAAGCCATAAAGTCGTGGAGACGGTTCGCCACATAGGCAAAGCGCCCCTTGCGGTCGAAGATAATGTCGCACCCACCGGTCTCGCCCTTGTATCCCTCGGGATTCAGCTCGACTGTCTGAATTGCCTCCAGCGTCCCCGCCTCTGCGTTCCAGTGCAGAACAACGACCGTCGACGTCATCTCCGTCACACAGTACGCCCATTTGCCGTTGGGATGGAAACTTAGCGCCCGTGGTCCTGCTCCTGCCGCAGACTTCCATGCCGGAGGCTCATTCGGTGTAAGCTTTGCCGTCTTTGCATCCAGCTTGTAGATATGAATTTCGTCCAGACCAAGATCGTTGATCAGCAGAAACCGGTTGTCCGGCGATAGCGTAACGCGGTGCGCATGGGGCTTCTCCTGCCGCTCTTTGTTCGGGCCATGGCCTTCGTACTGAAAGAAGCTGACTGCCTCGCTCAGATGTCCATCGTCGCTTACATGAAAGCTCGCCGCACTGCCGCCGTTGTAGTTGGCGACAAAGGCACAGCGCCCGGTGTGGTCCACCGCGATATGGCAGGTTCCAGGGCCACCTGTAGGCTCCGCATTGATCTCGGTGAGATGTCCGGTCTTGCGATCGAGATTGAAGCCTGTAATTCCGCCGCCGTCCTTTCCCGCAAAGTCGCTCGCCTCGCTGACGGAGAACAGGCGATTGCCGCCCGGAGCGAGCGCCATGAAGGTAGGATTCTCAATTGCCGCGGCGAGGCCGGTCTGCTTCAACTCACCTGTCGCTTCATCGAACGAGTACGAGTAGATTCCCTTGCTTGTGCTTGTCGTCTGCGTTCCCACCAGCAATAACTCGTTCTTGCTGCCCCCGCTTGCGCTTGCCAGTGAAGCACTCGCTGCCAATGTAGCTGCTGCCGAACTCTTCATAAATCGTCGCCTCGTCATTCCCTGCATTCATGTACTCCTTGATATTGTGCCACCCGGAAAGTCTATGCTTCCATCGCGCCCGAGTACACCGCCATGCCGGCTACGGCATCGACGCCCATCGCATCCAGAGCATCTACTTCGGCGCGTTCTTTGATTCCACCGGCAACGATGAGCTGGCGTCCCGTCGTCGCTCGCAGTACGGCTGCAACGTCCATCGGGAAGCCTGTCATCGTTCCTTCTATATCGACATGCGTGTAGAGGAACGCGGCACAATAATCTTCCAACCACGTCACTGCCTCTTCAGGAGTCAGGTCGACCGAATCCTTCCAGCCCTTCACCGCGACCTTGCCGCCTTTGGTGTCCACGCTGAAGACGAGTGCATCTTCGCCCAGCGATTTCTTCAATCCTGCGGCGAATTCTTTATTCACGCCTGAGGCTCCAAACAGACTCGAACCATAGATCACGCGCTTCGCGCCAGCGTCGAGCAACGCCTGTCCGTCTGCAGCAGTCTTCAAACCGCCACCCACCTGGCAAGGCAGCCGCTTGCAGATCATCTCAATCAGTTCACGATTATTTCCTTGCCGCATTGCTGCATCGAGATCGATCAACTGCACCACGGGATACTTCGAGAACCGCTCAATCCAGTAATCAAAATCATCGAAGGCCAGCTTCAGCTTCTCGCCCTGCACCAACTGCACAATGCGGCCACCCATTAAATCAATCGAAGGTATCAACATGTTTTTCTTCTCCGTTATAAAACTGTCATCTCGACCGAAGCGCAGCGCAGTGGCCTTCAGCAAGGAAGCCGTACAGAGACTCCGGCCTGTCGCAGCTCTGCCTTCAACTCGCGTGAATCCGTAACACCAAAATGAAAGATGCTGGCCGCCAATGCCGCGTCGGCTTTGCCTCTGCCAAAGACATCGGCAAAGTGAGTTGCCGATCCTGCACCGCCTGAAGCAATCACTGGAATCTGCACGGCTTTGCTCACTGCCGCGGTCAATTCGCAATCGAAGCCGTTGCGCATTCCGTCCGTATCCATCGAGGTCAGCAGAATCTCGCCTGCGCCGCGCTGCTCGGCTTCACGAGCCCAATCCACTACCTTTCGTCCTGTAGGTTTGCGGCCACCACTCACGTAGACTTCGGCGTCATCCACTCCTGCTGCGCCGCGACGGGCATCGATCGCTACAATCACCGCCTGCGCTCCAAAGCTGCCGCCGATTTCGCCAATCAACTCGGGCCGCGCGATGGCAGAGGAGTTGATGCTCACCTTATCGGCGCCCGCATCGAAGACCGCCGCCGCATCTTCCGCGCTGCGAATTCCCCCGCCGACGGTGAACGGAACAAACAAAGTAGCTGCTGTACGCTTCACCGTATCGAGCAGTGTGCCGCGCCCTTCGTGCGTTGCCGTAATGTCCAGCAGCACAATCTCGTCGGCCCCTGCCGCAGCATGGCGATGCGCCAGTTCCGCCGGATCGCCGGCGTCGATGATGTCTACAAACTGAACACCCTTGACCACGCGGCCACCGCGTACATCGAGGCAGGCAATAATTCGTTTCGTCAGCATCTATCCCAACCTTGCCGGAACAGCCGCTGGGACTGCAACTTCATCGCCTTCGCAGACAATCCGGGCCAGCGAATCCATGTTCTCGATCACAGCTCCATGTTCGACGAACCACTCCACCAACAGCCCCTGTTTGGGCGCAGGCACATGGAACTCCATCGCTCCATCGGTCACAGTGCAGACCGCCTGTCCCGTTCCCACGAGCGATCCGGCGGGTACTAATTGTTGGACGAAGGTGTAGGAAGGCTTCTCGGCTGCGATCTTTAGCTCATATATAAAGGGCATGTTTATAACTCCACAAAGTTCTTCAAGACCTGTAAGCCCACGGTGCTCGACTTCTCCGGATGAAACTGCACACCCATCACATTTTCCTGCTCGACGACTCCCGTAAACGACCCACCGTATTCTGTAACCGCAGCAGTTGCATTTACCACCGAAGCACGCCAGGAGTGGGTGTAGTAAACAAAGCCGCCGTTTTGCACGCCGCGCAGCAGCTTCGAATCCTGGCGCAGGCCTTCGAGCGAGTTCCAGCCCACATGCGGCGACTTTAACTCCGCACCTTCAAAAGATGCGGGAAAGCGCTCGCACATTCCCGTGAAGTGCCCCAGTCCGCCTACATCGGGCGCCTCGGTGGAGCCTTCAAACAGCCATTGCAGCCCGACGCAAACTCCCAGAAACCAAGCGCCCGTTTTCACGCTTTCGCGCACTGCCTCAGTTAGCCAAAGATCGGTTAACAACTGGGTAGCCTGAAAGTGACCCACTCCGGGCAGGACGATCTTGGAAGCTGTACGTACTACTTCCGGGTCTTGAGTTACCTGCGTTTCAGCGCCAAGATACTTCAGCGCCTTTACGACGCTGGTAAGGTTTCCGGCTCTATAGTCGATAACGGCAATCATTAGTAAAGTGAAACTCCTATCAGATACCAGAAAATCAATGACAACGATGCAGCGATTACAGCGCCTACTCTCCACCACCTCTTGCCAAAAAAACAAAGTGTGCAACCAAATAGGGAAGAACATAGTCCCCAAGTAACCCATGGCACGCCTTCATCTGCTTGCTTCAGATAATCTTGGGTATCTACTGGCCGCAAATAGCTGCCGACTACCAGTACAACCGACAGCAAGACAGACACAACTCCGCAAATAAAGAGCGCTCGACGGATTTGTGCTGCTTTGCTCACAGCAAACCCTTCGTACTAGGCAGCATCTCCCGCATCCGTTCATCACGCGAACAAGCTCCGCGTAGCGCCCGTGCAAACGCCTTGAAGATAGCCTCAATTTTGTGATGATTGGAGCGGCCATACATCGTCTTCACGTGCACGTTCGCCTTGGCTCCGCGAGCGAATCCATCGAAGAAGTCGGCCAGCAGCTCGCTCTGGAAATCTCCTACCAGCCGCACCTTCACCTTGTCATCGACGACATAGGCTACGCGTCCGCTCAAATCTACAGCGGCAACCGCGAGCGTCTCGTCCATCGCCATCACAAAATATCCGGCGCGCATGATGCCCTTCTTATCGCCGAGAGCCTTATTGAAAGCCTCGCCCAGCGCAATGCCGACATCTTCGACGGTGTGGTGTTGATCGACATCCAGATCGCCCGTGCACTTCAGCGTCAGGTCAAAGCCGCCATGCCGCGTAAACAGCTCCAGCATGTGGTCGAAGAAGCGTATTCCGGTCGAAACCTTATAGACACCCTGCCCATCGACGACCAGCTTGAGCGCAATCTGCGTCTCCGTCGTATCGCGCTTCACTGTTCCTGTTCGAACCTTGCTCAAACTCTTAGCCATTACTCAAACTCCCTTTCGCCTTCGCTGCTCTGCCGCGTTGTTCCTTCAGCAGCAGGCTTCCATCCAATCTCTTCGAGCGACGATCGCAGCGCCGCCAGTCCCACCCGCACATGCTCCTCAATGCCAATGGTGATGCGCACAAAGCCATTGCAGCCGGGATCAGCGGAACGGTCTCGCAGCAGCACTCCATGACCGCGCATCGCAGACACCAACTCCTTATGCTGCGGGCCAATCTTCATCAGCACAAAATTCGCATGGCTGGGGAAGTAGGGAACGCCCAGCTCGTCCAATTCGCGCATCATGCGATTGCGTCCCACGCGCACCTGTTCGACATACCATGTGAGGTAGTCCTCATCGGCCAAGGCTACGGTCAGGCAATCGAGCGCCACACCATTCACGTTGTAAGGGGAGCTGACCTTGCGCACATACTTCATCAGCGCGGCATTGCCTGCCAGTATTCCGATGCGAAGATTTGCGAGGCCATAAGCCTTTGAAAATGTCCGTGCCACCAGCAGATTCGGCACAGCGGACAGGTCGCCCATTGTGGTCTCGCCATGAAAGTGGTAGTACGCCTCATCCACCATCAACACGGCATGTGGAGCGGCCTTTGCAATCGCCAGCAGATGTTCGCGGCTCACCACGGCACCCGTAGGGTTATTGGGCGAAGACACAATAATCAGCTTCGTTCGTTCTGTAATCGCTGCAACAAATTTTTCAAAAGGAAATTGCAGCGTCTCATCCGCCTGCACCTTGCGCAGGTTCTGGGTCATCATCATGACGCTGACGTCATACATAAAGAAGCCCGGCGTGCAGATCACTGCCTCGTCGCCTTCTTCGAGAAACGCACAGCAGACCATGTGTATCGCCTCATCCACACCATTGGTCAGCAATACTTCCTCGGGCTTCAATCCAAAGTGCTTTGCCGCAATTCGCTCGCCGGGTTCGCGCTCGGGGTACTTCGTCAACCCTTCCGCTGTTATTTCACGCAGGCGCTCAATCACCTTGGGAGAAGGCGCGAATGTGTTCTCGTTGAAGTCCAGACGCAGCGCATCACGCCCCGCCAGCGGAGGGTGATACTCCGGCATCTGCAGTACAGCCCTGCGTGGTTTTACTTCGGTCGTAACACTCATCGCATCCTCACTCGAACACTCTCTGCGTGCCCAACCAGTCCCTCGGCCTCAGCCAGCGCAATTGCGTGAGGGCCAATCTTCCGCAGCCCTTTGCGCGTGTACTCCTGCACCGTAATCACCTTCAAGAAGTCCATCACACTTAAGCCGCCACGTACACGACCCACGCGCCCGGTTGGTAGTACATGATTCGGCCCTGAGACATAATCCCCCATTGACTGCGGAGTATAGGCCCCCACAAAGACACTCCCCGCATTGCGTACCCACTTCAAGTCCGCTGCTGCATCGACGGTCAGGTGCTCTGGAGCCAGCCGATTCGTCAGCTCTTGTGCTTCTGCAACCGTAGCAGTTACGAATATGGCTCCCTGCGCTGCCAGCGATTGCTTCGCAATCGTGTTCTTCGCTGCTTGCTTCTTCACCTCGACTGCAACATCCTTCGCCAAAACTTCATTGCTTGTAATCAGGATAGGGAGAGCTTCAGGATCATGCTCAGCCTGAGCTACCAGATCCGCGGCAATTCCCACCGCATCGCCAGTCTCGCTGGTAACTACAATCTCCGTTGGTCCGGCAGGCATATCAATTCCGCACTCGGTCGAAACAACTGTCTTCGCCGCAGTTACAAATAGATTCCCCGGTCCTACAATCTTGTCGACACGCTCAACCGTCTCGGTACCAAAGGCCATCGCAGCAATTGCCTGTGCTCCACCTACGCGATAGAACTCCGTCACCCCCGCAAGCCACGCTGCTGCCATCGTCTCTCGGGCAGGCTTGGGTGAACACACGATGATGCGATCCACTCCTGCTACTTGCGCCGGAGTCACCGTCATCAACAGCGTCGAAGGCAGCGGATATCGACCTCCGGGCACATAGCAACCGACGCTGCCCAGCGGACGAATAAGCTGGCCTGTCTTTACGCCTTCGGACGGTGCAATGGTCCATTCCTTCGGACGCTGCGCTTCGGCGAACGCGAGGATATTGCCGCGCGCCACCATCATCGCTGCCTGCAACGCCGGAGCAGTCTCTTCCCAGGCTGCCTGCATCTCTTCACGGGAGACCAGCAGCGCCAGCCGCTTCGTCAGCCCATCAAACTTTGCCGCATACTTTCGCAGTGCAGCATCGCCGCTCTTGCGAACGTCTGTAAGAATCCGCCGCACCACCGGCTCCACCTTCGCCGTGTTTGCTGCTCCACGCTGCTCCAGCGTTTCTATCAGAGCCGCCGCGGTCACTTTACCGCGCCCAAATGTTCGTACCAGCTTCATCGCCAACTCCGTAGAAACCTAACACCGATTTGCACCGATATCACCGATCAAAACCAGCCCGACTTTACTCTATCGGTGTTTATCCGTGCCAATCGGTGTTAAGCCTTTTGTCCGACTACAGTACAACCTTGCTCAAGGGATACTCCACGATTCCGGTAGCGCCGGCGGCCTTCAACTTCGGAATTACGTCCCGAACCTCGGCCTCATCCAGAATCGTATTCAGCGCAATCCATCCCTCATCGCTAAGCTGCGAGATCGTCGGCGAGTTCAGCGCTGGCAGCACGCCAATCACCGCCTGCAGCGAGTCCTTGCGAGCATTGAGCATGAGTCCGACGCGGCCCTGTGCGGCAATCGCAGCATTCAGCATCAGCGAGATGTTGCCGATCTTCTCGCGCTTCCAGTCATCCTTGTACGCAGCCTTGTTGGCGATGAGCTGTGTCTCGCTCTCCATCAGCGTCTCGATGATCCGCAGGCGATTCGCCCGCAGCGAGCTTCCGGTCTCCGTCACTTCGACGATCGCATCGGCCAGCGTCGGCGGCTTCACTTCGGTCGCGCCCCAGCTAAACTCCACCTTCACGGGAATGTTTTTGTTGGCAAAGTAGCGCTTCGTAAACTCAACCAGTTCGGTGGCAATGATCTTGCCTGCCAGATCTTCAGGCTTCTGAAAAGGAGAGTCTTCAGGAACTGCGAGTACCCACTTCACCTTCTGCCGGCTCTGCTTACTGTAGGTCAGGCTGGTGACATATTCGACATCGGTCTCGTTCTCGAGAACCCAGTCGTTGCCGGTCAGTCCGGCATCGAGCGCGCCGTGCTCGACATAGCGCGCCATCTCCTGCGCGCGCACCAGCATGCACTCGATCTCGGCGTCGTCGATCGAAGGGAAGTAGCTTCGTCCATTGGCGAAGATCCTCCAACCTGCTCGCTCAAACAACGCAATCGTCGCATCCTGCAAACTGCCCTTCGGAATTCCCAGCTTCAGCTTCTTCGCTCCAGACATTACGCCTTCTCCGTTTCAATATTTTTGGTAAAGCAGCTTACCGTGCCCTCGTGGCACACCAGCCCATCGCCCTCGACCTCTACCTTAAAGAGCAGCGCATCGTTGTCGCAATCAGTTGCGGCCGAGATGACCTTGAGCCGGTTGCCGCTGGTCTCGCCCTTCATCCAAAGCTTGCTGCGCGTTCTGCTCCAGAAGGTCACAAATCCTGTCTCCAGCGTCTTCGCATAGCTCACTTCGTTCAAGAAGCCGAGCATCAGCATCTCGCCCGTCTTCGCATCCTGCACGATGCCCGGAACCAGGCCATCCATCTTTGCAAAATCGATCTTTACCGCTTCCATCGTCATCTCCTGATTTTCTCTCTTAGGCCATCCAACTCGCTTACCGGGCAGCAAAAAGGCCCGCTCGCGATATGCGCGTTAGCGGGCCTTTCCAATCCTTAGTATGCGTTCGTTACTTCGCTACACCGGACACAGCCGCCAACACGCTTTGCGCATGATGATGGTGATGGCCGTGATGCTGCAGACGAACGCTCATTGTTTTAAAGGTAGCTGCGATGACCTCGCTTGTCAATCATTTGCCTGCTTTTTGCGGCTCCGCAGCCAAAATTTCATAAGGCCGCATCATCTCGTTGTCCTCATGCTCCAGCAGATGGCAATGCCAGACATAGCGACCGGTGTAACCCTTGAAGGGCACAATGATCCGCGTCAGCGTCCCTGCATCGGCTCGCACCGTGTCCTTCCATCCAGCTTCGATCCCGGTCGCCGGTTCCACATCTCCGATAAATTCCAGCGACCTGTTATCGAAGAATGCGTTGGTATCGATCCTCTGTCGGTCGAGAATCTGAAACCGCACCAGATGAATGTGAATGGGATGCGTGTCCTCCGTCAGATTCACGAACTCCCAGATCTCCGTCGTATCGATCACAGGCTTCTCTGTAATCGGCGCGTGCCATGGAGTATTGTTCAGCATCATGTCCATCGACTGATCGGCGAGATTCAGATGCTCATCCAGCGTCAGCAGCCTTGTCTTCACCGCCGTTGTCTCTTTGATACGTTCGACCGCACGTAACTTCGTCGGCAGTACACTCGTATCCGCCGCTGCCTGAGCAGCTACGCGAAACTGCATCACCTGCATGGAGTCGCTCGCAAGCTGCATTCGCTTACCCGCGTATTTGCTGAAGTCCACGACTACATCGGCGCGCTCTGCGGGAGCAAGCTGCAACCGCTGCAAAGTTACAGGTGCTTCGAGCAATCCCTGATCAGACCCGATCATGTGAAACTCATGATCGTCCTCAAACGCCAGCCGATAAAATCTTGCATTCGATCCATTCAGAATTCGCAGGCGGTACTTGCGCGGTTCTACTTCGAGATACGGCATTGCCTTGCCGTTCACCAGCACGACATTGCCAAAGACCTCCGGCACCCATGGCTTCCCGGGTATCGGCGATATCGGATACTCCAGTTGCCCATCCTTACGAAGAAAGCGGTCGTAGATGACCAACGGTACTTCGTACTTACCGCTTGGCAGATTCAGCGCATCCTCCACCGCATCGCGAATCAGGAACATCCCCTGCATGCCTGCGTAGACATTCAGGCGATTAATTCCCATCGCGTGGTCGTGATAAAACAACGCCGTTGCATCCTGCCGATTGGGATAAAAATTCACCGCCGACTTTCCCGACACGAACCAGTCCTCGGGATATCCGTCGCTCTCGGGAGGCGTTCTGCCGCCATGCAGATGAACGACGCTCCGCACTTCGGGAAAATCTTTGCCTGCGCCGTGCAAAGTGTAGTCGATCGGCAAAAAATGCTTTAGCGGAAGCTCATTCGCCCACTCCACCAGCAGAGCTTCACCGCTCCGTGTCTCAAATATCGGCCCCGGTGAGCTGTTATTGAATCCCCAAACTCGCGTCGCAGACAGATCGCGATGCACCTTCACATGCATCTCGCGCATGGCGACCTTGTAATAAGGAATATGTTCGCTCTTGCGATCAGGATTCGCTCGCGTCCCTACGCTCTTTGCAACGGGAGGCAGCGGAAGCGCATCTACGAACGGCGTCAGTTCTCCCGGCCCCAGCACGGCGTCGCTCATTGCGGCTTCCATGTGAGCCATCGCAGAGCCTGTCTCGGTCAGGAGCAGGCCGGTTGCAAATACCCCGGCCTGCTCCAGAAATCTCCTCCGAGTAATCGTCACTGCTTCTCCACGACTCCGGTTGAATCGTTCAATAAATATGGCTGCGCATCTAAATGTTCAAAGTCAAACATGCCCGTCATCGGGCCTGCAATCGAGTCGAACGAGCCGCCGCCAACTCGCTCGCCAGCCAGCCAGTTGTCTTCGATAAAGCGAAGCACCGAGGTCTGATCGGTCAGGGTGTGGTCAACGTAATTCTGCTTTGCATAGGGCGAGATCGCCAACAGCGGCAGACGTGGCCCATAGCCGCAACGTCCCTGTGCGTGTGCCGTATGTGGCCCCGGCAGCGCGGTCGAACCGTCACCGCATTGCCCTGGCCCGGTAAGCGCGTCGGCACGCGTCGTCGACTGGTTCACAATCGGCCCCATCTGATGGTCATACCATCCATCGGAGTCGTCATACGCCAGAATGACTACCGTATTCTCCCAGTCCGGCTGCTGCTGCAAAAAGTTAATGACCTTCACATCGAACGCCTGTTCATCCAGCGGGTCGGAGTAGCCCGCATGTCCATCCTGATAGGCCGGGGCCTTCAGAAAACTGACCGCAGGAAAGTTCCCCGCCTTTACCGCATCGAAGAAGTCGTCTGTGTCATATTGATGGTTCGCTGCATCGCCGTTGTGCCCGATCATCTGTAGCGAAGTCGGCCTTACATGCTTGAGGTTCGCCGTCTCCTTGTAGTACTGGAAGGGCTGATGATGCGGGCTGTAATCCAGGTCCGTCACCCTCACCACTTTGGAGTAGGTGCTGCGGCGGCAGCCCGTCGTTCCATTCGGATTCTTCTTCGTCAGATCGAAGCCGCCCTCGAACCATCCCCACGTCACATTGCTCTTCGACAGCATGGTGCCGATATTGTTGCCGGTGAAATGCAGCATCGCGCCCGATGGCACCGAGCATACATCGCCAATCGGGTCGCCATCGCCAATCTCCGTAAACGTGCCGTCGCCGCCTTCAATCACAGTGTTGCCGGCATTTACCTTGTCGGTCACGCCATTGGTCTGGCCCGAGATCAACTCAATCGCGCCCAGCGTCGAAGGCCCAAACGTCGAGCCATACGAGTTGTCATTCAGCGCATAGCGTTGCGCGTAGTTCCACATCGCCGTCACCGTATTGCCGTCGAAGTAGCCCATTACGAGGCCCTTCGTCTGGAAGGCATACTCCTTCGCGCCCTCTACCTTTTCGCTCCCCAGCCGCGCTCTCGACTTCGGCGAACCGAGGATGCCTGTATACCGCGGAAACGAATCCAGCAGCCCGGCGTGGAAGGCGCGCTGCTCGGCGGTATAGTCGTGGTTCTCATCCGCCGTCGCTGCCTGTGCCCGCGATAGCCGGAACGGCGCGGTCGCATCCTTACCGTTCACCTTGGTGTTAATGAAGTTCGGATTGTGCTCCAGCAGCGTCTGCGTCAAGCCATTCACCGCAGGCGTCTCGGGTTTTGCATGAAACTCTGGTTCGCCTGCAGGATTCACTGCATTGGGATAAGTCCCAAAATAGTGGTCGAACGAGATATTCTCGCCAAAGATCACGACCACATGTTTGATCGGCGTGGCGGTAGTTTTCACGTCGTGATGAGCGGTCTGCGCGAAGCCATGGCCTATCAATCCCAGTGCAAGTAGAGCGCCGCCAAGAGAGCCTGCAGTCAAAGTCTTCATTCATCCTCCTGTTTGCCCTACCAGTCTTTCAGATAGCGCTAACTTTGTCTTCACTATCCAATCAATCATCTCGTCGGCAGTATCCACCGATATTTTTCGATTTCACTTCATCTGGAATCGTATTTCCTTTGACCAACCGCCCCGCCTCATCTACCCTTGCATCGCACGCACTCATATCAGGAGGCATTCCGTATGTTCAAGCTCTTACGCTCCCCGTTCGTTCTCGCTCTGGCGCTTCTGCTATCTGCGCCGGTCATGGCCACGGCAGCGCCCTTCGCCGCCCCCCCCTCGGCCAACGCTGCCACTGCCGACAAGCTCGACATCAACACTGCTTCGCCTGATCAGCTCAAAGCCTTCAAAGGCATCGGTGACGCCTATGCGAAGCGGATCATCGATGGCCGCCCTTATACCGCTAAGAATCAACTTGTCACTCGCGGCATTCTTCCTGCCGCCACCTACAGCAAGATCAAAGACCAGATCATCGCCAGCAAACCCGCAAAGTAGTCCTGAGTTTGCGAACGCCGATCCTATCGGGTGCCCCATGTCCTGCTTCTGGGCATGGGGTCTTTCATGCCTATCGTGCCAGCTCTCCTCGAAATGGCCTAATATTAAGGGGCTCTCCCTAAACTGACGGCTAATGCCCTTCAAATTTCTCCAACTCGTAGTCCTTACTGTAACCCTCGTTGCGCTTACCGGCTGCCAGGGCCTCGTCAGCAGCCCCTCCGGTTCGCAGGTCCGTATCATCGACGTCTCCCCCGATGCCCCCAACCTCGACATCTACCAGAGCCACGACGCCCTGGCCTATAGTCTTGGTTTCGGCACCATCACCTCTTATGTGCCGGTCACGCCGGGGACTTACACCATCGCGGCCAACTCCGCTGGCACCGCGCAGGTCGTCTCTTCCGTAAAGAACACCTTCCTGCCCTCAACGCAATACACGGTTCTCATCGGCAACATCGCTCCCAGCTCGCAGCAGCTTACGCTCAAAGATCAGAACCAGCCCGCACCTTCAGGCCAGATTGACCTTCGCTTCATCGGTCAGGCTCCGCGCTCCGGTGCAGTCGATATCTATCTTTTGTCACGAGGCCAGACGCTCGCCGATGCCAGGCCCATCGCCACGAACGTCAACCCAGGCGCCAACACGGGATATCTGAGCGCTCCTGCCGGCACCTACAGCATCGTCATACTACCTGCCGGAACTCCTGCTATCGGAGCCACGCCTCCAGCTTACGTCGGCACTCAGGTCTCTTATGCCGATGGCTCCGCTCGCACCATCATCCTTATTGATCAGCGACAGATCAGCGGCTACCATCTGCAAATCATCACCGCAGATGACTACGATCCCCCCAGCGCGAGCTAACGTTCAGTCGCAAATAAAAAGGCCGCAGAGTTATCTCTGCGGCCTTTTATTTTTGCTTATTTTTTAATACCGGTACTGCTCCGCCTTGTAAGGACCATCCGGAGAAACCCCAAGATACTCCGCCTGCTTTGGCGAAAGCGTCGTCAGCTTCACGCCGATCTTCTCCAGATGCAGCCGAGCGACTTCCTCGTCCAGCTTCTTCGGCAGAATGTAAACGCCCGGTTTGTAGGTGTCCTTGTTCTTCCAAAGGTCAAGCGCAGCCAGCGTCTGGTTCGAGAAGCTGTTGCTCATTACAAAGCTCGGATGGCCGGTCGCGCAGCCGAGGTTCACCAGCCGTCCCTCAGCCAGCACAAAGATGCTGTTGCCGCCGGGGAAGGTGTACTTGTCCACCTGAGGCTTGATGTTCAGCTTGCTTACGCCCTTGGCGTTGTTCAACTGGTCCATCTGGATCTCGTTGTCGAAGTGGCCGATGTTGCAGACAATCGCCTGGTCCTTCATCTGCTGCATGTGTTCGAAGGTAATGATGTCGAGATTGCCGGTGCAGGTCACATAGATATCGCCACGTCCCAGCGTCTCTTCAAGCGTCGTAACTTCGTATCCTTCCATCGCTGCCTGCAGGGCATTGATCGGATCGATCTCGGTCACGATCACTCGCGCTCCCAGACCACGCAGCGAAGCAGCCGAGCCTTTACCCACATCGCCATAGCCGCAGATCACAGCCGTCTTGCCCGCAACCATCACGTCAGTTGCGCGTTTGATGCCATCGACCAGCGACTCGCGGCAGCCATAGAGATTGTCGAACTTGCTCTTGGTGACAGAGTCGTTCACGTTGATGGCTGGCACCAGCAGCTTGCCCTGCTCCATCATCTTGTACAGGCGGTGAACGCCGGTCGTCGTCTCCTCGGCAACGCCGCGCCACTCCTTCGCCAGCTTCTGGAAGTAGGTCGCGTCCTCGCCATGGATCTTCTTCAGCAGGTCCTTGATGACGCCTTCTTCCTGATTTCCGGAAGGAGTGTTGACCCAGCCATCGCCCTTCTCCAACTCCACGCCCTTGTGGATCAGCAGGGTCACGTCGCCGCCGTCGTCGATGACGATCTGCGGTCCAAGCCCGCCCTTATGCCGCAGCGCCTGATCGGTACACCACCAATATTCTTCGAGGCTCTCGCCCTTCCACGCAAACACCGGAACGCCTGCCGCGGCAATCGCCGCCGCCGCATGGTCCTGCGTCGAGAAGATGTTGCAGCTCGCCCAGCGAACATCCGCACCGAGAGCCACCATCGTCTCAATCAGCACAGCCGTCTGGATGGTCATGTGCAGCGAGCCGGTGACGCGAACGCCTGCCAGCGGCTTGGCCGCAGCGTACTTGTTGCGAATGGACATCAAGCCGGGCATCTCCTGCTCGGCGATATCAATCTCTTTACGCCCAAACTCTGCCAGCGAAAGATCCGCTACTTTGTACTCGGAAGCTACTCCTGCGTTATCAACAACTGCTGTCGCCATTACTGCTCCTTGACACTATTAGATGTTCTTGCAATCCCTCTCAGAATACCATTTTGATCAGTCAGGAAGCGCCTCTGGAACATCAACTCTTCTGTCAGCAGGCTCCTTCCGCCTCCAGCAATTTCTTCTTTCTCTGCACGCCCCATCTGTATCCTGACAAGCTCCCATCGCTCTTGATCGCGCGGTGACAAGGCACCACCACCGCCACGGGATTCGACCCGATCGCCATCCCCACTGCTCGCGCAGCCGTAGGGCTGCCAAGCTCCTTGGCGATGCTTCCATAGCTGCGCGTCTCGCCTCGTGGAATCTGCTGCAACGCCTTCCAGACCCGCTGCTGAAACGCCGTCGCCCTTACATCCAGCGGGAAAGTAGCCGCCAGCGGATGCTCGCTCAACTGGCTTGTAACAAAAGCCACGCCATCAGCCAGCCAGCCTGTATTTCCCTTGGCCTGCACCAGCTGCGCCTTGTTGAAGCGCTCCCGTAAATCAGCCACAAGCTCGGCATCATCCTTGCCAAATGCAATCGAACAAACGCCGACATCGGTAGCTGCAACCAGCATCCGTCCCAGAGGACTCGCCGCCGTGCAATAGCGAATCAGCAGCCCAGCTCCACCCGCTCGCATCACCCGTGGAGTCATTCCCAGCGAAGCCTCGCTCTTCTCATAGAGCCTGCTGCTCGACCCAAACCCTGCCTCATAGATCGCGTCCGTAATCCGCGCTTTTGCTCCACCAGGCCGGGGCTCCCGCACCTTGTTCTTAAACTTCGCCAGACGCTGCTCCTTGGCATACTGTCCCGGACTCACTCCCAGCACCCGCTTGAATCCGCGCAGAATCGTCAGCCGCCCTACGCCAGTAGCTTTGGCAACATCGGCGAGCTTCGTCCGCTCGTTCGCGTGTTCCTTCAGATACTTGGTCACGGCAACGATGGCTCCTGCCTGAGGATCTTCCTTCGGTGCAGTCCGCTCCGGCTCGCAGCGCATGCAAGGCCTGTACCCCGCAGCCTCTGCCGCAGCCGGGGTAGGGAAGAAGGCCACCTGTTTCCGCGTTGGTCTGCGGCTCGGGCAGCTTGGCTTGCAGTAGATCTTCGTTGACTTCACCGCATAGAAAAACTGCCCATCCGCGCTGGCATCCCGCTCCAGCACCTGCTGCCACTGTTTGCCTGGGAAAAAGCTGGGAACCGTATTTGCTCTGGAACTTCCGTTAGCCATCGTCATTCCAGTATCTTCCTCCACTGCTGTTGCACGCTACACTCCGATTCGTTCATTCAAACTCGTATTGGCCAAAAAAAAGAGGCAGGCCCTAAGGCCCGCCCCTTCTCCAATCCACAAAAAAAATTACTTGGCCGAAACAGCCTGTCCAGCCTGCTCCTTCAGAGCAGTAGCCTTGTCGGTTGCCTCCCACGTAAAGTTCTCGCCCTTGCGGCCAAAGTGCCCATAGGCCGCGGTTGCCTTGTAGATCGGCCGACGCAGGTTCAGGCTCTCGATAATCCCCTTCGGGGTCAACGAGAAGTTCTTTCGCACCAGCGCTTCGAGCCTGGCCTCATCGACCTTACCCGTGCCAAACGTCTCGACCAGCACGCTCACTGGCTCAGGAACGCCAATCGCGTAGGCGAGCTGAACTTCGCAGCGATCGGCCAGCCCGGCGGCAACAATGTTCTTCGCCACATAGCGAGCCATGTACGCTGCTGAACGGTCAACCTTGGTTGCATCCTTGCCGCTGAAGGCCCCGCCGCCATGACGGCCCATGCCGCCATAGGTGTCGACGATGATCTTGCGGCCTGTCAACCCGGTATCGCCCATCGGTCCACCGACCACGAAACGGCCGGTTGGATTGATGTGGTATTTCGTATCCTGATCGAGTAACTCGGCAGGGATCACAGCTTGAATCACATGCTTCAGGATGTCGCCGCGAAGCTCGTCGTTGCTGACGTTCTCTGCATGCTGTGTCGAGATGACGACTGCATCCACACGCACTGGCTTGTTGTTGGAGTCATACTCGACTGTCACCTGGCTCTTGCCGTCGGGACGCAGATAAGACATCAGGCCCGATTTGCGGACCTCGCTCAGCTTCTGCACCAGCTTGTGGGCCAGCGAGATCGGCGTCGGCATCAGCTCCGGCGTCTCGTTGGTCGCATAGCCGAACATCATGCCCTGATCGCCCGCTCCGCCAGTATCGACGCCCATGGCGATATCGCCCGACTGCTTGTTGATCGTCGAGATCACCGCGCAGGTATTGGAATCGAAGCCGTAGAGGGCATTGTCATAGCCAATCGCCGCCACTGTCCCGCGCACGATGCTCTGAAAGTCCACATAGGCCTTGGTCGTGATCTCACCGGCGACGACCACCAGGCCGGTGCAGGTCAGCGTCTCGCAAGCCACACGGCTGTATGGATCCTGCTCCAGGCAGGCATCAAGAATCGCATCGGAGATCTGGTCGGCAATCTTGTCAGGATGACCTTCGGTTACAGACTCACTCGTAAACAAAAACTTATCGCGTGTCGCCAAAACAACTCCTTTTAGGTGCCAGAACAGACACTTAGCCTGATCAGTTTGCAACCCTTCTATTTTACTCGTCGCGTAGGCCCCTCGACAAAGGAGCGCACTTATCCGTGCCGATTCTCGCTTCAATGGCGATATTCTGCATCGAATGGGAAGGTTTGCCCTGCTTCTAAGAGGCTGTTTAAAAACTGAAGGCTTAACACCGATAGTCGCCGATGGCACGGATTAGGAACAGGCAAAAGCAAGGGGCAACCGCAAAAGCAGGTCCTCCGCCTTGCGGCGAAGGATGACAAATTTGATGACAGATCGCGTGGTTAATGAGTTTTTGACAGATTCTAAGGCAATCGCCCGTGCAGAACGAACTTCCACACGGACCATGCCAGAGCGAGCAGCGCAACCATCATCATTGCCACGCCCATCCACTGCAGCTTCGTTCCTGACTCGCTGGCGCCTCTGTTCCTGCGCACATTCTCGGCGAATTCAGACCAGTCTTCGACCTCGGCATCCTGCGCGCCGCTCTCGCGCAGACTTGCTTCGAACCGGTCGAGCCACGATGACTCTTCTAGCCCCAGCGCAGCAAGATAACTGCGCACGATGCCCTTGCGAAAGACTCCGCCGGGCAACTCGTTGTACTCTCCCGCTTCTAACGCGCGCAGGTGCCGCGGCGAGACCTTGGTCTCCTCGCAGATCGCTTCAATCGAGATCTTGCGCTGCTCACGCGCCCATCGCAGCTCGTCGCAGAATCTTTCCATTCGCTCCGCTCAGCCGTTAGCCTTACTGGAACCCCAGATTTCTGCCGGATGTGTCCCAGTTGCTCGAAGAATAGACCTGCATCCCTATCAAGTCAAAGCACTTCCGTGCAATCGGAAGCTAGAGGATCATCTCTGACAACCCTTAACTTCCAAAAGAGATCGAGTGATCTTCCTGCTGATTGCCTTATCGCTGCGTCTCAGCGGCAAAAGCAGACAACCGCACAAGCAGGTCCTCCGCCTGCGGCGAAGGATGACACGTTTGATTACAGGTTCATTAAAAAGTTTTTTCAGATTATTAGAGAGTTTTATTGGAATGATTCAAAAGAAGGCCGGCGAACCCAGTCATCTATACTTGTACAGTGACCCCAAAAGTCAGTCATCAAAAGCCATCAAAGCGCGAGATAGAACTGGATTTTTTGCGCGGCATCGCCATCTTAATGGTGATCGATTACCATTCCCCGCGGGCCATTCTGTTTTATCCTTTCAGAGTATTGGGGTTTAGTCATTTTGGGTGGGCGGGCGTGGACGTCTTCTTCATCCTGAGCGGTTTTCTGGTGGGTGGTCTGCTGGTAAAGGAATGGATGCTGTATGGCCGGATTGACAGCAAGCGCTTTCTGATTCGCCGCGGCTTTAAAATCTGGCCACAATATTATCTTTTTATAGGCTTGATCCTGTTGACAGGCCACCGCACCTTCCACCAGATGTGGGGCAATCTGTTAAATATCCAAAACTATGTGGGGGGTGTCGCTCACACATGGAGTCTGGGTGTAGAAGAGCACGCTTACCTGCTGCTGGTATTGTGCCTAGCCATCGCTGCCTGGCGTGCAACGCGGATGAGAAATCTCTTCCTCTTTCTCGCAGGAGTGACAGGTACTGTCATTTTCCTGCGAATGATGCTGACGGTGTACGGTTTCGATACGGTCACAGCCACCCATACCAGGATTGATGGAATCCTGGAAGGTGTATTGCTTGCCATTCTTTATCACTATGCCCCGGAGACATTCAGGCGGTGGCAGAATCGCAGATGGATCTGGTTTCTTGTTCTTGCATTGGTGTTTGCTTTCTTCCGGCTGAATCTGCAAACGCGATGGGCGGCTTCGCTCAGCTTCGACTGTGCCAACGCATTAGGCGTTGCCCTCTTAATGCTGCTGTACCGGCATCGGGAAGGACGCCGGCGGTCTGCGCTCTATCGTCTGGTTGCGTGGATTGGACTGTATTCGTATGGAATCTATCTCTGGCACGTTGCCGTGATTGCTCCCCTCGTTCAGGTGTCACCACACCTGCCGCGATGGCTGGCACCGGTCTGGGTGGCGATTGCTCCAACCCTGCTGGGAGCGCTGGTCGGCATCTTCTTTACTAAAGTCGTCGAATTTCCAGCCTTGAAGCTGCGAGATCGGCTGTTTCCAAGAAGAGTTGACTCCGCTGTAGGCACGCCAGCCGAAATCGAAGTAGAAGCCCACGCAAGCTCGACAACGTGAACCTGGAAGGAAACCCAGAAGAACCAGCAGGAGCTATGAGCTGCATCGGTTTGCGTGACTAATTTCAACAAAGGGGTCTATCGTGCGAATCGTTCCATTCGCTCGGCTCAGCCGTTAGCTGCTCGAAGCATGACCTGCATCCCTATCAAGTCAAAGCACTTCCGTAAACGGGTCACTATATATAATTAGCCCCAGATAGAGGACCCTTTCTTATGGTCGAACCCCTCCCCACACGGGCCGCATCGATGTCTCGCATTCCCAGTCTCGATGGTCTGCGTGCGCTGTCTATCTTTCTCGTCATCGCTCTGCACACGATCCAGCGATTCGGCATGACTCACCATGTCTCTCTCATCTGGTTTGCCATCTTCAATGGTGATACCGGCGTATTTATCTTTTTTGTCATCAGCGGCTATCTCATCACAAGCCTTCTTTTGCATGAGCAACAGAAGCGCGGCTCCATCAGTATGGGCAGCTTCTACTTTCGACGCGCCATGCGCATCCTGCCCCCGGTCTATCTCTATGTGGCCGTCCTTCTTCTTCTCGGCTGGGCTGGGCGATTGGCGGTCACTCGAATCGATATCGTCAGCGCACTCTTCTTCTTTCATAACTACGCACTCACGGTGCGCATGTGGTCGCTGGAGCATTTCTGGACTCTCAGCATCGAAGAGCAGTTCTACTTCATCTGGCCTTGCATCCTTTATTACTGCCTGCGTCATCGTCCCGGCATCGCCGGCCGTATGGCTGCTGCGAAGTTCGCCCTTGTCGTCATCGTCATCTCCCCGGTGATTCGTGTCGCCTCTTTCGCTTCTCATGTTCCTTACCTGCATCATGGGGGCATGTTTCAAATGCGTGCGGACTCGCTCATGTTTGGCTGCGTCATCGCCTTATTGCAGGGGACCCCGCTCTTCGAGCGCGTCTACAGCTTCGTCACGAAGATATGGTGGATTCCTCCCGCCGTTATCTTCCTCTCCGATTGCATCGGTGCCCGCTTCCAGAATTATTGGGAGTTTCCCTTTGGCTTTACACTCTGCGGAACAGCCATCGCGTTCTTCCTGCTCTGGTGTGTTCGCAATCCACATTCCGCCGTCGGCAATGTGCTGAACAGTCGCCCTGTCATGCATATCGGTGTTCTGTCCTACAGCATTTACATCTGGCAGACGCTGTTCCTGCACAGTATGAACGCGTCTGTGTTCGGCCCTTCCCTGAAGATCATCAGCACCTTTCCTGGCAACTGGGTCGCAATCCTCATCGTCGCCGAACTTTCCTACTATGTGGTCGAGCAGCCCTCGCTGCGCCTCCGAAATCGACTCATGCGATATATCCCTGCAAAGTCATCAAAGAGCGTCCCTCTTGTCGAATAATAGGTAAGCATCCCAATTGAAGCTTCTAAGATTGGTTCGCTATAACTGGCATAGATTGTCTTAATCGTTTCCGGGGCACCTAGTGACTGCTAAGTTCCGCGCATGCTGGTTGGCTCACTCCCCGCCGCTGGTATCATCTTCCTAAGCCCTCGGTTGGATAGATTTCGGGGGGCCAATGCAAGTGCGCCAAATTCGCCGCTGACCTCCGGCAGTTGAACCAGACACTGGTTTAGAAAGAGAAAGAGTGCGCCTCCCATTTCCAGAACGCATTCCCCTTCTGTACGTTATCTGCTTTGCCGCGCTGCTCAGCATCGCGCAACTGCTTCAGGGGACGCCTGCCGCGATCTCTCTCTGCTGTTTCCTCTTTATCATCATTGCTGCCTTTACCTTCAATCTCGCCGGCGGGTTCACGAGTGCCTCCGGGGGGTATGTTTTTTTCTACGCTGTTCTGGTAGTCATCGTGGGCATTACCTGGAAGGCTGTTCTGGGCGAACAGGCTGGCTCCGATCTGAAACAGCCTCTCTTGACGTTTCAGGTCTACGTCGGCGGCATCACCGCAATGCTTGCGGCCGTTTTTTTTAGCCGAAAATTGACCGCGAAGCGTCCTCTTCTGGCCAACATGGTCTCAGACGAGAACATGTCGAACGCAGCTACGGGCTGCATGATCGCAGGTTTTGCTCTCACAGCGGTTATAACTGTAGCCCCTTCAGGGAGTGGTTCGGTCCTCAGCGCAGTCGGTCAAGTCAACTTCTTCCTTCCTCTTGCAATCATCCTTGGAACGATCGCGCAGATTCGCAAAAGCGGTGGAACCAGCAGCGTGAATCTGACTGTCCTGATTGCTTGCGGCGCTCTCTTCGCTGGCGGCCTTATTAATTTTTCCAAACAAGGGATCTTCAGCCCTCCGTTGTGCTGGCTCATAGCCGCCGCTTCACAACGATATCGGATCACCTTTTACCAAACCCTTGGCTGCGTTCTGGCGCTCCTTTTTATGGGATATTATCTCGTCCCGTATTCCCAGTACGGTAGAAACTACAAGTCAATCTCTATAAGCGAAAACGTAAGCACCTCGATCTCCCTGCTTTCAAAATTGGACTATGTTCGTGAGCAGTCCCACCAGACTGCCGACGGAATCGTCGAGGACAGGGTGCAGGCATACTTCGATACCCCCCAGGGCTTCTTCGACCGCCTGCAGATGATCTCCCCCGATGACGCTCTCATCAACGTCACCGAGGACAATGGCAACATCGGCTATGTTCCCATTGTTATGGACTTCGCGAATCTTATCCCCCATTTCCTCTGGCCGGGCAAGCCCGAGGTCGGCTTCGGCAACCTTTATGCCCACGAGATAGGCATGATCGGTGCAGATGACTTCTCGACCGGAATCTCTTTCAGTCCCACTGGAGAGGCATTTCATCTCGGCCGCTGGATGGGCATCTTTGTCCTCGCTCCTCTCCTGTGGATCATGCTGTTTGTCATCTTCGATTCGCTTTGCGGCGATGTTCGCAAGTACCCGTGGGGGCTGCTCGCCATTGTGATCTTCGCGCATGAGGCGCCGGAAGGAATGCTTCGAGGTGTCGTTCACGACTCCGGATATTTTGCTCTGGGCATTGTCGTCGCAGCGGTTACCTCGGCTTATGTCATGCCGATCATCGGCGCGCTCGTCTCGGTGCCGGAACGCACTCGTCTTCGCCGCATCGCACCGATTCGCAGCATCCCCCGCCGCTTGCCCCCGGCCCATCCTCCGCAAGAGTCCGGACGGTAACATGGTTCGGCGTGCCAGTCCCGTACACTGTTAGCTGCACCAAGCAACAGGCAGTCGGTCGTGACAGCAAAAATAATCATGGAGAGAACCTATGACTGGAGAGCAGACTCTCGTCGCTCGAGCAGCTCTTGGCATCTTTGCCGGCGCCGTCAGCATCCCAGCCGTCCGAAGCCGCCGTCTGCACGATCTGCCGCGTCAGGCTTTCGAGCGCCTTATCACCATCTCCTTTATTGCCAGCCGAATCGGGCTTTGGCTCTTTGTCTTCTTTGTCCTGCGCGTCTCTCCACGAGGAGATGTGACCATCTACATGGGAGAGGCCCAAAAAGCTCTGCTCCATCTCATGCCTTACAGGGACTTCGTCTCCAGTTATGCCCCGCTTCATTCCTACATGGACGCGCTTCTGGTCGGCTTCTTTCGAACGCCGCTCTCGCTGATCCTCTTTGCGATCCTTGTTGAATCGCTTTTGCTCCCTCTCTGGTTTCGAGCAGGCCGCACTTTTCTCTCTGACCGCGAATTGCGCACCGGCGCCATCCTGTACCTGACCAGCGCGGTCAGCCTTCAGTTTGTCGCCATCGATGGACAGGACAACATCATCATCGCCGTCCTGCTCGCGCTCGCCATGCTTCTGGTCCAACGGCGGCGAGCCTTCTCTTCAGGAGTTGCAGTGGGCGTTGGAGTCGCGTTACTGAAATTTCTACCTTTGCTTTACGTTCCGGCGTTCTTCCTTGCTGTACCGCGGCGATGGCGCTGGGTCGGCGGGCTCGGAGTTCTTGTCGCTGTCGTCTACGGCAGCGTTGCAATGGCCCATGCTCCGCTTCTTCAGCCCCTGCTGAGGGAGGGCAGCTTAAGGACCTCGGCGGATATCCCTTTCCTTATCGAGGGCGCGACCGGCGCGACCCTGCCTTCCTCTCTCTGGAATGGGCTTTTGCTGGCTCTGCTTGCCCTCACCTTTGGGCTTATCGCTAAAGCCTGCTACAAGGCGAATGAGACTGTGCGGCTGCGCGTGCTCACGTTCGCTGTGCCCGCGCTCACCCTCACGCTCATTCTCTTCGCCAAGAAGTCCTGGCCTCCCTACCTGATGCTGACTCTTCTGCCCCTCTGCCTGCTCATTTCAAACCGCCATAGGCTCGGAGCATTCTTGTTTGCCATCTTTGGCGTGGTCGCCGTGGTGGAGCATAGTTATTACGCCACCATTCTGCACGCGTTCTCCGCTCCAGAGTTTCATCAGGGCCTTCTCGCCCACGACCCGCATTGCCTTGTCTTTCTCGGAATCGAAATTCTCCTGCTCGCAGGCTATGGCTGGCTTCTTTTAGCATCGGTGCAACAGATTGTCGCAGTCGACAGGATCGTTCGCAGGGAGCATCTGCCCGTAAATTAGCGAGGGCATCTTGAACCCGGCGAACGCTCAAAGCCTGCTATTTTCCCGATTTGCTCCATATTGCACCACGCCGTGCAGCAGAGAACTCTGGCCAGCCAAGGTTCCCTGACGCCGCTTCCAATACACTGTTAAGTGTATGAATAAACTGGTTGTCGGTAATCTCGTCCATCGTCCGCTGCGCTCGATCATCAGTGCCTTCGCTGTAGCCATTGAAGTCATCATGATCCTCTCCATCGCTGCCATCATGCTTGGTCAGTTGAATGGTCAGCGCACCAGTCAGAGCGGCATCGGCATGGACATGGTCGTGCATCCCGGTGCAGCCACGAACCTCATCGGCATGTCCGGCGCCGCCGCTTCGATTCAGGTTGCCGATGTTCTGCGCGGCCTGCCTCATGTTGAGGTTGCGGCTCCAGTCAACATCCAGCTAACCTCCGGCAAGACCCTCGAAAACATCTACGGCATCGACTATGCCAGCTATAACGCCCTTCGCCCCTTCGTCTTCGTTGCGGGCGGTCCCTTTCAGCATCCGGATGACCTTATCATCGATGATCTTGAAGCCGCCCGTGGCTTCAAGATCGGCGACACCGTGGAGGTCTTGCACCATCCCTTCCATATCTGCGGTATCGTCCAGCATGGCAAAGGCGGTCGCAAGTTCATCCCCATCACGACCATGAACGAGATCGGCGGAACTCCCGGCAAAGCCAGCATGTTCTACCTCCGCACCGAAAACAATCCGCAATTTCAGGCCGACGTTCGCAAAGAGGTCCTTGCTACTCCTGGTATGCAGGAATACAACATCGAGACCCTTGCCGAACTGCTCGCCAATCTCTCCCCGGAAAAGCTGCCCGGCTTCAACATCGGCCTTCACGTTGTCATCGGCATCGCGGTGCTCATCGGCTTCCTCGTCATCTTTCAGTCCATGTACACCGCCGTCATGGAGCGCACCCGCGAGATCGGCATCCTCAAATCGCTCGGCGCCTCCCGCCTCTACATCATTACGGTGGTGCTGCGAGAGACCGGCTTGCTGGCTATTTCGGGGATCATCCTTGGAGTGGGCCTCACCTATCTCATGCGGGCCATCTTCCACTACAAATTCCCAACGCTGGCGTTCGCAGTTACGCCGGAGTGGGTCGCGACTGCGGTCGTCATCGCCTTTAGCGGCGCTATTCTGGGGGCCTTCTATCCTGCTATCAAAGCAGCACGCAAAGATCCTATCGACGCTTTGTCTTATGAGTAGAAATTGAGCGATTCGCAGATGCGATCAGCAAGCAGGCGGCTCACGCAGGCCTCGACTTGATGAACGTATAGCGTTCCTTCAGCCGCAGGAAGGGCCTCTCCAAAAATTGATAGGAGAGTGCAGCCACGCCGATCGTAAGCGCGAGATCGAGGGCGCCGCTGAAGGGCGAGCCTCTTAGGCCTGAATGCGGCCAGTGCTTCGCCGCTGAAGAGATCGAGTCGCCGATAAATTCATGGAAGACGTACAGGCCATACGATATCTGCCCAAGATAGCGCAGGCCCTTTGGTATCAGCGAAGCCTTCAATCCCAGGAATCCCAGGAAGATGAGCACCGTGCCGGCGAGGATCATGCCATACATCACGCACAGCCTCGCGGCGCCGGGATGAACATCGATATGGCGGGTCACATGGGTAGAAGCCATCCAAAGGGCCACACCGCCCCCCACGCAAGCTATGCGCCAATACACTCTCAGCTTTGGAACTCGCGCACGCAGCCCGATCGCTAACATGCACCCGGCAGCAAAAAACTGGAACTGCACCAGGCTGTTCGTCCACACCCTGATGTTCACGCTGGCGTCATGTTGTCCCAGCCACGCCAGCACACCATACGACACGATGAAAAAGAGAGCGGAGACCGCCCAGATTGCACGCCTGCCGCCATGCTTCATGATCGTCGGAATCAGCAGATAGAACTGCTCCTCGACCGAGATGCTCCATAAAGGCGAGATGGGATTCAGGGTAAAGCCAAAATAACTTGTGTACCAGTTGCCGGCCAGCAGAAGAAACGCGAGGACACGGTAGTGTTCCACTCTGAAGTGTGGCATGACGATGCCAAAGACTACGCCAAAGCCTAGAAATACAAAATAGAGCGGCCAGATGCGCAGCACGCGCCGTATGTAAAACGCCTTCAGGTGAACGCTGTTCGTCTCATCGCGTTCTTTGCACAGCAGCTCCGTAATCAAATAGGCGCTCAGCAGAAAGAAGAGGCAAACCCCATAAGCGCCGGCCTCCTTCAACTCTTGAATACGCGCGGGGAAAATTCGATCGAGGCCCAGTGTGAAGGGCACATGGTGCTGAAAGACGCACAGAAAAGCGAAGAACCGCAACGCATCCAGTTCTGGCCGATAGAATCTGCTGGGTTTGCGTTCCGGCATGAGTCCTTTTGCGAGGGGATTTTTATATCTTAGTGCATTCGCGATAGCTGCCTTAAGTGTAGCCGCTCTATGGGAACGACAAACCATCGCTCAAAAGATTGGACGACGAAATCCATCATGAAGCGTGAGCCATCGTTCTGAAATCGCATTTTGTAACATTCGTCTCCAATCCTTGACGCAGCTTGAGGGACTCAGTAGCCTTAAAATCTCGTCGCCTTTGTTTTCCTGCCGCAAGGCGTACTTCCTCTCATTTCGCTCCTCGACAAACAGACAGGTGCCCATCGAATGAATGCCACAATCCTGCTTCAGTTTGCTGTAGCGATTCTTTGGTGCGCCGGGCTCTTCGCGGCCATCTCCGGTTATGGTGCTCTCCTCCTGCGACTCTTCGGTGTGGGCCGCCCTGCATTCGCGCTCGCAGCAGTCTCGGGATTCAGCGCCACCATTCTGATCGGCGGAGTCCTCAACCTTCTGCATGCCATTACCGTTCCGGTGCTCTTCGGATTCAGCATCATCGGAGTCTTTGCACTCCTTCTGCTTCGCCTCATCGACAAGCAGCCGGCGGAGCTTGAAACTCCCGCGCCTTCGAGTGGGAACATTCAGGTCAAGCTGCTGCTTCTGTTCTTTGCCCTTGTCTTCGTTGTGCGTGTCGCAGCCACCGTCCACACTGCGCATTACCAGCAGGAGGACGACTACAACTTCTATCTGGCCGCGCCAAAAAAGATGCTCCAACTGCACGAGTACGCTCCGGACCCATTCAGCGAGCGCCGCATCATGGCAAGCGTCGGCGGCAACTACTTTCTGCAAACTCTCGTGCTCACCAAGCTCCCCCTCGAAGACGTTCAGATGGCCGACCGCGCCCTTGGCCTGCTTCTCCTCGCGGTCGTAGCCTTCGGTCTCGCAGACGAGTTTGACCTGACGCTGCTCCAGCGGGCAGCCCTTGCCGTCTTCGTGCTCATCACGCCGCAGCTCCAGTTCAACCTGACCTTCGTTCTTCTCCCCAGTGCCCTCTTCTTCGGCCTGGTCTACCTGGCCTCTCATCGAAGCCTGCTAGCCGAGTACAGAAACCTGCAGGCATTGCTGCTCGGCATGACGACCGCTGCCATCGCCTCGACCAAATCCACCTATCTTCCTCACGGTGTGCTGTTCGTCCTCTGCATCGCCGTCCTTGTCTTCAGTCGACGAGGCACCGCCGCAGGCCTTCGCATGGTCGTCATCGGAGCTGCGGGCTGCCTGCTCGTCCTCGCTCCCTGGATGGTCGCCCAGCACGCCACCTCCGGAACATATTTTTATCCATTGCTCGGCAAGGGCTTCCACTACAGCAGCTATGGACTCTACCCGCCGCCATCCGGCTTCAACGCGAAGATCATCCTTCACAAAGTCCTGCCGTTCAACCTTCCCCTTCTGGTCATTCTTCTTCTTGAATGGTTCTGGGGCGAGGATGACGAGCAGACCCGCGCTATCGCCGCCCTCACCGCCGCCACGCTGATCGCTTCGGTACTCGTCGGCATCGCCACCGGGGGAGACTCTGTTCGCCGTTACAACTATCCCGCGATCGTCCCGTCGGTCCTTCTTCTCTATGTAGTCTTCAGCCGCCGCGTGAACCATCTTCCTCTCGTGAGCAGATGGCGCCTTATCCAGGGCTGTTCCGCCGTGCTTGCCGTCGCCACCGCCCTCTATATAGGACTCAACTCCTGGACGCACGAGTACAGCAGGACCGCGCAAAACCTTCGCACCAGCTTCTCCGGCTACTCGATTGTGTCTCCCTCGGTTCGTCTCCAGTACGCCGCCATGGAGCGCGCCATCCCCACCGACTCCGGCGTCATAGCCACCGTGGACGACACCTTTCTTTTGGACTACCGCACCCATCACATTGATATCGCTGACTTTCCCGGCGCTGCCAGCCTTCCGCCCGGCTGGCCCGGTCGCTCCGACGGAGAGGCTCTGGCCAGCTATCTCCTCGCCCACCACATTCGCTATCTGGCCCACTCCTATAGCGACGATGAGTCCGAACAAAGCCACCTCATCTCCGTCATGAACGACAGGAGCGTTACCCAGTGGATCCGAAGCGAGGACGAGATGATGCTCGACAGCCACCGCCAATACAGCGAACTGTCCCGTACCCGCCGTCACCTCTACGACGACGGCTCCCTTTACGTCCTCGACCTGGCCATCCCAGCCGCTCAGTCGGCGGCGAATTGAGCATTTTCATTGACGAATCCCCGGCCTTTAGGCTAATCTTGAATCTCGCGCAGTCTCGCGTCCGTGCGTCTATGTAGGTCTATCTCCATAGGTAAGGCGGGCGAAAGAGATATCGTGGTGGACTCACTTGGGGTAGCCAACGTTGCACGGCCGCTCCCGAAGCACCCACTTCCCAGGCTGATTTTTCAAGGCTTTGTGCGTTGCCCTATGCGGAATGGCCTCTTTTACGTTCGAGGGTACTCTCTCGTCGTCAGGTCTTTCGTGCTGTAACTCGTTCTATTTTTTGTGAGAAACACATTCGATCCACCTTTCTTCATGCACCACGCCGAACACTGAAGACGGCAGAACCAGGGAGTAAACATAGCAATGTCCACCACTATCCCCAGCGGCAAAGATATTAAGCGCAAGTGGTTTGTCATCGACGCCACCGGCAAGACCCTCGGTCGTCTTTCCACGCAGGCCGCAAGCGTTCTCGCAGGCAAGCTCAATCCGCTCTACACCCCTTATATCGATATGGGCGATCACGTCATCGTCATCAATGCCGAAAAGATCGTCCTCACGGGCCTCAAGTCCAACACCAAGCTCTATCGCCGTTACACCGGCTTCCCCGGCGGTCTGCGTGAAGAGTCCTTCGTCAAGCTGCTCGCCCGCCGTCCTGAAGCAATCGTCGAGCAGTCGATCAAGGGCATGCTTCCCAAGTCCAAGATGGGCCGTCAGATGGCCACCAAGCTCAAGGTTTACAAGGGCAGCCAGCATCCGCATCTCGCCCAGCAGCCCGTAGCGATGGATTTTCACGCCTCCAACGCTCCTAAGGCCTAGTTTTTATGCGCGGCGGGCATTTGTCCGCTGAACAAGCGTTTTGTTAAAGGCACGGCTTCAACCGTGCTGCACAGAGCAAGAGATTTCGGGGCTTTAGCCCCTGAGGCAAGTTCAAGGAGCACCATGGCAGATCTGATCCAATACTACGGAACCGGCCGTCGCAAGTCTTCGATTGCGCGCGTCTTCCTGCGTCCCGGCAGCGGCAACTTCACCGTCAACAAGAAGGACGTTGACGTCTACTTCGTCACCGCCCAGCAGCGCGCCGCAGCCCGCCGCTCGCTCGGCATCGCCGACATCGGCGAGACCTTCGACGTTATCACCACCGTTAAGGGTGGCGGCGTCATGGGACAGGCCGATGCCGTCAAGCTCGGCATCGCCCGCGCTCTCATGGTCTTCAATCCTGAGCTGCGCAAGGCGCTCAAGGCAGAAGGCCTCGTTACCCGTGACTCGCGTGGTAAAGAGCGTAAGAAGTATGGCCAGAAGGGCGCTCGCGCTCGCTTCCAGTTCTCGAAGCGATAAAAAGAGCCTTTCAGCAAAGTCTTTTGCAGTTGCTTTTGTTCTCGCAGTGTTAAGGGCACGGCTTCAGCCATGCCGCTACTTCTCACCTCGGCGGTGCGGCTTTAGCCGCCGAGGTACAGTTTTCGATTCGGCCTCGCTGCTCTACCGGCCCGGATCAAGAAGCATCCGGCGAAAATGTATCGCCGTCAGCACCACCCTTCCAGCTCACCGGAAGGCAAGGAGTCAAATCTCCCGCGCTTTCTCATAAAAGCGGGATCAATCCAGGCATCGGAGCATTTCGGTCCGGCTGTCTTAACCAAGGAGCCTCTATGGCAAGTATCACAATGAAGGAACTGCTCGAAGCTGGTGTTCACTTCGGGCATCAGACCAAGCGCTGGAACCCCAAGATGAAGGAATACATCTTCGGCGAGCGCAACGGAATCTACATCATCGACCTGCAGAAGACGCTGAAGATGTTCAAGGAAGCGTCCAAGTTCGTCACCGACCTTACCTCCACCGGCAAGCTCATTCTCTTCGTCGGCACCAAGCGCCAGGCGCAGGATGCCATCGCCGAAGAGGCCACCCGCGCAGGCATGCCTTACATCAACAGCCGCTGGCTGGGTGGTCTGCTCACCAACTGGGTCACCGTGCAGAAGTCGGTCAAGCGCCTTACCGAGTTGGACGACATGTCCACCGATGGCCGCTACGAGCTGCTCACCAAGAAGGAAGTCATCAAGCTCGAGCGCGAGCGCAAGCACCTGACCACCAACCTCGCCGGTATCAAGACCATGAAGCGCCTCCCTGACGCGATCTTCGTCGTTGACTCCAACAACGAAGCTATCGCTGTCGCCGAGGCCCGCAAGCTCGGTATCCCGGTCGTCGCCGTCGTCGACACCAACTGCGACCCGACCGTGGTCGACTACGTGATCCCCGGCAACGACGACGCTCTCCGCGCCATCCGCCTCTTCACCACCAAGATCGCGGACTCGGCCTACGAAGGCGTCCAGATGGTCTCCGAGCGTGCCTTCGCCAGCGAAGTTGCTGATGTCCAGCAATCTGAAGTTGCCGCTGAGCATGTAGGCGAAGAGGGCGAAGTTGCTGAGGTTCAGGCCTCCGCCAGCCCCGAGGCAGCCGTCGAAGACGACGAAAACGTCGATCTCGAAGCCGTCCTCGGTGGTGGCATCCGCAAGGCGCCATCTGCCGCGACCATCGACGAGCCTGAGACCATCGCTGCCGAGACCGGAGCCTAAAACCCCTGCGTTACGGGCGCGCATTATCCAGCCCGTAACAGCGTTTTATTACCTTGATTGGGGGCGCGGGCCGAAGCCTGCGCCCCTTTTCGCAGAAACCGTACCTAAGGAAACTCGAATGTCCACGGAAACCCCAGTAAAGATCGACGCAAAACTCGTCAAAGAACTCCGCGAAAAGTCCGGCGCCCCCATGGGCGACTGCCTGAAAGCGCTGCAAGAAGCCCGCGGTGAAATTGAGGCCGCCTTCGTCGTCCTGCGCAAGCGCGGCATGGCTTCGGCTGCCAAGAAGGCCAGCCGCTCCACCAACGAAGGCGCGGTCGGAACCTACATCCACGCTGGCGGCAAGATCGGCGTCCTGGTTGAGCTCAACTGCGAGTCCGACTTCGTCGCTCGCACTAATGATTTCCAGGAGCTGCTCCGCGACGTAGCCATGCACATCGCCGCCACCGATCCGCGCTATGTCCGCCGCGAAGATGTCACCGAAGAAGACATCGCCCGCGAGAAGGACGTCTACCGCGCCCAGGCCGCTGCCAGCGGCAAGCCCGCGAACATCGTCGAGAAGATGCTCGAAGGCAAGATGAGCAAGTTCTACGAGGAAGTCTGCCTGCTCGACCAGCCCTTCATCAAGGAGCAGACCCAGACCATCGCACAGCTTATCGCCAGCAAGGTCGCCAAGCTCGGCGAAAACATCAGCGTCCGCCGCTTCGCCCGCTTCAAGGTAGGCGATCCCAACTGGACGGTAGCCACCACCGCTCAGGTCGCAGCCGCCGAAGAAGCCTCGGCCTAACCCGCACAAAACTTTTACGAAAGCCCGGACACTAGTCCGGGCTTTCGTTCATCGCAAAACTTACAAAAACGTCGAATGTGCCAGTTTGAATGGTTTTGCTAAGGGCACGGCTGAAGCCGTGACATAAGAACTCGAAAATAGTGAGAGGCTTTAGTCGCTGAGGTACGTTTTGTTCAAACTTACCCACTACCCCGGAACCTGCCCTCTTGACGTCCTATCCACCCTCCACTACTCTCCAACCATGCATCCTGCCGTAGCAGCCCGTTATTGTTGTCCGTCCAGCTTCTAGCTGACGACGCCTTTTCTGGGCTCCGCGCAGTATCTCTTTTTGAAATCTCCATTAGCCAGCCATCCGCGTACGAGCACGCTGGTTCTGTCTCGATATCCACAAGACGGAATCTCATGTCATCCACCAAGCCCCCAAGGAGCACCAACATGAGCAAGGTCCTCACCGAAGTTATCTCCGCCAACGAAGCCTACGCCAGCCAGTTCGGCGACAAAGCCAAGCTCGCGCTCCCACCAGCCCGCGGCTTCGCCATTCTCACCTGCATGGATGCGCGCCTCGACCCCGCCAAATACGCCGGACTCGCCGAAGGCGACGCGCACGTTATCCGCAACGCTGGCGGCCGCGCCAGCGACGACGCCATCCGTTCCCTCGTCATCAGCTACAAGCTTCTCGGCACCAAAGAGTTCTTCGTCATCCACCACACCGACTGCGGCATGCTCTTCTTCACCAACGAGGTCATCCGTGGCCTTCTCGCCAACAGCCTTGAAACCGCGGCGCTCACCGCCGAAGGCTTCAAAGACATCGGCAAAGGCCCCGGCTCTACCGCCGCTGAGTTCGTCGAATGGCTGACCATCAAAGATCAGGCCCAGTCCGTTCTGGCCGACGTAACCCACATCCGCGCCAGCCCTCTCGTGCCGAAGTCCATTCCAATCTATGGCTATATCTACGACGTGCACTCCGGCAAGCTCATCGAGGTGCCAGCCGCAACCGAAGCTGGCCGCGCCCATTGAACTGTTGCCCACATAAGCAGCGAGCCGCCTCAAAACCAAAATCAAGCCTGTGAATAAACCCGGGCTTTTAAACTCGCGTCCAACATTTTCTTTTTCGTAGGGTAGGGGATGCGAATGACGTGGATGCACAAGTCGTTTCCGTCCATCCCAACATCTCATGACTAACGGGAGAAATCACATGCAAATCGTCCTCTACGGAGCCACCGGACACGCTGGCAACCGCATCCTCACCGAACTCCTTAGCCGCGGCCACCAAGTCACCGCGATTACCCGAGACCCCGCAAAGATCGCGCCTCAGCCCAACCTCACCATCAAGCAGGGAGACGTAAACTCCGCCGCCGCCATCGCCGCCAACATCAAGGGAGCCGATACCGTCGTCAGCGCCTACGCTCCACCCGCCGACAACACCGACCAGATCCTCCCCGTCACTCAAAATTTCATCGATGCCGTCAAGCAAGTCGGCACCTCCGGCAAAGCCCCGCGATTCCTCTACGTTGGTGGAGCAGCCAGCCTCGAAGTCGCTCCCGGCGTCACCCTGCTCGACAGCGGCCATCTCCCCGCCGAGTGGCAGCCCATCGCCAAGTCCCACATCGACGCGCTCGCCCTCATCAAAAAGTCCGACATCAACTGGACCAGCTTCAGCCCGGCCGCCTTCTTTGCTCCCGGCGAGCGCACAGGCAAGTTTCGTCTAGGCAAAGACCAGCTCATTACTGACGCCGAGGGTAACAGCAAAATCTCGATGGAGGACTACGCTATCGCCCTCGTCGATGAGCTCGAAAAGCCGCAACACGAACGCCAGCGTTTCACCATCGGCTACTGATCACAAGCCGACCCAAAACCCCAAGCCGCTGCCATGCGATACTTAAGCCTGATATGTACAAGCGAGTCCTCCTCAAGCTCTCCGGAGAAGCCCTTGCCGCAGGCAGCGGCTTCGGCATCGACGCAATTTTCATTCACAAAATAGCCGAAGAGATCGCAGACGCTCACGCGCTCGGCTGCCAGATCGGCATCGTCGTCGGCGGAGGCAACTTCTTCCGCGGCGTAGCCCAGCAGGCCATCGACATGGACCGCGTCGCCGCCGACCACATGGGCATGCTCTCGACGGTCATCAACTCCATCGCGCTGCAGGACGCCATCGAAAAGCGCGGCCTCACCTGCCGCGTCATGTCTGCCATCGAGATGCACCAGGTCGCCGAGCCTTATATCCGCCGCCGCGCCATGCGCCACCTCGAAAAGGGCCGCATCGTCATCTTCGCCGCAGGCACCGGCAACCCTTACTTCTCGACCGACACCGCCGCCAGCCTCCGGGCAATGGAAATTAAAGCGGACATCCTACTCAAGGCGACCTCCGTCGACGGCATCTACACTGCCGACCCCAAGACCAACCCCGACGCCACCAAGTTCGACCAGATCACCTATAACGATATCCTCCGCCTCAACCTCCGCGTCATGGACACCACCGCCGTCTCTCTCTGCAAGGACAACAATATGCCCATGATGGTGTTCAGCATGAAGGAGCAGGGAAACATCGTCCGCGTCGTCGGCGGCGAAAAGCTCGGTTCGCTCGTCACCGCCTAAGCCATCGTTCGCAAAGCATCCCTGTATCGGGAGCCGAAGTTGCGTCATTTTCCTGTTGTATTGACCGCTGCCCAAAGCACGATCCAAGCATCTACCTTAAATATTAGTTAGAAACAGGAATCCGCCCTTTGCCAACCGCCGCCACTGCCGTTGCCACGCCGCTCAAGACGACCCGCAAGCCGCCTCTTCCGGCACTCACCGGCATCCGTACCCTGCTCGCGCTCAGCATCGTCCTCTTCCATTTCACGCCCTCGCACCTCGGCCCGCTCTATCCCTTTGTCGATAACGGCTACATCTTCGTCGGCGTCTTCTTTCTTATCTCCGGATATATCCTCACGTACAACTACGCCGACCGCGGCGCCAGCTTCAACAAGCGCAACTTCTGGGTCGCCCGCTTTGCCCGCCTCTACCCTATCTATCTGCTCGCCCTTATCGTCTCTGTCAAGATGCTCGAAGATGAGTGGGCCGTCCGCAGCCATGCCGAATTTTGGAAGGGAATCGTCCTCACCCCCTTTCTGCTTCAGGGCTGGAGCCCCAACCTCGCCACCTTCTGGAACACCGTCGCCTGGACGCTCTCCTGCGAGGTCATGCTCTACGCCGCCTTTCCCTGGCTCATCCGCATCCCCTGGCCCAAGACGGCAAGTCGGCTTATCGCTCTTCTGCTCGCTATCTGGGCGATCGGAATGGTGCCGCACAGCCTCTATCTGTTGCTTAACCCCGACCACCTCGACGGCCCGGTCACGCGCTACAGCTCCACCTACCTCATTCGCTTCCTCAAGTACACGCCGCTACCCTATATCTGCACCTTTCTGGTGGGCGTTGTGCTGGGCAAGCTCCAGCATGTGCTCGACATCACGCCTCGCCAGCGCTTTGCCATCGCCGCCACCAGCGTTGGAGCCCTCCTGGTCGTCTTCTACGGTTTTGTTGAGCACCTGCCGTACCTGCTGATGCATGGCGGCCTGCTCATCCCGCTCTTTGCTGCCCTTGTGCTTGGCCTCAGCGGAGTCAACCCAGTGGCTGCCGTCTTTGCCTGTCGTCCGCTGCTGATCGTCGGCGAGAGCAGCTACTGCCTCTACCTGCTGCACTTCAATGTGCTGATCCTCGTGCGCAAGTACCACCTGTCGCAGCACCTGCACCTGGCGGCGTTCGATCCCTGGTTCTCCTACGTCTTCGTGGTCCTCTTTTCGCTGGCCGCCTTCCGTTTTGTCGAGAACCCAGCCCGCAGATTGATCCTCACCCACCTCTCCACCCGCCCACGCGCCACCCAAACCGCTTCGTCCTAAAGCATTGTCATCGCTGCCGATGCACTGGCTGCCCTTTATAGTTGCACTTGCTTCTGGGTACGCCAAGGCTTCAGCCCTGGCCTCTCTCTCCCAGCACCTCAAGGGCTCTTAGCCCCTGGGGTGTGCCTTCCCTTTTCCAGCGACAGAGCTCCCTGCTGTGGAAAACTCTGTCAAGTCATAAATCATGCAAATTCCATAAAATCAGCAACATACAATTGCAAAAAAGCTCCACTCCTCTGCTACAGCTAATCTCAGTGAGTAAAGCCAATTGAGTCTGACCATCGCTCCGGACTTTCGCATTTAACTGGAGCGTCTCTAAGTCGAGGGAAGTCCCTTTCTTCGAAGACTTTGGCACCTAAATAGGGGAGAGGGCATATTTGCCAGACTCGCCCGCAGGCAACAAAAAGCCCCGCAATCGCGGGACTTTTTGTTGTGGCAACTGCGTGTTGTTAGGGGTTGATGATCTGGTTGGGATGACCGTACGAGCCATTCGCCACAGCTACTGCGCAGGTCGGCAGACCGGAGGTGGGGAAGGGCGTGTTCTGGACTGCGGTCAGGCCGCCATTGTGCGAGTTGAGCGCTTCGCCCGAGACCGTTCCGTCCAGGTAGTTCGAAACGTACAGGTACTTGCCCAGTGCCGGCTCGATGGCGATGCAGGTGGGGGTGGTTCCAACTGCCGTCGTGGCCGAACCTACGGAGCCAACTGGCGCGCCGGTTGCGACATCGATGGCATAGGCGCTCACTGTGTTGTCGTTATAGTTGGCGACGTATAGATACTTGCCGCGCGGATCGACGGTCACGCTGACCGGGAAGGTACCCGTCGCGAACGGACCATTGGTCATCGTGGAAAGCTGTCCATTGGTTCCGGTCAGGTAGCCATAAAGCTGGTTGGTGGCCTTGTCGGTGACATAAACGAACCGTGCCGAGGGGTCCTCAGCAATCGCGCTGGGGGTCGTGCCGGCCGGATAGCCATTGGTAACAGGGACGCCGTTCAGAATCACGGTGCCGTCCGTGGTCGGCGTCAGAGCGCCCGTGGAGGTGTTTTCAGCGTAGCCAAGAATGACACCCAGCGGGCTGGCGGTGGATGCATTCTCCTGATCCAGCACGTAGACATAGCTGTTGACCTTGCTGGTCACGATGCCGACCGGGAGGTTGCCGACGTTCTGCGTCGTCGCCGTGCCAAGGCTGCCGTCTGCGTTGATGGGGAAGATGGTGACGCTGCCTGGTCCAGGGGAGCCAGCCGTGTAGAGTTGCGTGTTATTCGGCCCGTTCTGGTAGGTGTTGGTGACATACAGGAACGTGCCGCCAGCATCGATGGCTGCTGCTGTCGGCAGGCTGCCGGTCGTGTTGTAGGTGTTCTTGAGGTACAGCTTGCCGTCGGTCCCGATGGAGAACTCCATCACGGTCGAGTCGTCATGGTTGACGACATAGATGAACTGGCCGTTTGCGCTGGCCGGTCCGGCAACCAGGGTGATCGGCTTCTTGCCAGCCGCGATCGGGGAGTCAGCTAGCGGTGTCAATGCGCCGGATTGATAGTCGACGGCAAACGCGCTGACGCCGCCGGCGGTCGAGGAGGCCGCCGAGAGAGGGGCCGCGGTGGTCACGTAGACGTATGCCAACGTGTAGTCGCGGCTGCAAGCCGTTACGCCAAGACCAATTGCAAGAGACAAAATCGAGGCCAGTGCACCACGGCCTATGTTATTCAACTTCATGCTTACCTGGCTCCGGGGCAAATCGTTTCCGCCCGCTTCTGCTGTTTCAAAAACAACTCAGGGTTCGTGCTGACACCCTGTCCTGTGTCTTTAGCTGGAAATGCTGCCAGCTAATTAACGTTTCCGCTGACTGCGAGGCAGGTCGACAACCCTGTCGCAGTGAACTTCGAGCCTCTCTTCAGGTTCGAGAGTTCGCCGGTGCTCTTGTCGAGGTTGAAGCCGGTGACCGTGCCGTCCACATTGTTCGAAGTGAACAGGTACTGGTTCGAAGGATCTTCGACCATGCACACCGGACCTGCGCCAACCTGGTAGGGATTGTTGCCCGTATCGGGAATCTCCTGCAGCTTGCCGGTCGTTCCGTCGATGGTGTACGCCGAGATGGAGCTGTAAGCTGGGGCGTTCGAGTTGGACGACGACTGGTTGGCAACGTAGAGGTACTTGTTGCTGCTGTCAACCATCGAGTAGACGGGGTTTGAGGTCTGGGGCAGGTTCGCCACCTTGCCGCCGGTCAGCGTGTTCAAGGCGCAACCGGTCCCGACCGTGTAGGGAAGAATATAGCCGCCCGAACTGTCGCTTGTGGCCGCCGCATCGGTCAGGTAGACATACTGCGAGCCTGCATTGATCGAGGTCAGCCTGCCTGCGCCGGTTGCAATGGTGGTATTGGCGGGCAGCGTCAACTGGCCTGCGGCCCCGATGGTATAGGGGAAGACCGTCTGGTCGCCCGAATCCACCGTGAACAGGCATCCGCTACCAGCGACCTTCATCATGATCGGAGTGTTGCCGACGGGGAAGTAGGTGAGCTGGGTGCCATCCGAATTCTTGATCTGCTTGTTCGGCACCAGCGTCAACCGCCCGGTGTCGTCGGCGACCGAGAATACGGTGATGTCGCCGAAGCATCCTGCGGCCGGAGCACCAACGCTGCAATCCGCAGTGGGTGCGACCTGGTCAAGAACATAGAGATAGGAGCCGGTGCTGTCCATCTGCGCCCAGACCGGAGTAGTTCCCTGGCTGGCAAAGCACTGCTGGAAGGTCAGGACGCCGTCGCCACCGATGCTGAACTCAGCGATGCCGCTGCCATTGGTGCCGCACTGCTGCGTTCCCGAGGTATTGCCTGAGGTCGGGGTAACGCCCTCGTTGATCACATAAAGATATCGGCCACCCGCCCTCACGACGAGAGAGACAGGATTTGCCCCGCCGGAGGTGAACGGCTCATGCGGAATATCTGTCAGATTACCCGTGTAGTCGTCGATCTTGAAACCGGCGATCTGGTTATACTGCGTGCCAAGAACCCACATGAAACCGACGGTGCCGCCACCGCACGCCGTCATGCCCAGACCCATCGCTACGGACACTACCAAGGCCATTGAAACCCGGCCAATCCTGCTCAACTTCATGCGCTTCCTTAACCTCGCCAGTGATCTTGTTCGATCACCTTCTGCCGCGAGCAACTCTGTAGGGATACGATTCCTTCGCCAATTGTAGAAGCTGTTGCGACTTTATGCCACTTCCCGGAACGCATTCCTTGCCGAAGTTTCTGGTCCCCAGCCGGCGGTTACGCTGCCAGACCCCTTTTGCGCAGCAAAAAGGCCCAGACCGAAGCCTGGGCCTTGTGTTAGCGCTGGTGGAATTTACCGGGCTGGTTACCAGACCTGGCAGCTCTTCTCCGGCATCATCGGCTGGCCAACCTTGCAGCCAAAGGCTTTGCCGAACTCGTCGAAGTTCTGCACGCTTCCGTTGACGCGCCACTGGCCGCTGGAGTGTGGATCTGTCTTGGCGCGCAGGCGTGCGGCCTGTTCGCGGGTGTTTTCGCACCAGACCTGTCCCCAGGAGATGAAGTAGCGCTGCTCGGGGGTGTAGCCGTCGATCTTTTCCGTGGTCGACTTGTCCGCCGACTTGTTCTCCTCGGCCAGCGTGCTCATCAGCGCAGCGTAGGCGATGCGCAGGCCGCCATTGTCGGCGGTGTTCTCGCCCAGGGTCAGACGCCCGTTCAGCTTCTGGCCGGGAGCGACCTCGAAGTTGTCGTACTCCTTGGCCTCGCAATCGGTGCGCTCGTCGAACTTCTTCTTGTCCTCGGGCGTCCACCAACTGCGCACGTTGCCCTGCGCGTCGTACTGGCTGCCCTGGTCATCGAAGCCGTGCGTCATCTCGTGACCGATGACGATGCCGATGCCGCCGAAGTTTACCGCCGGGTCAATCTTGAAGTCGTAGAACGGCGGCTGCAAAATTCCGGCAGGGAAGTTGATGTCGTTCATCGCCGGATTGTAATAGGCGTTCACTGTTGGCGGCGTCATGCCCCATTCCTTCTCATCGACGGGCTTGCCGATCTTGTTCAGGTCATGGCGGTCGTCGAAGGCACTGGCACGCTCGGCGTTACCGACGGGATCGTCACGCTTGACGGTCAGCGGCGAGTAGTCGCGCCATTTGTCGGGATAGCCGATCTTTTCGCGGAAGGCTTCGAGTTTCTTCTGCGCCTGTACCTTGGTGGCGTCGCTCATCCAGTCGAGATGCTGGATGTCTTGTCCGAGTGAGACTTCGAGCGCATGGACGAGCTTCTCCATGTTGTCCTTGGCGGCGGGCGGGAAGTTTCTGGCGACCCAGTCCTGCCCAACGGCCTCGCCCATGGCGCGATCAGTGGCGGCGGTGCAGCGCTTCCATCGCGGCGTGATCTCTTTCTGGCCGGTAAGGGTTGCACCGTAGAAGTTGAAGTTCTCCTCGACGAAGGGGGCGCTGAGGTTGGCGGCGAAGCGATGGACCGTGTGCCAGCGCATATAGCTCTTCAGCGCGTCGACGCTGGTGGCGTCGATCTGCTGCTGCATCGCCTTGAAGAAGCCAGGCGAGACGATGTTGGCGGTCTCAAGGCTGCCCTCTTTTTTGGCGTCGAGATAGACCTTCCAGTTGAAGTCAGGAGTGATGTCCTGCAACTGGGCAATCGTCATGACGTGATAGACGTTCGCGGGATTGCGGCGATCGACGCGCGCCATGGAGCCCTGCGCCAGCGCTGTCTCGACCGTCATCACATTCTGCGCCTCGGTGGCGGCTTGTGCCGGAGTGTCGCCAAGCAGCACGAACATCTTCGTTACATGCGCGACATACTGTTCGCGGAGGGTCTTGGAGCGCTCATCCTGGTTGAGATAGTAGTCGCGGTCGGGCAGGCCAAGGCCGCCCTGATCGAGCGCACCGATCTGCTGGGTCGAATCCTTCTGGTCCTGCTCAGAGCCGAAGTCGAAGAAGAAGCCGACGGCGTACTTGTCCTCCATCGTGCCCAGCAGCGTGGCCAGTGTCTTTTTGTCGTTCCAGTCGGCGATGGTCTTCAGCGCCGGGTCGATCGGCTTCGCGCCAAGCTGGTTGGCCAGATTTACATTCATGCAGGCGGCGAAATAATCGCCATACTTCTTTTGCAGTGGGGTCTTCGGAGCATCTGCTGCCGTCTTCAAATCCTGATAGAGAAGATAGTTGTTGCGCTCCGCCAGCTCATTGAAGCGGCCCCACCGCGTCTGGTCGGCAGGAATGGGGTTCTCCTTCTTCCAACTTCCGCAGGCGTATTGATAGAAGTCGGTGCACGGGTCGGCTGTCTTGTCGATTCCCGACAGGTCGAAGCTGATGGGCTTCTTCGGCACGGAGGTGGGTGCCAGGCCTGTGTCTGCCTGACCTGCCGGGGTGGAGGTCTGGCCGAGACACAGGCCACTGCTTAACACCAGAAATGCAGCGAAAGATTTAAAGGTCATGGGTCTCCTGAAGAGTGCCGAGGAAGCAATATTTGTAGATTCAGCATAAACCGCGGCTTCATCCGTACAAAGCGTGTTGAGTCAACAGTAGAGGCATTGATTGTGCCGGTCCAAAGTTTTGTTGATCTCGCAAAGAAAAGTCCAGGCCGCAGCCTGGACCTCTGGATCTACTAAACGATGCTTAGAAGATCTTCATATGAATCGTCAGATACTTCTTCGGATCTTTACGGATCGTGGTTACAAGGTCGGTGCTCGCGCTCAGCAGCTTGTTCAGATTGGTGTAAGCCTGATCGTCGGTGGTCAGCTTGCCAAGCGTGCCCCGGCCGTCGTTGATGCCGCTCACCAGAGTATTGACCTGTGCCAACGTATTGCTCAGATCGCTCCGGAACTTCGGATCTTTGAGCATCAGCCCAAGACCGCCCTTGCCCGCGTCCGCATCCGCCATGATCGAGTTGGCATGAATGAGCGTGGAGTTCAGGTTCTTGTAGAGTGAGTCGTCCTTCAGCAACATCCCGGCCGAGCCCTTGCCGCTATTCAGATCGTTGGCGATATTCTCCAGCTTGCCGGCGGCGTCGTTCAGCCGGTTATACATGGTGTCGTCCGTCATCAGTTTGCCGATGGAGCCGCGACCGTTGTTCAGGTTCTTTTCGAGCGTCAACAGCTCATTCACCGTCTCATTGGCCTTGTTGTACAGATCGGGGTTATTGATCAACAGGCCGACGGAGCCTTTGCCCGACTGGAGATTGTCGACGATCACGTTCATCTTCGACAGGATCACGTTCAGGCTCTCAATGGTCCCCTGGCTGGCTTTGACGACATCGGTGATGCTCGGCGTCTCCAGCGTCTTCAACTCATCGCCGTCTCTCAGAGGAGGCCCGACGGCGAACTGGCTGTTGATGTCCACGACGGTATCGCCGAGCACGCCGACCGTGGTCAGTGATGCCTTCGAGTCCTTCTTGAGGCTCGCGGCATATTTGTCATCGAGCTTCATGATGACCCTGACCGGAGTCAGCTTGCGATCAGGGGTGTTTACCACCGTCACGCTCTTCACGGTGCCGATAGTGACGCCTTCAAGGTTTACGGCAGCGCCTTCTTTCAGGCCTGCTGAGTTTTCAAAGTAGACGGGAATCGTCAGCTTGTGCGAAAAAAGTCCCAGCCCCGACGCGCTGGTCATCAGGAACAGTAGCGTCACCAGAATCACCGATGAGACCAGTACAATCACGCCCACTTTCAACTGCGACCATCTGACCTCCTGCTGGCTGGGCATAGCTCTCCTTCAAATCTCTTTCAACGGGATGCGACACAGGCAGCAGGGTACCCGGTAAGTGAGAGGATACATCAGCCGGTCTGCTGTCCGGCACATCTTCTTGCATCGCTCCGATTGTGTAAAGTGCTTGCTTTCAATGGATGCATGAAGTCGTCCATTGGTTTCAATTCTCCGCAATCACGACGGCCATGGCGATGTCATTGCTATGGCTCAGGCTCAAGTGCAAATGGCGCACGCCCATGGCTTCGGCCCGGTCTGCCGCTCTTCCCGTTAGATGCAGCGTTGGCCGCTCTCCGGGGTTGCGCCGCACTTCAATCTCCCGCCAACTGATGCCATGGGCGATACCGGTCCCAAGTGCTTTGGCTGCTGCCTCTTTGGCGGCAAATCGAGCCGCAAAACTCTCCGCGGCGTGCTTCTTCTGCTGGCAGTAGGCAATCTCGCCTTCGGTAAAGATCCTGTGCATAAAGCGGTCGCCGAAACGGGCGAGGCTTTGCTGTACGCGCTCGATCTCGATTAAATCTGTTCCCACTCCAAGAACCATCCGGCATCTCCTGCGGCTCGACCAACCTCCACGCCGCTTAAGCCATCAACATATAAGTAACTGTAGTCACTGTGCGAATCCATATCGAGCACGCTCGATACTCTCTGCCGTCACATGACTACCGTGCGCTGTGTCTATCACGCTTCCCGCAAACCTTTCCGATGAACAGCCTAACGGCAGAAATTTCTCGCCCCGGCGGCTACAGAATACGATGCAACTTCTTGATATACAGAGCTTCAGCTACGAAGAGCGGCAAGGACTGCTCCCCAACCTGACCGCGGCGCTGGCTGATTGCGGTGGCTGGGTTCTCTGCCGCAGGACGCTCTCGCCCAGCATGGTGGAGATCCGCCTGGAGATCCAGCTTCGTTCCATCGTCGACCTCTACGCTTCCATCGTATGCTCTGGCCTGGAGTTGACCCGGGCAGGCCACCTCGCACTCACCGACCTCTGCACCTGCCGCAAAAATCTCGCGACGCCCTCCGATATGGGACAGGTAGTCACCATTCGGCTCGAAATCAGTTTTCTTGAAGATGTGACGATCAACTCGCTGCTGATGATTGGCACCATTCCCGTCTGATGAGCTTCATCTTGTTCGATCGAGTCACAAGAGCTTTCAAAAACTATCGCCCCAGCCAGACCACTGTCCGTTTGTGAAGCAGGCTGTCGGAATTACCAATGACGAAGACTCCCGGCTGACGGGGACCGTGGGTAAAGATTAGCCCCAGTCCGGTGGCGTCCCCTGCCACTTTGAATACCGGCTGGCTCATCACAGAATCTCCCGCCGCAACCCGCGCCGTCATCCGCACGCCTGAAACCGCGGTCGATTCCGCCCATTGCCGTCCCTGTTTGTCGATCAGATAAGCCTGAATCAGCGCTTCGCTCTGCATCTTCTCCTTGCCGTGGTTCGAGATGCGTACCGAAACGCGAATCAGCCTGCTGCCATCCTGAATCAAGTAGCCTGGCAGCTCCTGCACGCCGGTCACGGCGAAGCACATATCATCGAAGCACTGGTCCTGCCCGAGAGCCACAACTTTCTGCGGCTTTGTAAGCGAAGTCCACAGCAGGATCGTCATATAGACCACCCAGACGGCAACCACCCACAGCGAATGCCGTGCCGCTTTCCGGCGTTCCTTCCGTACCAGCGAGATCGTGATTCCGGCCACGCCGACCGCCGTCCAGCCCGCCAGCACAAGCAGCAGCAACTCCCGAAAATTCATTCCAGACCCTCACTCGCGATAAACTTCATAGTAACTACATGGCACCCATCATTCTCGCGCAGGACCTCAGCAAGACCTACCGCTCCGGAAAACTCGCAGTCACGGCACTCCGCAAAGTCAGCTTTGCCATCGAGCCGGGCGAATTTGTGGCCATCGTAGGCCCCTCGGGCTCCGGCAAATCGACCCTCTTCTATATTCTAGGTGGCCTCACCCACGCTACCAGCGGCTCGGTCTGCATCGACGGCGTCGACTTTGCCACGCTCGACGATGCCGAGCGCACCAAGATGCGCCGCGCCAAGATCGGCTTCGTCTTCCAGCGATTCAACCTGCTGCCTACGCTGTCGGCCATGGGCAATATCGAGATTGCCCACGATATCGCCAACCTCGGTTCGCCCAAGAAGGAGATCGACCGGCCTCTGCTCGATCAACTCACCCACATGCTGGGTATCGATGGCCGTCTCGAGCATCGGCCCAATGAGCTGTCGGGCGGCGAGCAACAGCGCGTGGCCATTGCACGAGCGCTTATTACGCGACCCGCCATCGTCCTTGCCGACGAGCCTACCGGCAACCTCGATACTAAGAACTCAGATGCCGTCCTCGGGATGCTGCGCAAGTCCAGCCGCGATCTCAACCAGACCGTCCTGATGATTACGCACAATAGCGAGGCCGCGCAGATCGCCGACCGCATCCTGCACATGCGCGATGGCGAGATTACGCACATCGAGCAGGGCAGGGGATAAAGACTCCAGTTCGTTTTCAACGCGGTAAAAATTCTGTGATCCTGGCGTAGTCGAAGGTATTTAGCCGAACCTGCAAGGACAGCCGATGCCCTGGTACGAACTCGAATCCGCAGCCGACCCCCGCCTGGACGAACTGGCGAAGCAATATAACCTGCATCCGCTTCACATCGAAGACTGCCGCAGCGAAAACGAGAGCGTGAAGGTCGACACGGCACCGCACTATACCTTCGCCGTCTTCAAGCCGGTTCATCTTGAGGGCAATCCTGAGATGCCAGCCTTCGCGACCATCGACCTCTTCGCCGGCAAAGACTTTCTCATCACGATCGCTGACCCCAAGTGCCCCTCTACCGCTGAGGCGCTGGCACGCGCCCGCCGCGACGGCTCCGACGACAATCCCGGCAAGCTCCTGTATCTCATCCTCGACACCATCGTCGATCTCTACTTTCCCGCCATCGACAACTTCGACGACCGCATCGACGATCTCGAAGACGTTGTCATCGATTCACCCTCGCCCGAGGTGCTCCAGGGCGTCTTCGCCATCAAGCGCGAGTTGATCGATCTTCGCCGCGTCCTCGTCAACACCCGCGACGCCTCGCTGCACCTGCAACGCGACCCTGGCTCCATCATCGACGCCGAGCACCAGCCCTATGTCCGCGATATCTACGATCATGTGGCGCGCCTGCTTGACTCCGTCGAGACGCAGCGCGACTTGCTGAATAACACCCTCGACATCTACCTGTCGAGCGTCGCCAACCGCACCAACGAGGTGATGAAGGTGCTCACCGTGCTCGGCACCATCGCCCTGCCGGTTATCGCCATCTCCGGCATCTATGGCATGAACCTCAAGGGTTTGCCATTTGAAGAGTCTGCCAACGGCGCATTTTATGTCGGTGGCATCACCATCCTCTGCACTGCATTGTTACTGGTCATCCTTCGCAAGTTGAAGTGGCTTTGACTATCCCATCACCAAAAGAGCGATCGACTTTTCGCACAATGAAAATCCAGCGCTGACTTCGGCACACAGGCGTTCGCGGAGCCGTTTTTTCGCATCTCTCCTTAACAGACAGGTTGCGAAACCGATAAGGAGATTTTTGTCATGACCGATTACCGCGTAGCAAAAGGTGAAGCTCAGGAAGATCAAATAACCGCATCTATTGAGCAGTTCACTGCCCAGGTTCCTTCCAGCGTTTATTTAGGACTGGCGCTGGCCTCGATGGCCGTCTCGCTTGGTTTTTCAGCAGCGAAGAAGCCCCATAATGCCCTCTTTGTCGGCCAGTGGGCTGCGCCCTTCCTGTTGATCGGCATCTACAACAAGCTCGTCAAAATACACGGCTCCGACGGCACTAAGGCGATCAATTCGCTGAATCCATAAGAAGAGCGGGAAGATGCCCGGAGATTAAAACAGGAATCCAGGGCATCTTTTCTCGCTGCAAATTACGAAGATTCAGGCCGCTCCAGAGACGGGTACAAAGCTCTTTGCGCCATCCTCAGAAATACGCACCTGGCCGGTGCCGATCTCATAGACCCAACCGGAGATGGTCAACTCCTCCCGCGCTATTGCCGCGGCCACTGAGGGATGTGTCCGCAGATGCTGAATCTGCAACAGGACATTTTGTTCCGTAACGCTCCGCATCAGCGTCTCCGGTGCCTCGTCTCTGGCTCCCAGCGCCTCAGCGACGCTCATTGCCGTCGCCGCGTTCTTCAGCCAGTTTTTGACTGCGGGCATGGTCGTCACGCTATCGGGATTGAGCAGGCCTTTCATCGCTCCGCAATCGGCGTGGCCGCAGACCACCACATGCTTCACCTTCAGCAAGCTGACGGCGTACTCGACCACAGCGCTCACGCCGCCCATCATCTCGCCGTAGGCCGGTATCAGGTTGCCGATGTTGCGCAGCACAAACATCTCGCCGGGTTTCGTTTGCGTGATTGTTTCGGGTTCAATCCGCGAGTCGGCGCAAGCCACAAAGAGCGTGTGTGGTTCCTGCGGTACGCTTACCGCCTTGCGGTACATCTCTGCCTGTTCGGGGTACACCGTCGCCTGAAATCGGCGAACTCCTGCCTTCAATTGCTCAAGCACGTCCTGCATCGGTTCTCCTTCTGAGATTAGGCTTCGCGCCACTTAATGTTGCAGCCAAGGCTGGTCCGCTGATTCGTGTCCGGCCTCTTGCCGGCGATCACGTCGTCCAGCGCCTGCCGTAGGTCCTTGCCTGTTACTGGAATATCGTTGCCGGAATCTCCCCGCCGCGGTCGACTCTCGTCCAACTGGCCGCGATAGACGAGCTTCATCTCCGCATCAAAGAGGAAAAAGTCAGGGGTGCACGCCGCATCGTAAGACTGCGCCACCTCCTGCGACTCGTCGAACAGGTAAGGGAAGCGGAAGCCCAGCCGTTGCGCCTGCGCCTTCATCTCGTCCGGCCCGTCCTGTGGATAGGCAACCACGTCATTGGACGAGATCGCCACGATGCCGATCTTCCCTTCGTAGTTAGCGCCGATGCGGGCCAGCTCTGCCTCGACATGCTTCACATAGGGGCAATGTACGCAGATAAACATCACCAGAAGGCCGTTTTTGGCTACGTCGTCCCGTCCAACGGCCTTTCCCGTCACTACGTCTGCCAGTTCAAAGGCTGGGGCCACCGTTCCCAGCTCCACCATCGCCGATTGCGTCCTCGACATCGAAATCCTCCCAAACTCTCTCTCGTCCATCATATCTACCTTGTCGTCTTGCCTTATTTACCCATTAAAGAGGCATGAAAATCTGCTTCGCGACTTATCTTCCGGAAAAGAAAAATTTATCTAAGTCCTTATGTGGCCGCACTTGCTTGTAAAAATCCGGCTACAGGGGTAGATTTTTTAAAGACCGGATTTTGTTCATTTAGCCGTTATATGTGCAAATAATTGATTCACCTTTCTGCCTGGGTCAAATAGCTTCCATTTTTGGCGTGCCAGGAGATGCAAATGTGTACCTCGTATAAAAAACTGCTTCGCGCAGTCCTCCCCCTTTGTCTCTGTCTAGTCTTTTTGCCCGTGACGCAGGCGCAAACCATTACAGGCGCGGTCAACGGAACCGTGACTGATCCATCCGGCGCGGTCCTTCCCGGTGCGGCGGTCACCGTCAAAAACGTCGCCACCAACGTCGAGACCAATGCCACCACCAACAACAGCGGAGACTATTCGATCCGCTTCCTCCAGATTGGCCAGTACACCGTCACCATCAAACACGACGGCTTCAAGTCATTTTCGTCGTCGCCCTTCACGCTTGAGGTCAATCAGACCGCAAAGGTCGACGGCAAGCTCGAAGTCGGTTCCGAGACCCAGACCGTCACCGTAGAGAACACGCTGCAGCCGATCCTGGACACGGACAACTCCACGCTGGCCACGACGTTTACACCAAGCACGATTCAGAACCTTCCGCTCAACGGCCGCAATTTCTCTTCGATTACGATGTTCCTTCCCGGTGCCGTCGCGACTGAGCCGACGAGCATGTCGAACACCAACGCCATCGAGCGCGACACCAATCAGGGCGGCCAGGTCTCCATCAACGGAAACCGAAACCAGACCAATAACTACCTGCTCGACGGCATCGAGATCAACGAGACCATCAACAACGTCATCGGCTACAACCCCAGCCCGGACGCCATTGAGAACCTGACCGTCATCACCTCGAACGCGGGTGCAGAGTACGGCAACGTCAATGGCGGCGATGTGATCGCCGTCCTCAAGAGCGGTACCAATCACTTTCATGGATCGGCGTTCGCGTTTCTTGAGAACTACAACCTCGATGCCAACACCTGGGCGAACAAGTTTGCCGGTAATCCTCGCCAGCCCTTTACGCAGACCACCTTTGGGGGCACTGTCGGTGGCCCCATCCTTCGCGACAAACTCTTTTTCTTTGCCGATTACGAGGGCATCCGCTACCACAAGGGCGGCACGCAGGCTGCATCGGTCATCCCGGCGGCCTTCCGTACCGGAGACTTCTCCTCGCTTCCCGTTCAGCTATCTCACTATGTCGCCGGTCAGGGACAGGTCGCCTATCCCGGCAACCAGGTTCCTGTCACCAACCCAGTCGCCCAATATCTGTTCGCTCACCCCGAGCTTTACCCGCTGCCAAACCGGCCTGCTACGGACGGTATCGCGCAGAACAACTACCTCGGTACCTATCGGAACGTAGTTCGCAACGACCAGGGCGACATCAAGATCGACTACACGCTGGGCGCGCATAACTCCATCATGGCGCGCTACTCTCAGGGCGAAGCGGCGGACTCCACTCCCGAGACGCCCATCGCCATCACCTTTCCCACGACCAGCAGCTATCCCTTCAAGGGGCTGGCGCTCAACTGGGTGCATACCTTCTCTCCCCGGATCATTAACGAAGCCCGTGGCGGCTGGTCGCGCATTCGCTGGTTGCAGGGCATCCCGCAGGACACGACCGGAGTCTTCGGACTTAAAGGCAACTCGATCGTCGGCATCAATGCGGCCCAGCCCTATCCCGGCTTTGCCTTGCAGGACTTTGGCAACGGCCAGGGCCGTTCCACCCAGACCTACCTCACCGATATCGGAACCTTCGGCGGCGGCAGCAGCCTGATCGACAACATCTTTACCTATGGCGATAACCTGACCCTGCAACTGGGCCGTCACGTAGTCAAGGCCGGCGTCGAGATCCTGCGCTATCAGCAGAACAACTTCTACCCCGGCAACGATGGTGTCATGGGCCGTCTCCAGTATGCAGGTGCGTTTACCGGCAACACTGTCTCCGACTTCGACACCAACAATATCTACTACGCCGGTATCGCCGGCAACGTCGGCCGTTCCGGCCAGCGCCAGTACCGCGACGCCGCCTTCGTACAAGACGATTGGAAGGTGAGGGACAACCTGACCCTGAACCTCGGCCTTCGCTACGAGTACGATCAGCCCATCTACGAGGTCAATAACAAGCAGGCCAACGTTGACCTCGCCACCGGTCTCTACTACGCCGCCAACCAGCCCGGAGCAGCCGCCGCCTTTGGCGATGCGCGCGCGCTCTACCATCCCACCTATACCAACTTCATGCCCCGCGTCGGCTTCTCCTATCAGCCGAAGACACGGCTCGTCGTTCGTGGTGGCTACGGCATCACCAACTACCTTGAGGGCACGGGAGCGAACCTTCGCCTCAACTTCAACCCGCCGTTCCAGCCTGCCTACACCTATCAGGCGGTGGCTGCCTCGGACACCAGCGCCGGAACCCCTTTGACCGTGCAGACGGCCATTCCCACCAACGTCTCAGGCTCTCTTGTCAGCAATACCTACCGTGCCTGGGACAAAAATCTCAAGCCTGCGTTCATTCAGGAGTTCACCCTCTCGACCGAGTACCAGCTCGACAACAAGACCTCGGTCGTTCTGGGCTACGTCGGCCAGACGGGACAGCATCTGATCGACGCTCGCGCCGGAAACCAGCTCACCGCGCCCGGCACGCAGGCCCCTTACTTCAACCTGGTCGGCCAGACCGGCAACATCGTCGTGACCGAGACAAACTCGATGATGAACTACAACGCCGCTCAGTTGCAGATGCGCCGTCGCCAGTCCGAAGGCCTGGAGTTCCAGATCAACTACACCTTTGCCAAGGCGATGACCAACAATCCTGGCTTCTTCGGCACGGCCAGCGTCAACGGCGCCAGTGCCTACTGGCAGAACGGCTACAACGGGAGTGCTGACTACGGTCCCAGCGGCTTCGATGCCCGGCACAACATGAGCGCCACAGCCGTCTACGAGCTTCCTTTCGGTCGCGGCAGGCGTTTCGGCGGCAACATCAATCGCTTTGTTGACGAGGCGGTCGGCGGTTGGAAGCTGAGCGGAACGGCGATGGCCTACTCGGGCCTTCCCGTCACCATCACCGCTCCGGTTACCACCAGCGTCAACAACAAAACCGGACGCGCCAACCACTACCAGCACCTGAAGATCGCGAACCGTACCCTCAACAACTGGTTCGGCACCGATAACACGGTCGTCCATCCGGTGGTGACGCCTACAGGTACGGTTAATGGCTGTGCCACCGCTCAGGCACAGTCCTACGGCTGCGCCTACGGTCCGACGGTTGGCGAAGAGTTTGGTAGCGCCTCAGTCGGCACCGAGCGCGCTCCCGGCTACGAACAGATCGACCTGACCGGAGGCAAGAGCTTCACCATCTATCACGAGCAGGCGCTGGAGTTCCGTGCGGACCTCTTCAACGCCTTCAACATTGCCAGCTACAAGAACCCCGATAACGGCATTGCTGACAGCAACTTCGGCCAGATCAGCGACGTGCGTTCGCCGCAGCGGCAGATCCAGTTCTCCCTGCACTACGCCTTCTAAGCTGTAACTGCACGATTTGGGGTCCGGGGGTAACTTCCCGGGCCTCACCTATTTAGCATTCGCTGTAATCCGGACCCTGTTTTCCCACTTTTCCACTCTTATCCACATCCAGTGCACCATCGCTGCACCTTGTCGTCTGTATCGCAGGCGCATACCTTCAAAAAGTGCCTATTAACCATCTCGTAATCTCCGCCTCCGACGTGCTTCTGCGGCAACTTCCACAGCCAAATCCCTGTTTTTTTTACCCTCTTTTGGTGAATCGCCCGTAAACAGGGGTATTTGCACAGATAACACAATAGGTTGTGCTTTATACTTGACAGACCCTACAGGCGGCGGTACTTTTGCGACTGCACCGCTCCAGATCGTTCGGTTCGGGTTCACATTTTTCGCCCTGCTTCGACGCCGCCGAAGCCAGTTGCTCCGGATTCATATCCAGTGTCGTCAGGGACATTTTCACCCGCTCACGAGAGTACGCACCGTGAGCCAGAAGCTAAGTTTCATCATCAAATTAGAAGGAGCAATTCCCCCATGGCCACCATTCCTACCCAGCCCGCCAAGACCTCCAAGAACACCGTCCCTGCTCCGTCTCAGGCGTCCGCTAAATCCAGTTCCAAGGCTCCGGGGTTGTCCTTCAGTCGTCACTTCACCAAGCCCGGCCTCTCCCCCTTCGACGAGATCACCTGGGAGTTCCGCGATGCCATCATTCAGGACTTCAAGGGCAAGATCATCTTCGAGCAGAAGAACGTCGAAGTCCCCGCCGACTGGTCGATGACCGCCACCAACATCGTGGCGTCGAAGTACCTCCACGGCCTCAACGGCACCGATGAGCGCGAGTCCGGCGTTCGCGCCCTCATCACCCGCGTCGCCGAGTCCATCCGCGACTGGGGCATCCGCGACGGCTACTTCGCCACGTCCGAAGATGCAGACACCTTCTTCGCCGAGCTCTCCCACCTGCTGCTCAATCAGAAAGTGGCCTTCAACTCGCCCGTCTGGTTCAACGTAGGCTGCGACCGGTTGGAGCCCAACTCCGACGCCCAGAACTGGCACTGGAACCAGACCACCGGCAAGGTCGAGTTCTCCGTTACCGGCTACACTCGCCCGCAGTGCTCGGCCTGCTTCATCAATTCGGTGAACGATTCGCTCGACAGCATTCTTACCTTGGCCAAGACCGAGGGCATGCTCTTCAAGTGGGGCTCGGGCGCAGGCTCGAATCTGAGCAGCATCCGTGGCAGCATGGAGACGCTCTCCGGCGGTGGAACTGCCAGCGGCCCCTTGAGCTTTATGCGCGGCTTCGATGCCTTCGCCGGTGTCATCAAGTCCGGTGGCAAGACCCGCCGCGCCGCCAAGATGGTCATCCTCAACGTCGACCATCCCGACATCAACGACTTCATCCAGTGCAAGGTCAGCGAAGAGAAGAAAGCCTGGACACTCGTGCAGGCAGGCTACGATGGCAGCGGCCCCGACTCCGAAGCCTATAGCAGCATCTTCTTCCAGAACGCCAACAACTCCGTCCGCGTCAACGACGAGTTCATGCAGGCCGTCGAAGCCGACGGCACCTTCAGCACCAAGACCGTCAAAGAGCGCAAGCCGGTCAAGGAGTACCGTGCCCGCGACATCATGCACAACATCGCCGAAGCCACCTGGCAGTGCGGCGACCCTGGCATGCAGTACGACACCACCATCAATCGCTGGCACACCAGCAAGAACACCGCACGCATCAACGCCAGCAATCCTTGCAGCGAGTACATGTTCCTCGACGACTCCGCCTGCAACCTGGCCAGCTTCAACCTGCTGAAGTTCCTCACCCCCGGCGGCCAGTTCGACATCCCGGCCTATCGCCACGCCATCGGCATCCTCACCACCGCGATGGAGATCATCGTCGACGCCGCCGGTTACCCGACCGAGCAGATCTCGAAGAACTCTCACGACTACCGCCCTCTCGGCCTCGGATACGCCAACCTCGGCGCGCTGCTGATGGCCTTCGGCCTGCCCTACGACTCCGACGCCGGCCGCGACTTCGCCGCCGTCCTCACCGCCATCCTCTGCGGCGACTCCTACTGGCAGTCGTCGCGCATCGCCGAGACCTGCCCCGCCCTCGGTGCAGCGACTCCGCTCACCCAGCAGGCTGAGATCGCCGGAGGAGCCTGCCCCGGCTTCTACGTCAACCGCGAGCCCTTCCTCGACGTCATCCGTATGCACCGCGCCGAGGTCAACAACATCGGCAAGTCGAAGACCAGCGCCGAGCCTTTCAGCGTCCCTCAGCTTGACCAGCTCATCGAAGCCAGCCGCCACGCCTGGGACGGCGCGCTCGCCCACGGCGAAAAGCACGGCTACCGCAACTCGCAGGTCACCGTCCTCGCCCCCACCGGCACCATCGGCTTCATGATGGACTGCGACACCACCGGCATCGAGCCCGACCTCGCCCTCGTCAAGTACAAGAAGCTCGTCGGCGGCGGCATGATCAAGATCGTCAACAACACCGTCCCCTCGGCGCTCATCAAGCTCGGCTATAACGAGGCCGAGGTCAACGCCATCGTCAGCTACATCGACGCGACCGGCACCATCGAAGGCGCTCCCGCCATCAAGCCCGAGCACCTCGCCTGCTTCGACTGCTCCTTCAAGCCATCCAAGGGCACGCGCAGCATCCACTACATGGGCCACATCAAGATGATGGCAGCCACCCAGCCCTTCCTCTCGGGAGCCATCTCGAAGACCGTCAACCTGCCGCAGGACGCGTCCGTCGATGACATTGCGGAGGCCTACCTCGAAGCCTGGCGTCAGGGCCTCAAGGCCGTAGCCATCTACCGCGACAACTCCAAGGGCTCGCAGCCGCTCAACGTCTCCGCCAGCGACGGCAAGGCCCAGAAGCAGACCACTGCCGTAGCCCCCGCCGCAGCAGGCTCGGTCGAAATCGAAGAGGCTGTCATCGCTGCCAAGGCCGCTGCTCAGGCACGCATCACGGCGCTCGAGACCCAGCTCAAGACCATCACCGACGCCGCCCTGCAAAACTCCGACTCGCTCGACGCGCAGTCACCACCCCGCGCCGTCCGTCACCGCCTGCCCGCCGAGCGCGCCTCGGTCACGCACAAGTTCGGCCTCGCCGGACACGAAGGCTACATCACCGTCGGGCTATATCCAAATGGTCAACCCGGCGAAATCTTCATCCGCATGGCCAAAGAGGGAAGCACCGTCTCCGGCCTCATGGACAGCTTCGCCACCGCCATCTCGCTTGCGCTCCAGCACGGCGTGCCGCTCAAGGTGCTCTGCGAAAAGTTCGCGCACACCCGCTTCGAGCCCAGCGGCTGGACCGGCAACGCTGAGATCGGCTACGCCAAGTCCATCATGGATTACATCTTCCGCTGGATCCAGATCCGCTTCCTCTCCGGTCACCAGTTCGACCTCTTCGCCGGCCTCGCCCCCCACACCGAGGGCAGCGTCCCCGTCGAAGGAACCGTCAACAGCCCCGGCAACGTCATCCAGTCCCTGTCCGCCTCAAATGAAGATGCTGTCATTCTGAGCGAAGCGAAGAACCCCCGCATCTCGTCCGAAGCTCCTCAGGATCTCTCGGAGAGCTTCTACACCACCACCCCACCCCAGCAGGGAATCGCCCCCGACTCTTCTTTGTCATCCTTCGGCGAAGCCGGAGGATCTGCGTCTGCCTTCCCCAACACAGAAGACCGCGGCATCTACCACGCAGCTGACGCGATGAAGTCGATGTACGACATGGGCGACGCACCCTCCTGCGCCACCTGCGGAGCCATCATGACCAGAAGCGGCTCCTGCTACCGCTGCATGAGCTGCGGCAGCACATCAGGCTGCAGTTAGATTATGAATTGCCAACGTTAGGCGCTAGCATTTATAGCGCCTAACGTTTTTTCGCATTTCGGCTGGAAGTCTTAGGCGTGGTTTTCCGGGATTTATCTATTGGTCCCTCTTTGGCGCTGATTATGTTAAGCCATTTAGAAAATTCTTCACCTGAAGGTCGATTAAATTTCTCGGAGGGTCTCTGCACCTGCAAGATGAATTCTCTTATAGCCGTATCTTCTTGGGAAGCAGGAAATTTAGCGCGAGTTTTTACGAATTTGTGCAGGCCGTTATCTGGCTGTTTACCTTCTTCATCGCGGATACGAGCTTTAATTTTTGTCTTGATTTTGGAAATGCGATCAGCCGTTATTGTCGGATCGATCTCGGACAACACAAAAGCCCAATCGCGAACGCTGTTTGTCGAAAGCAAATCGGATAGGCGCTGGAGCATACTTAGCTGTTTTTTCGTCACAGGGATATCCTTTCTGCAAACTCCTTTGCAAAACTAGAAAAGTTTGTTACTTTTTCCCACCGTGCATGATTCGTCAGAAAAATAGGTAAACCTAATCGAGATCCTTTCGGGTATGACTCAGAGGCGCTTAACTCGGTCTGAAACATGGGCCAATTAAAAACTTTTGAAGCTTTAAGTATGTCAGCCTTAGATCGTTTATATTCCGGTTTACTCTCAACAACCCCATTTAAGACAATTCCAGCGACTTGAACATTCGAATCGGGTTTGTGTTCGCGAAAACGATGGAGGGATCGATCTATAAGGGGCAACCCGATTGCAGGAAGAAATTCTGGTCGAACCGGAATCAACAAAAAATCGCTTGCTGAATAAGCCGCGTCTGTCAACATGGAGTCAGTAGGCGGGCAGTCTATAAGAATCAGATCGTAGTTATCTTTGCCAATAGTGTGTTTCAAATAATTGTCGAGCATCACGTCTTTGAAATATCCATCCCGCGTAACCCAAGCTAAATCCAAATCCGAAGGGATAAGATCCAATTTTCCGCCTGCGCGTGACGCTCTGATCTGATTAACGGCTTCCTTTCCGACTTTCGACGACCCATTCGCAAAAATAGTGGATATAGTTGGCTTTTTGGCGCGCACTAATTTTTCGTATTCGTCGCTCCCGAGTGCATACTGGCTCAAATTAAATTGAGGGTCCAAATCTACAAGAAGAACCTTCTTTTGAAAGCGCGAATAGCAGTACCAACCGAGATTGATGGTAACTGTCGATTTACCTACGCCACCCTTTGCGTTCATTACGGCCACAACGCAGGCTTTTTTTCGTGGTGTTTTGGCGCTGGGCTTAACCTCTTCAGTCTTCTGAAGACGATGCCCGTTTGCTTGAGCCCAGATCACAATTTCGTTACGCATCCAAACGGGGCCGGACTTCAAATCCGCCATAGGCTTCGGGAACGCTTCATCTCTCGTGCGCCAGTTGCTAACAGTCTGCTTGCTTACGGCAAGTAGGTCGGCAATTTCGGACACGCCAAGGAGTGAAACCTCGTCTGCTTCGGGATTATGCATTGACTTGTTCACAGAAGTTAATTTACGCTACTCGTACACAGAATGTAAAGTGTGTGTACGATGTTCAACGATCGTTATATTTATGGCTTCACGATCCAATGCAGCCACGGAGATTAATATTTGTCGGGCCTATTCGGACGGCAAATGGCAGAAGAGGTTCGGCTCTTCTGCCACTTGAGGAGGCCACATGAAGAATGTGGAAGCAGTAACGTTTCGTCGGTACTTCAAGCACTGGCGTAACGGCATTACCTATGACGCTTATGCCTATGGGTTAAAGTCTTGGCCCATTGGCAAGTGTACGAAGAAGTAGTCGCCCGGAGTGTTGACGCACTCCTTAACATCGGGGGCTGGTACCTCAGCCCCTGATTCAACATCAACTGGCAATAATAATCAAGCTGAATTAGGAGACTATTCGTATGGCTAAAATAAGTAATCTTCCCCCAGGTACTACGGCTCCCAGGTCCGGTGAGTATACAACTATCGGACCAAGAGGGGGGCGTGGACCAGAGGTTACTGTACCTCGAGGACACACTTTACCCCCTACCCAAAAGCCAAACAGTAGCTACACGCTAACTCGCCCAGCTCGAAATGGAGCCGGGCGCAGTAGGTAAATCAAGGACATGCGGGTTGCGACCTCAAGCGCAGCTCGCACTGTCATTAGCTCAGGTGGATGGCAAACGGCCCACATCCCCCTCATCAAAGCGAGCTTTTCCGAAGCAACTACGGTTACGCCAGCCTCAACGAATATCTGGCCGCCCATCGCACCCCTCCAAAGCTGCGCCCCTAAGCAGGACATGGCGAAGACTCAAACGACGCTCATCCCACCGACTGCGCCGCGTGCTAATCTTTCCCGCATGAGGTGTCACTATGTCAGAGCAAAACAGGGCCCTCGCAAGACGCTGGTTTGAAGAAGTCTGGAATCAAGGCAGCGAAGCAACCATCGACGAACTCTTCCACCCGCAGGGCAAAGCCTACGGTTTTCCCGACGCCGACTCCGTCCTCATCGGCCCGGAAGGCTTCAAAACCATCCACCGTCAGTTCCACAGCGCCTTCACCAACATCCACATCGACATCGACGACCTCATCGCCGAGGGAGACCGCGTCGCCATCCGTTGGACCTGCTCGATGATCCACAACGGCGATGGCCTAGGCTTTCCCGCCACCGGCAAAAAGACCACCTTCCCCGGCGCCTCCTTCATCACCTGCCGCGACGGCCAAGTGATCGAGGGTCGCAACTTCATGGACCTCACCCGAATGACCCTCCAGCTCCAGAACAAGTAACGGAAACTTGACAAACCCCGGCCTCCCACGCCCCCTTCCCGAAACCGGACTCGAAGACCAGGTCTGGACCTATGTCCTTTCTTTCGAAGACTTTGGGTACTTTAGTCCGGGGGTGGGGGATACCTCGGTTTTTCAGCCAAAAAGTCCGAGTTCAGGGCTGCAAATCGGAGTGGCCCAAAATTCGAAATCGCATCATAACTCCATTGGATTGTTCAGGTTGGCCTCCGCCAACAAAAAGCTTATATTCGCCCTGCTGCACGCTTCGCGTTCCGTCTGCGGAGACAAGACTCAACTCGCGCGGCGTCAATGTCATCCGCACCGTCTTGCTCTCACCGCGACGAAGCTGCGTCTTCTGGAAGCCGACTAATTCGCGCAGCGGCGCTCCAACCGAATGCTCAGGAATCAGATAAGCCTCAATCGTCTCCGCGCCGTCGCGATCACCCTCATTCTTCACCTCTACCTGCACTTTGAGCGGTTGTCCCGCTTGCACAGTCGAGGCAGAAAGCTTGCCTGCGGAGTAACCGAAACGCGTGTAGCTGAGCCCATATCCAAAGCCGTAAAGCGGTTCGCCGCTGAAGTAACGATAAGTTCGGCCGCTCATGCTGTAGTCATCAAACGGCGGAAGCTGCGCCGTGCTCGTATAGAACGTAATCGGCAATCGCCCCGAAGGATTGTTCTCTCCGAAGAGAGTCTCCGCAATCGCCGTTCCGCCAGCTTGTCCTGGATACCACGCTTCGAGAATGGCATCCGCTTTCTTCGCCGCCTCGCCAAGCGCGATTGCGCTTCCATTCATGAGCACCATGACAATCGGCTTGCCCGTGGCGGCGAGTGCAGAGACCAGTTGCTGCTGCGCGTCCGGCAGCTCAATCGAGGTGCGGTCTCCTCCGCGAAATCCTGTCACCGCAATCGGCATCTCTTCGCCTTCGAGTTCAGGGCTCAGTCCCAGAAACAGCACGACAGCATCTGACTTGGACGCAGCCTCAACCGCTTGCTGGCGCAGCACGTCCAGCGGCGGTCTCCAGTTCAGAGTAAGCCCAGCTCCGAAGTGAGGCGCTTGGTGGGTGTATTCAATGCGCAAACGATGCGGCCTGGTGTCGGCAAACGCCAGTTGAAAAGGCGTTGCCGGAGCGCGCCTGCCATGCGTTGCTGCGTGATCGTAGGCATACACCTGCTTGCCGTCGAGCCATACCTTGATCGTCTCCGCGTCCTCGCAGGTGCTGCAATGCGCGAAGGAGAAGCCCATGTCGAGCGTGCCGGGCACGGGGGCGGTCATCATGCCTGTCCAGCGAACGGCAAACGCTTTGGCCGAGATGCCGGGTGCAGGTGGTGCGCCATTCCAGTCGAAGTCAATTCTGCGATCGACACGGGTCACTACTGGAGCGCTCTTGAAATCTGTATCGGAGAAATACTCTCCACGCAGACCGTGCGTGGCTGCTCCATCTATGGTCAATAGGGTTTCGGGTACAGGCAGGGAGGCACCATCGACATACGGCGATCCCTGCGCGTATCGCACGCGGCCCTGCATTCGCTTCTCCAGAGCCTCCAGCGGAGTTACTGGGTGCGAGGCCACGCCGTTATAGTTGCCCTCGAGCGCTGGCAGTGTGTCGGCATTTGGCCCGATCACCGCAATGCTTCTCAGATCGGAACGCAGCGGCAATATGCGATGGTCATTCTTCAGGAGCACCAACGAAGCACGCGCCGCTTCGAGCGCAAACTGAGCATGTTGAGGTGAATCATTTTGCGAGAATGGAATTTGATTGAATGACACCGAGGCAGCAGGATCGAACATGCCGAGCCGAAACCGCGCCGTGAACAAGCGACGCACGGCTGTATCGATGTCTGACTCTGGAATCAGATGATGGCGCACCGCCCCCGCCAACGCCGCATATTCCTTGCCGCAGCTCAGGTCGGTACCGGCCTTCACGGATACAGCAGCCGCGTGTTCCAGGTCCGGAGCATACTTATGACCAACGCTGACATCCGAGATTGCTGCGCAATCTGAGACTACAAAGCCATGGAATCCCCAGTCACGCTTCAGCTTCTGTTGCAACAGCATGGTGTTGGCGCACGCAGGTGCGCCATCGACTGCGTTATACGCGCACATCACGCTGTCCACCTGTGCCTGCGTCACCAGCTCGCGAAATGCGGGCAGGTAGGTGTCTTCAAGGTCGTGGGGAGAGATCGCGGCATCGAAGCTGTGCCGCTCCGACTCCGGCCCACTATGTACAGCGAAGTGCTTGGCTGTAGCCACCGTCTTCAGATATCTGGGATTGTTGCCTTGCAGCCCGCGCACAAAGGCGCTGCCGATCTCACCCGTCAGGAAAGGGTCTTCCCCATAGGTCTCCTGACCGCGTCCCCAGCGAGGATCGCGAACGATGTTGATGTTCGGCGACCAGATAGTCAGGCCGTAAAAGATCGAGTGATTTCCCAGGCGCTGTGCTTCGTTGTACTTTGCACGCGCCTCCGTTGAGATGACATCGGAGGCTCTGCCAATTAATTTTGGGTCCCAAGTCGCAGCCAGTCCAATCGCCTGCGGAAACACGGTGGCATAGCCGGACCGCGCCATGCCGTGCAGGCCTTCATTCCACCAGTCATAGGAAGGAACATGCAGGCGCGGAATTGCCGGCGCTTCGTTCTGCATCTGTGCGACTTTTTCTTCGAGCGTCATGCGCCCGACCAGATCGTTGACACGCTGTTGCAGAGGAGCGCTGGAATCAAGATAGAGAGGAGCCTTGTTCTGGCTGTGCGAAGACAGCGGAGCAGCAAGGAGGCAAGCAGGAGTAAGAACAAAAAATAGAAAGAGGGTGGTGACGAAAGCCATGCAGAGGACCGTTCCTTGTAGGTAGAGAGCTCGCATGTCGCGCGCCCGGCTAAAAATGAGTTGCTGAATGTTGCCGCTTGTTCACCTTTTGGCGCTGCGGCTGTCAAAGCTCTCGCGAATGGCAAAAAACGCTGGCGTTGGCCGATACTCCGGATCGAAGGGAAGGGAACGCTGCGGCCGATTCGGCTGTTTGCGGTGATGCGTCGGTCCGTCATTCAACCACGTTCGGCGATCGCTGATGCCCCACGTCAACACCAGCTTCACCGATGCATTGTTCAGCGCGACATCGAGAAAGTTCTTATATGTCTGAGCGATCAGGCGATCGCGTTCCGCGATCTCATTCGACGCAATATCATGCTCGTTGACATCGAGCTCGGTGAGGTAAACCTCGAGCTTCATTGCGCGAATTGCTTCCATGTAATCTGCTAAACCGTTGCCGACGATCGATGGCGAAGCTGCCTTGATATGCGACTGAATTCCAACCGCATCCAAGGGCACTCTGCGCGCCTGCATTCCACGCAACAACTCAAGAATCGCACGTCGGCGCTCCTCGTCCTCTGCGTTCTCGTACTCCACGCCGTAGTCGTTGTAAGTGAGCTTGGCTTTCGGGTCTGCTTCGCGCGCCGTGTGATAGGCAAGGTCGATATAGTCCGCGCCTACGCGCTCATACCAGAAGGACTTTCTCAAGTTGCCGGGCATCGCGTCCTTCGGCAGGATCGCTTCGTTCACGACATCCCACGAATGCACTCGTCCTCGGTATCGCCCCATCACAGTGCGAATGTGCTCGACAAACAATGTCCGCACATCCAGACTTGCGGGCGCGGCCATCAACCAATCGGGCACGCTGTTATGCCACGCGAGCGTGTGCCCACGAACCAGCAAATGATGCTCCGCCGCGAAGGCGAAGAGTGCGTCGGACTGGGAGAAGTCGAACTTGTCTTGTGCTGGCCGAAGGGCGCGCCACTTCAGTTCGCCCTCGGGTACGAGGATGCCGCACTGATCGAGGATTAACTCCGCCAGCGCGGTATCGTTGCCGAGCGAGCGCACGACCACGGCGGCTCCCGAAATTAATTGGTGCCGTGCAGCGTGGGCTTTCAATGATCCAGCGCCTGCAACCGCCTTCGCTTCCTTCGGCAGCACCTTCGGTATCGTTCCAAAGTCAGGCGGCGGAAAGGTCTGCAGCCTCGGCGCACTGTTCAGCGTCATATCGTCAGGATGCTGCGCGACCTGTGCCAGTAGTCTCTTGTCGATTGCCGTTCGCGAAAGCACTACTGCCACCGCGGCCTTTAATCCTCCGGCCAATATCTCTCTTCGTGTTGCCATCGTCGATCTCCCATGCCGTCACCAGCTAAGCCGAATGAAAGTGAAGGGCATGTGGTGCAAAGAGATTTTCTTTGCACCACATGCCCAGGCCTAATGCTCAAGCGGTTAGAACGATAGCTTCAGCGACATCTGGCCGATGCGCGGATCGCTGGCCGAAGTGACCCGGCCAAAGGCTCCATTCGTCACCGAGGCATTCGGGTCGCCGAAGTTGGTGTGGTTCAGCACGTTGAAATACTCCGCGCGGAACTGCAACTGCACAGCCTCATGCACGGGGAAGTAGCGCACGACACTGACGTCCCAGTCGGTATATTGCGGCCCGACGAAGCTGCCCTTCACGATATTGCCGTACGACAACGGCAGGTTCACCGTGTAGCTTGGATTGGTCGAGAAGTTGGCAGTGTTCAGGTACGACTTGCATGCAGTGCCGACCCCTCCGCAGGCGTTGCCACCATAAGGATTCTGACTATTCCACACGCCGCGCTCGCGACCCAGGTTGGTTCCGCTGTTGCCTGCGCCGGTCACAGTGAGAGGATCGCCGCTGCGGAAGGCGAAGATGCCATTGGTCTGCCAGCCGTTCGCAATATATCGAACTGCTGCATTGCCTTTGCTGAGCTTCGGCAAGATCCACACGTACGAGAGAGACACCACGTTGCGGTGGTCGTAGTCCGAAGGACCACTGTCCAGCCGTTTGAAGTGAGGTTCATAGACCGGAAGCGAATATCCCGAACCCGGTACGACGGCGGTAGCCGATGCGCCAAACGGGAAGTTATCAATCGCCTTCGACCAGGTGTACTTGAGAAAAAGAGTAAGCCCTGTGCTCACCCGGTTCTGCAGCGAGGCCTGTAGCGAGTGGTAGATTGCGTTTCCGCCTGTATCCACCTGCGCGATTGCCTGCGTGTAGTTTTGCAATAAGTTCGGCGAATAGTAGACGCGCTTGCCTACGTTCGGCCCCTGGTTATAGGTCGGATTGATGTCCGACGGCACATACTGGTGATTGCTGCGCGATCCAACATAGGCGATCCGGCTGGAAAGCTTGTCGGTCAACTGCTGCTCCACCGCAAGGTTCCAGGAGTACGTCACCGGCAGGCGGAACTTCGTTGGATCGAACGTACTATAGCTCGACGACTGATAGTTCGCCGTCGTGAAGTAGCTTGCCGACGGAGGCTGCGGAGCAGGGAACGGATTGCCGCCCGCTACGCTCGCATAGGGGTTCGAGAAATCAGCCAGCGCCGTCGGCAAAAACTGCACGTTGACGGAGGCGACAAACGGCACCGAGTTGGCGAAGATGTTGTCGAAGACTCCCGGCAGGCGCGTGTCATAAAACTGTCCGGCGCCGCCGCGGATGCTGGTCTTTCCATCACCAAATACATCCAATGCAAATCCAACGCGAGGCATGAAGTGAGAGTAGATGGGATGTACCATGTTCTCGACAAATCCTGCGTCGCCAGGAAACAGCAAGCCGGCAAGCGCAGTGGGATGCGTCGTCGAGACAGTCCCGGCAGCGCGCGCAGCCGGGCTGAACATTCCCTCTCGTTCATGGTTCTCATGTTGCGGCGCGAAGGGTTCATAGCGGATTCCGTAGTTCAGTGTCAGCCGTCGGCTCACCTTCCAACTGTCCTGAGCGTAGTAGCCGGTCACATGATAGCGGTTGTTGAAGTATTGTCCCGAGGCTTGCTGAAAGTTCGTCAGCCCGCCCAATAGATAGTCGGCCAAAGGGTTCGAGATGGAAGCGTTGCTGTTGAACTGGAAGATACCGGGTTGCTGAAACTGATTGTCGACATCGACCTTGGCCAGCTCTCCATGAAACCCGAAGCTCATCGTGTGACTGCCGAGCACCCAGTGCAGATCGTCGGCCAGCGTGTAGTTATTGCGGCGGAAACTTGCTGCCGGATTGTCGCCAATCGTAAAGAAGTTCGTCACCTGAATCTGATTGATCTGCTTGAAGGCAGGCTGCCAGACGTTTACGCCCAGATCATTCACATCCGGCGCGCCCGCCAGCGGTCCGCGCGAGGCATCTTCAATCTGATAGCTCAGGCTGAAGTTGTTCAACAGATGAGCGTTGAAGGTGTGCGTCTCGGAGATAAGCGCATTGTGATATCGAATCGCGGCCTGATCGGAGTAGCTCAGCAGGTCCGTCGTGTCGAGTACCCCCGCATTGTCGAAGCTGTCGTAGAAGTAGCGCAGGCTCAGATGGTCGTTCGTTCCCAGCGCTTGATCGACGCGGCCCGTGTATTCGATGTAGTTCTGCTTGCTTGGGCGGAAGAACTGGTACGTTCCATCGGCTCCGCTGATCGTCGGCAGATACTTCAACAGCGCCAGCGACGACTGGTTATAGTCGTTCGGATTGACGGTGCAGGTAAACGTGGCTCCTGTGGGAGTACATGGGTAGGGAAGCAGTGTCTTGGGATTCAAGATCGGGCTCGACACCCCGGTAAAGGTTCCCGCAAGCTGCGCCGGAGTGGGAAGGAATGCCGTGCCGCCCACGCCATTGGTGCGGAGCCGTGTCGATTGCACGCCAAAGAAGAAGAAAGTTTTGTCTGCGCCGTTGTAGAGGTGCGGAATGATGACCGGGCCGCCGATGGTGCCGCCAAACTGATTACGCTTGAGCGGATCGACTGTCTTCTGGGTTCCGACATAGCTGAAGTAGTTCGCTGCATTGAATACCCGGTTCCTCAGATATTCAAACGCGTCTCCATGAAATTGATTCGAGCCGCTGCGGGGTGATGATGTTCACCACTCCGCCCGCATTCTGGCGATACTCGGCGTTGTAGTTACTCGTCTGCACGCTGAACTCCTGCAGCGCGTCGGGCATGGGGAAAGGAGCATTGACGTTAGTGTATTCATCGACATTGTTGCCGCCGTCCAGTATGTAGTTCACCTGGTTGGCACGGGTTCCATTGATAGTGACCGCTGCGACCACCGGAAACGTCTTGGTCTGTCCCTGGTCGATATTGGCCGATGGAGCCACGACCACACCCGGCACCAGCGTTGTCAGCGCGGCGGCGTTGCGGCCGTTCAGGGGTAGGTCGTTCACCCGTTTTTCGTCGATGACCTGCGATAGGGTGCCGGTCGTGGTGTCCACCTGCGGCGGGGCGGAGTCGACATTGATGGTCTGCGTGTCACTGCCTACCGTCAGCGTCGCATTGACCGTAATCGACTGGTCGGCCTGCAGAACGACGCTCTTCTGCAGAAACCCGGCAAAGCCGCTCGCCGTTACGCCGAGGCTGTACTCGGCTGGGGCCAGGGACGGGAAGACATAATCGCCTGCACCGTTGGATGTAATCGTGGTTTTGTCTCCCGTACTGAGCCGAGTGGCTATCACCGTGGCATTCGGAATCGCCGCACCCGAGGAGTCAGCTACCGTTCCCGAGATGCGAGCGAGCCCCTGCCCGAAGAGGGCGTGAGGCGTTACAAGACTTAGAACGCAGAGGACGGTGAACCACTGGATGGTGCGTAAAAGGTATTTCATTAAAAGGTCTCCTCAATTTGCTTTGGCGGGAGAGATCTTCAGGTGTCAGCCATGAATCAGCTTCGGCAGGCTTGAACCTGTTCCTGGCTAAATGGCTTATCGCGCTCGATCTCTCCCGATTTAGCTCTCCCCGGTCTCCGTTTTTCATCACTCGAAAAGGAGGGTGGCTAATTCGAAGCCGATTTCTATCGAGCGCAAGCGACATAAAGATAGACAGGTACGGTTCCTGACTGTCAGGAATGTCAAAAATGCTTATTTTCAAGCATTTAAGTCGATGACTTTTGCCGTGACAGCGCAGCGCCAGCGCTACTCGGTCGACACCGCAAGCACCCTGGGAGGGCCGGCAACCGCATCCGTCACCGTAGTTCCCAGTACGATCTGCAGGTTGGTGTGCGAGTTCTCCGGGATCTGGCTGGCAATCGTCTGCATCAGTTGCGGGTCGGAGAGAAACTCCCCGGCCGTCTCGGTCCCGTAGGTATAAAGCCCCCCGACGACGATGACGACGTGGCCCGTCTCCGAGTTCCATATGCGGGAGATCAGAGCATAGTCCATCAGCGCAGGCCCTCCCGCGGCTCCCTGATCGTCGGTCGACTTGTCCGTCGCCCAGCTCCAGGTTCGCAGCGACGGATTTTTGGCGTCCTTGATATAGATAAGGTGCTTCTCCGCATCGAGTGCCAGGCTGTAACGCAGTTGTTGCGTCAGCCTCAGGCTCCATTCGTTGTTGAAGGCGCCAATGAGTACCACCGGCCCCTCGCGCAGATCGGAGAAAGAGCTGGCCTCTTCTCGCCGAATCATGACCCTCTTACCCTGCAACTGCAACACTCCCAGAACCCGCGCCGTCGTCACAGCGTCGGCAAAGGGGACCGTCGTCGACGAGGTCTTATGGATGATGGGGAGCGAAGACGTCGTGTCTCCGGCTGTCGAGGACGGAGGCCCATTGGGGACGTCGCCCACCGCCAACAGAACCGCCCCCGGCGTCTCCACCACCGGCCTCCAAAATAAAGCCTGGGCGCTTTGCGGGCGAAGCCACAGATATCCAAAGCATGCTATCAGCAAGATCATAGCGACGGTGAAAGCCGTGTACCAGTTCTTCCAGCTTCGTTCTGCGGGACGGCTGCCCACGAGAGGCTCTTTCAGCTCCGGTTCAGCGATGGCGATGGAAGCCAGTCCGTTCGTCCCGTCGATCCCGGCGTCAGCCTCCGCAACCGCACCGGCTGGTTCCGGAAGCTTGAACTGAGGGATATACGACCCCGGCACCAGGCTCATTCGCAGCTCGGAACGGTGCTTCTCTTCGCCATAGTAGATTGCCAGCCGCTTGCGAAGCTCGCCGGCAGCCGTCCGCACGATATGGTCTTCGTTTGTATCGTACGAAGGCGGCCGTCCAAAGACCTCCACCCCGATCGTCCGCTCCTTGATCTGATCGGCAGCGCCACTTAGGGTCTTCTCTACGACATATCTCAGGAATTGAATGGATCGTTTGCTGGATCGAAAGGCTGGGTCCTGAACGATCGACTCGAGTTGCTCACGAATTGCTTCTGGGTTCAATTTTTCGCCTGGACTTTCGGCAACTGCACTTCTGGGCATAAGCTGATGGTAAGAATTTTACTAGCAACCGCTTACCCCCTAACCGCAATGACCAATGAGGAACAGTTCTGTGAATAATGACCAATCTCTCTCCGTCGCAGCCGCGGGCACGTTTACCATCGGCGGCGATCTTACTGTCAACCGTCTTGGCTATGGAGCCATGCGCATTACAGGCGCTGGAATATGGGGACTTCCTGCCGATAAGGCTGCGTGCCTTGCCACCCTGCGCCGAACGACCGAACTCGGCATCAACGTGATCGATACGGCCGACTCCTATGGTCCGGGAACCTCTGAAGAACTAATAGCCGAAGCGCTCTATCCTTACCCAAAAGATCTGGTGATTGCTACCAAGGGCGGTTGGGAGCGTCCCGGCCCGGGTCAATGGACGCACAATGCCAGCCCCAAACATCTGACGGAGGCGTTAGAGGGCAGCCTGAAGCGCCTGCGGTTGGAGCGCATCGACATTCACCAGCTCCACGCGCCCGATAACGCGGTCTCCTTTGAGGCCTCCGTCGAGACGCTGGCAAAGCTGCGCGAGCAGGGAAAGATTCGCCATGTGGGCCTCTCGAACGTCACCCGCGAGCACATCGAGCGCGCCCGCAAGATCGTTCCGATTGTCTCGGTGCAGAACCGCTTCAGCTTCGCCGACCGCGAGTACGACTATGTTGTCGACTATTGCGAGCAGAATGGCATCGCCTTCTTTCCCTGGGCTCCCCTTGGCCAGGCGAAGGAGGCGCACGAGGTGGTGAAGGAGGTGGCGAGTGAGCTCGATGCGACGCCGCTTCAGGTCGCACTGGCATGGCTGCTCAAGCGCTCTCCGGTGACCCTGCCCATTCCCGGAACATCGTCGGTTAAGCATCTGGAAGAGAATGTTGCCGCTGCGGACCTTGAACTGCCACAGGCGTCGTTCGACAAGCTGTCGGCTGTCAGCCATAGGCCAATGAGCCTGCGAGGATAGGAACGGCCGACGGTCTCTATAAGAAAGGGCATCGCGATTAATCACGATGCCCTTTCTTACATCCCATGCGAGTCCTCGGTATTACTGCCAGCCTCCACCCAGTGCGGCGTAAAGCTGAACCAGCGAGGTTGCCTCTTGCTCCTGAGCCTGTGCCAGTTGCAATTGAGCGTCGTAAAGATTGGTATCGGTCGTGAGCACCTCAAGATAGCTGGTATTGCCGCCGGAGTAGCGGAGCCTCGCCAACCGCACGGCATCGGCGGCAGAGACAACCAGAGCGGCCTGCTGCTCGCGGCGTTCGCGCGTCTCCTTGTAAGTAACAAGCGAGTCGGAGACATCCTTCAACGCATTCAGGATGGTCTTCCGGTATTCGAGCAGCATCTCCTGCTGTTGCGCCTGCGAAAGATGGTAGTTACTTCGGATGCGGCCACCGTCGAAGATAGGCTCAGACAACGAGCCAGCGGCGTACCAGTAAGCATTCTTGCCGGAGAAGACGCTCTGCAACTGGTTGCTGGAGGAACCGCCAAGACTCGTGAGCGAGATATTGGGAAAGAATTGTGCGCGAGCTACGCCGATGCGAGCGTTGGCCGCGATAAGCGTAGCTTCTGCGCGCTGAATGTCGGGGCGCCGTTCCAGCAACTGCGATGGCACGTCTACAGGAATCTCCTGTGGGTGAGGCTGATCGGCCACGTTGAGGCCGCGAGCGATCCCTTCAGGATTGTGGCCAAGAAGAATGCTGATGGCGTTTTCCTGTGTGGCAACCTGCCTTCGCAACTCAGGCAGGTTTGCCTGCGCGGCGTGCAACAACTCCTCAGCCTGGCGCGTGTCCGCCAGCGAACCGGCGCCATACTTTTCGAGAGTCTGGGTCAGTTGCAGAGAGTCCTGTCGGGCCTTGATCGTGCTTTTTGTTATCTCTAACTGAGCGTCGAGGCTGCGAAGCTGAAAGTACGCCTCAGCCACTTGTTGAACGAGTGCAGCGCGTGTGGCCTTCTGCGCCCATTGGCTCGCCAGTAGCTCTGCCCGTGCAGCTTCGGTCTGTCGACGATACAGACCCCAGAAGTCGAGGTTCCACGCGGCGGAGGCGCTGAAGCCGCCACCATTGATGAGGGAGTTTTTCTGCGTGCCGTCGGAGTTCTTTCCCGCGAGGCCCAAGGGGAGTTGAAGCGCGGAGTAGCCACCGCTCGCACTCACGGAAGGAAGCTGCTGCGAACGGGTGATGCCGACCTGTGCCTGTGCTTCGAGAACACGCTCCGCAGCCACACGCAGATCGAGATTGTTCTGCAATGCCTCGGTTACGAGCTGCTGCAAAATCGGGTCCTGAAATATTGTCGACCAGCGTTGATCGCCTAGCGACGATTCCGTCGGGACCGTCGGTGCAATCTCCGGAGCAAGCGCTCCGCGATAGCTCTGCGGAGTTGTGGCGGCGGGCCTTTTATAGTTTGGTCCTACGTTGCAACCCATCACCATCAAGACGAGCAGGCTGGCAATGACCGCCTTTGCTACGCCTTCTGCGACGATCTGCGCCGTGCTATGGGTGGACGGGATATTTGGAGTTGGAAGATCATCAACGTACTTCGACATGTTCCCCCTCACTGAGCAGATCGCTCGGGCTTGCGACCAGTGACTCGGTCTGGTTGAGCCCATTGAGAATCTCGATCGTCTTGCCCATGTCCTTGCCGATGGTGACAGGCACAAAATGGACAGCATGCGCTGCATCGACCGTGACGACGTGCATGCCGCTGTGATCGACGACGAGAGAGCTGGTGGGAATGATGAGCGAGGTGCGCTGTTCAGGCAGTGTGAACTTGACCTGGGCATACATGCCCGGCAGCAGGGAAGCGTCTTTGTTGTCGACTTGTACCTCGGTCAGCATGGTCCGTGCAGCGTTGTCGAGCGCTCCCGCATTGCGAATGATGGTGCCCGTATACGTGCGGCCGAGATGTTCCTTCACATCGACCGAGGCTGTCTGGCCATCTTTAATATTCACGGCCTCCGATTGAGGAACGTCGACCTGTATGCGGACCGTACCACTTTGCGCAATGCTGAACAGTGGCTTGCTGTTGGTCGAACTGCCAGTGCTGACAAGGTCGCCGCGCTCCACATTGCGCTCGGTGATGATTCCATCGAAGGGCGCGACGATGCGCTCGAACTGCTGCATCTGTTGCAGGCGGGAGGCGTTGGCGCGGTTCGCGGTCACGTTCGCTTCCGCGGCGGCGATGTTTGCATTCGCAGCCGATACGTCGGCCATGCGCGCGTCATAGGACTGCACGGCGCTATCTACGATCTGCTGCGAGATGGCGTGTTGCTCGCCCAGCGGCAGATCGCGCTCTTTTGTCAGCCGGGTAAGCTCCGCATTTGCCTTTGCCTGTTCGAGCGCTGCCCTGGCTTGTTGGAGTGATGCCTCAGACTGCGCCAGCGTGGCTCGCGCTTGCAAAAGCTGCTGGTCGACCTCAGGCGATGAGATGACGGCCAATACCTGGCCCGACTTTACCTGAGCGCCGATGTCTACATTGCGACGCTCAAGATAGCCATCCACGCGAGCGTAGAGGTTGGCGCTGTAGAGCGGCTCGATGTTGCCGGGCAGATGCAGCTCCGACGTCGGCTCTCCCTCCTCCGCATGAACGATGGTCACGACAGGATGCGTGGCCGGAGCTTCTCCCGTCGCCGCAAGAGCTGCGCGTTGTCGCGCGATGCGAGGAAAGGCACCGATGGCAACCAGCACCAGGAGAAACGCCACAGTACCGGCGACCTTGACGATCGTTCCAGAGGACGTAGCTTTGGTTTGCTCTTCACGAAGTGTTTCGGTTGGCTGGGTCATGCTGTCTCCTGTTGGGTGCGGGCTTTTCTTCCGTGGATCAAGGTGAACATCAAGGGAACAAAGAACAGGGTGGCGAAGGTGGCGACGGTAAGACCACCGATGACGGCCCTTGCGAGCGGCGCGTTCTGCTCGCCGCCTTCACCGATGCCAAGCGCCATCGGCAACATGCCGATGATCATGGCGCAGGCGGTCATGATGATGGGCCGCAGTCGCGTATAGCCTGCGGTGACTGCCGCTTCGAGCGGATCCATGCCTTTCTCGCGCAGCTCATTGGCGAATGTCACCAGAAGGATGGAGTTCGCCGTCGCCACGCCGATGGACATGATGGCTCCCATGAGGCTAGGCACGTTGAAGGTGGTCTGCGTGAGAAAGAGCGCCCAGACAATTCCTGCAAAGGCCCCCGGCAGAGCGCAGATGATGATGAAGGGATCGAGCCAGCTCTGGTAGTTGACGACCATCAATAGATAAACCAGAAGCGCTGCGAACGCGAGGCCGATGCCGAGACGGTTGAATGCCTCGTTCATGCTCTCCACCTGACCGCGCATCACGATCTTGGTTCCGGGAGGAAGATGCGCGCTCTCTTCCTTCACGATGCGATTGATTTTTGCTGCGACCGAACCGAGATCGCTGTCCTGCGTGTTGGCGAAGACGTCGAAGACCGGCGCGCCGTTATGGTGATTGATGACGACAGGCAGCACGGCAGGCGTAAGTGTCGCCATGTTGCCCAGCAACTCAGTGCGGTTGGTCAGCGTGTGAATAGGGATGGGCGTGTTCTCCAGCGCGTTGATGGAGTTGATGTCGTATTGCGGCGTCTGTGTCGCGACGGTGTAGGTGATTCCCATCTTCGGGTCGAGCCAGAAGTTCGGCTGCACGGCAGCGCTGGAGCTGAGAGAGATATAGAGGCTGTTGGCCACGTCCTGTTGTGTCAGTCCGAACTGCGCGGCACGGACGCGGTCGATGTCGAGATGCAGGTCAGGCGCATCGACGACCTGGTGCAGGTGAACATCAACCGCTCCGGGAACAGTGGCCACGCGCTGTCGCAAGCGACGAGCAATTTCATAGTTGCCGGGATCGTAGCCCTGCACTTGAACATCGATGGGAGCAGGAAGCCCGAAGTTAAGGATCTGCGTCACCATGTCTGCAGGTTGAAAGAAGAACGTAAGATCTGGAAACTGCTTCTGCAATTGCGACCTTAGTTCTTTGACATATTTCTGCGTCGGGCCATGGTGTTTCTCATTGAGCGCGATCAGCACGTCTCCATCGGCGCTGCTGATGGTCGATCCATCGCCGAAGGCATAGTTAAACGTCTCCGGCGTCAGACCGATGTTGTCCATGATGAGTTCGGTCTCATCAGGGGGAATGACCTTGCGGATCTGTTCCTCCACCTGGCTGAAGATCACCTTGGTGCTCTCGATGCGAGTGCCTGGTCTAGCTCTTATGTGTAATTTAATTTGCCCCGCATCGACGGAAGGGAAGAAGTCTCTACCGATAAAAGGAAGCAACACAAACGCCGTGGACATAAGCGCAATCGATGCGAAGAGCGCGGGTCTCCGGTGGTGCAGAACGGCCTCAAGCGCACGGGTGTACCGGTCGCGGAGCCGGAGATAACCCTCATTGAAGCGGTCGTTGATGCGGCCCAAGAACGAGCGTGGCGCGGCTTCCGCCGACTCCTCTGTGGAGTGACCCTCAAAGGTATGCTCTGCGCCAAGAAGAAAATTCACCAGTACGGGTACGAGCGTTCTTGACAACACATAGGACGCGAGCATCGCGAAGACGACCGCAAACGCCATGGGCGTAAAAAGATATTTCGCAGGGCCGGTGAGGAAGATGACCGACACAAAGACGATGCAGATGGTCAGCGTGGAGACCAGCGTAGGCGTTGCAATTTCTGACGCGCCGATCAGCACGGCCTCGCGAAGAGGCTGCTCGCTCATGTGCCGGTGAATGTTCTCGATGGTGACGGTTGCGTCGTCGACCAGAATGCCGATGGCCAGCGCCAGCCCTCCGAGTGTCATCGTGTTCATGGTCTCGCCCATCGCGCTAAGGACGATGATCGAGCTGAGGATCGAAAGAGGAATCGAGATCGCAATGATCAGCGTGCTGCGCCAGCTTCCTAGAAAAAGCAGGATCATCAACGCCGTGAGGCAGGCAGCGATGACTCCCTCGCGCAGTACGCCGACGATGGAGGCCTTTACGAAGATCGATTGATCGAATAACTCCGTGATCTTCAATCCCTTTGGTGCGGCTGCTCGGGACGCAGGGAGCACATCGTTTTTGATCTGGTTGACGATGTCGAGCGTCGAGACCGATCCGGTCTTCATGATGGTGAGCAACGCTGCCGGCTTGCCATTCGCGCGCGCCACATTTTGCTGCACCGACCAGCCGTCCCTTACATGCGCAACGTCTCTCACGTAAACAAGAGAGCCATTGACGGTCTTGATGGGAACGTTATTCAGCGACAGCGCGTCGACCGGGCTTGAGTTGGTGCTGACGGTATATTCGTTCGTGCCAATCTTCGCGGTGCCCGATGGAAGCGTGACGTTCTGCGCATTGATGGCCGTCGTTACATCGATGGGCGTTAGCCCCTTTGCCAGTAGGGCGTTCTGATCGAGGTCCACCATGATCTGCCGCGCAACGCCGCCATACGGCGTGGGGAGCAGTGTGCCGGGAACCGTTGTCAATTGCTGACGAACACGAAACAGCCCATAGTCGTAAATCTCGGATTCGGAGAGCGTGTCGCTGGAGAGCGAAAGCTGGATGATCGGCACCGTCGATGCGCTGAACCGCAGGATCCATGGCGGATTCACGCCCGGCGGCATGCGGAAGCGAATCGAATTCACGGCTGCTCCAACCTGGGACATCGCGGCGTCGATATGCACCTGCGGCTGGAAAGAAATCTTGATGACGCTGGCTCCGCTGGTCGTCTGCGAGTCGATGGATTTAACATCGTTGACCACAGCCATCACAAATTCGCTGAAGGTCGTAACCCGTTCTTCCATCTCTTTCGCGGGCAGGCCGGAGTAGGACCAGATGACGGTGACGACGGGGATGTCGATGTTCGGGAAGATGTCAGTGGGCGTCGTGGCGATGGAAGAAAAACCGAATACGAGGATCAAGATCGACGCTACAATGAAGGTGTAAGGGCGGTTCAAAGCAAGTCGAACGATCCACATCGCAATATCTCCATTCGCACAGCAGTTTGGCTGGAGTTATTTAGATGAGCATCGAAATAGTTGGATTCATGCTTTTCATTGCTCTGAATTTTGTTCTGCTGCGTCTGATAAGTTATGGCAAAGATGACGGACGACGAAGTCGCTCAGATCGGCAAGGCGCTTGGTGATCCGAACCGTCTCGCCATCTATACCCAGATCGCGCAGCACGACGAGCTGTTCTGCGGCGAAATGCACGCCAAGCACACCATCTCGCCCGCTACCTTGTCCCACCACCTCAAGGTTTTGCATGATCTGGGGCTGATTACATCTCGCAAAGAAGGCCTGAATGTCTATTACCGTGCGATCCCGGAGAAGTTTGCGGGATATATCCGGTATCTGAATAGCATTGGCCCTAATGTTCGCACTTAGACTCAAGCGCAAAGCCGCAAACGCCTCATTAAAAACTTAGCGAGGTGCCCTACTCATCGAATAGGGCACCTCTAATTTAAGTGATTGAAGAACGCCTGACGCAGTTTCTTGTTACCAGACTCGGCAACTATCGACCGGCACCATCGGCGTTCCTTTTTTGCAGCCGAAGGCCTCGGCGAAGCCGGGCTGGTTGACGATGGCTCCATTGGCGCGGAAGTGATCGGGTGAGTGCGGGTCGCTGAGTACCTGCGCGCGAACGCTCTCTGGGCGCGAGTTCTCGCACCAGTTCTGCGCGAAGGCGATGTAGAACCGCTGCGGCGAGGTGTACCCATCTTTCTTCGTATCGAGGTCGATGCCTTCCTTCTTGGCGCGCTCGAGATAGGCCATGTAGGCCAGCACCAGGCCACCATTGTCTGCGGTGTTTTCGCCGAGTGTGAGCTTGCCGTTGATCTTGACGTCGTCGACCGCAGTGAAGCCGCCATACTCGTTGACGAGGCAGTCGGTGCGGGCCTCGAAGTTCTTCGTGTCTTCAGACGTCCACCAGTCGGTGAGATTACCCTTGCCATCGAACTTGCGACCCTGATCGTCGAAGCCGTGGGTCAGTTCGTGGCCGATGACGGCGCCGATGTGGCCGTAATTGACGGCATCGTCTTCCTTTGGATCGTAGAAGGCGGGCTGCAGAATGCCTGCGGGAAAGTTGATGTTGTTCATGCTGGGGTCGTAATAGGCGTTGACCGTGGGAGGTGTCATCTGCCACTCGTTAGGGTCGACCGGCTTGCCGATCTTGTTGAGCTGGCGGTCATTTTCAAATCCGTTCGCGCGCAGCGAGTTGCCCAGCGCGTCATCGGGTTTGACCTCAAGCCTGCTGTAGTCGCGCCATTTTTCCGGGTAGCCGATCTTATTGGCTACGAGTTGCAACTTCTGCTTGGCGCGGGCCTTGGTGGCGGGCGACATCCATGCAAGCTGGTCGATGTCATTGCTCATGGCGGTCTCGATATCACTGACCATCTGGAGCATGCGTGCCTTGCTGTCTCCGGCAAAGTAATGCTCGACGTAGACCTTGCCGAGAGCTTCGCCGAGTGCGGCATCGACCGAGTTCGAGCAGCGCTTCCAACGCGGAGACTGCTCAGGCTGGCCGCGCAGCTTGCGGCCATAGAAGTCGAAGTTCTCCTGGTCGAACTGGCTGGGCAGGCGTCCGGCAACAGTGGTAAGCAGGTGGTAGCGCATGTACGCCTTCAACGTCTCAAGATCATTGGATCGAATCTGCTGAAAGAGAACAGGGAAGAACTGCGGCGTGGCGTTGTTGATCTCGCTGACGCGCGGAGAGTGAATGGCATCCTCAAACGAGCCAAAGTTGACGCCGGGAAGGCTGGCCTCGAAGGTTGCGATAGGTTGCAGGTGATAGGTCTTCTCCGGATCGCGCATATCGGTGACGCTCAGGGAGCCCTTGGCCAGCGCGGTCTCAAACGCCATGATGGTGACAGCATCTTTCTGTGCCTGCTCTGGCGTGCTGCCAGCGAGGGTCAGCATCTTTGCGACGTGGGCAACATACTGCTGGCGGATGGTCTCGTCTTTCGCGCCGGTGCGGAGATAGTAGTCCTTCTCAGGCAGGCCGAGGCCAGCCTGCTGAATGAATGCGATCTGCTTGGTAGCGTCCTTGAGGTCCTGCTGCTCGCCATAGCCGAAGAACGCATCGACGCCCACGCGCTGTAGCTTGCCGATCAGCGCGGGAAGCTCTCTCTTGCTGGTGATGGCATTGATCTCGTCGAGTAGAGGCTGGACCGGGGCAAGTTCCTTGGCGTTGATCGCATCGGTATCCATGCAGGCTTTGTAGTAGTCGCCGATCTTCTGCTCTTCAGGCGAGCGCGACGCGCCACCGTCCGCGGTCTTGGTGAGAATGTCGTTCAAGCGCTGGGTGTTGACGTTGAAGAGGGCGTAGAAGTTGTCGACACCATCCTGATCGGGCGGAATGGGGTGGTTGGCCGTGAACTTGCCGCAGGCAAACTTGTAGAAATCATCGCAGGGATTAGCCGAGGTGTCGATGGAAGAGGTATCGAAGGCAGGGATAGGGAGATAGACCTTGGTCGGCTGACCGGTGGCTGGGGCCGGTGTCTGTGCAAATGCGGCAGCGCATGAGCCAACCGCGACGATGGCGGCGGTCGCCACAAAGCTTGTCTTACGAACAAATCTCATCTTCCGTCCTTGCAACATACAGTTTCTCCTCCGGGCCTTGACGCCTCAACGTTGTTCAGTCTTTGTATCACCAGTGCGCACGAAACCACTATAAATTTGGCTGCGCAAGGCAGACCTTGGCGTCTCCGGTGCGTCTGTGAAAGAGTAGACCTACGCGCGCTGTATGAAGATGGATACGCGGACTCTGCCATGCCGGTTCCCGTCAGGACTTACGCGACTTCACGGCCCCGCCAGCTTCCCCGGCTGGCCCTTCTGGTCTTGCTGGCTTTGACCCCTCTGTTTGCCTGGGCCAATGGGCCCGCAACTCGTATTCCTTTGGATTCACTTGGCTTCGAGCCACAGTCGCCGCAGTTTTTGGCGGCGGGCAGCTCCATGCTGACCGTGAATTATGTGGATAGCCAGCACCTGCTTTTTACTTTTTGCGTCCATCGTTTGATGGCGCGGATCCCCAATGATCCCCCCGACGACGAAGACCGCATGGTGGAGGCAGTGTTGGTCGAGCTGCCTTCCGGCCGCGTTCTGGCACGGACGGACTGGCGTTTCCATGACAATGGCCAGTATCTGTGGAACCTCGGGCATGGGCGGTTCCTGCTGCGCACCCACGATACGCTGACGACGTTTGCCCCGCTGGCGAACCTGGCTTCGGGACAGCCCTTCCGGCAGCGGGATTTTCTGACGACGAACCGGCGCATTGGCGTGGTGCTGCTCTCGCCGGAGTCCGATCTGATGATCGTCGAGTCGGCAGAACGGACACCGCCCGCGCCTGCCGCCCCGGCCTCGCTGTTTGGACCGACACCCAAACCAGCTCCAGAGTCTGTAGGAAAGCCGGGAGATCCTGATCCGGTGGCGTTGAGCTTTTATCGCCTGTCGCTATCGGACACTGGCGATGTAGTGGAGGCCACGCTGGCCGGTATTGCCCATGCCACTCACTTTGGCGACCTTGCGGCGATGGGGTCGGGGCATATCGCCGTGGTCGATGAGGGACGGCAGGAATGGGGCTTTGATTTTCACCCTTTCAACGGCGACGTGAAGGAACTGGCGCCATTTGCTTCGACCTGCGAACCGACGCCGCGGTTCGTCAGCAGCAGCGAGTTCGTCGGGTTCGGCTGCCACACCGGAGATTCACCGCAGGTGCTTGCCGGATTCAACCTGCGCGGCGAAGAGATGTGGGAGCAGAACCTCTTTGGCGACTACGTGGCGACGTTTATGACCTTCGCTCCGGAGAGCGGGCGGTTCGCCCTGGGACGAGTGATCGGAGGCGCGCCTGCCGATCACCTGGAGCAGCCAGCAGCGGCGGGACTCACCGGGCAAAGCGTCGTCGTCTATCAGATGGAGAGCGGCAAGCAGATCCTGCATGTCGACTGCTCCCCCGTGGTACGCGCCGGGCAGAACTTCGCCCTGTCGCCGGACGGCATGGGCCTGGCAGTGTTACGCGAGAACGCCGTCGAAATCTATCCCCTGCCGCCGCTCAGCAAGAAAGACCAGTCCGATCTGAAAGAGGCGCGGGCGATGGTCCCCGAAGAAAGTGCTTCCCCCATCGATTTCGCCGGGCCCTCGCCTGCGCCAACTACAGCGAGTCCCGCTCCGGCTGAAGCTACAGACGTAAAGACGACCGTGCCTGCGGTGCAGAATGCGGCTACCGCAGTTTCGACCGCCTCAGTGGCTCCCCAGCCGCCTCAGCCTGCGACCACTACGGCTGTCGGTGACGCCCCGCCGGATGAGCCTCGCAAGCGGCCAACGCTGTATACGTTGCCGGGCGAGACGCCGCCTGGCAATGATGGGGACGCGCCAAAATAAGAGAGGGCCGGCTCCGGTGATCTCGGAAGCCAGCCCTCTGATAATTCTTTGTTTGTAAAGTGCTTAGGCAGCCTTGGTGGTCGCCACAGCCTTGACGCGGGCGTTGAGGCGGCTCTTGTAGCGGCTGGCGGTGTTCTTATGCAGAACGCCCTTCTGGACGCTCTTGTCAAGCACGGACACGGTCGAGCGATAGACCTCGCCGAGCGTCTTGGCGTCGCCAGCGGCGATGGCCTCACGCAGGGTACGCAGGGTGCCGCGCAGCTTGCTCTTGTTGGCGCGGTTGATCGCGGTCTTGGTTTCGGTCTGACGTGCGCGCTTCAACGAGGAAACATGATTTGCCATTACTGAACTCTTTTCTCTAACCCGTCATTTGTCGGGGAATTTAGGATGCAGGCCGGAGGCTGGCTATAGACACAGCCCGACCCATCCCCTGCAATCTCTAAGTCTACGGAAGTCTGACGGGATGGTCAAGAATTGTCTGCCGCCTGCTTCAGCATCTGAAGGATAAGCACTTATAGCAACGGTAAAAGCGACGACCACGGATGAAGCAGACGAACCCGGATTAAAATTCTCATCCGAGTCGATCCGCGTCATCCGTGGTCGATCTTGCCCGATTATGCCAGCCTTATGCGGCCATCCTGCGCCGCAGGGTGCCTACCAGTCCAAGCATCCCGGTGCCCAGCAGTATCAGAGAACCCGGTTCCGGAATCGGCGAGGCGGCAAAGTTGACGCTCGTACCGGCAAACGGCTCTCCGAAGGTGGTGAGCACTGTTCCATTGAGCGAATCACCCGCGCCATAGCTCAAACCAAGCCCCGGCAGCACGCCATTGCTCCACACGTCGACGTTGTAGCCGCCCGCGACATTGAACAGCAGGCCATAGATGTCGAGCTGGCCACCACCAAAGGGGTACTCCCCATTCGGATCAGTGGGATCTGGAGGGCATACCGCAGGCGAGTCTCCTGCCGGAAAAAACAGGTTGTCATAGGAGAAACCAGAGCCGCCAGATGCCTGGCCGGGCGGAATAAAGGTGCCGTCGGGATTGATGCCCGAAGGTAGCGAAGTGGCCACCAACCCGGTAATCGCCGCGTTGGTGAGGCCAAGGTTCGAGTCCGAGAAGGTACCGCTGATTCCCGTAACCTGCAACGCGCCGGGCACTCCGGGGACCGTTGCATTCGAAACCGTGATCACCCCGGAGGCGTTGAGACCGCCGCCGCTGAAATCGAAGTTGTAAGAGTCAGCCCTCGCCGCCGGAGCCAGGGCAACACTCGTTGCCAGCACCAGCAAGGCCGAAAGAATGACGTTGGAGCGTGAAGCCACGCGCGCAGCTACCCGGCGTCCCATAGCGGACGTCGGCTTATTTTTGCCCAATGAAATGTGCATAGTTCCCTCCTCGGAAACAAAGTGGTGCCTTTGAGATATCGGGGAGGGAACCCAGACTACCATAACCCCGTTTCACCTACATTTCTAGGCTTCGTTTCACTTCATTGCCTACTCCAACGCGATGCCGCAAGCGTCAACGGCGCGATCAATACCAGCATGGGGCGAAGCCCCATGATCCTGTTGCCAAAGATGAGGGCTGAAAGCCCGCTCGATGGTTGTTCCGGAACGCATTAGACTATGAATTGTCTACGACCGAACCGACATCGAACATCTATATGGCCTTCCGGAATGGCCTTCCGGATCTCGACACCCTACGGCCATTCGACTCGTATTGTCTCCCCCAGCAACCTTGACGTGCCCCGTATAATAAAGAAGGGGCAAGACCAAAACCCAACATCTTTCGCCATGGGCATTCACGTTTTCGTGTCTCTAACTAGTTTAGATCGAATACTTTGCGGATTGGTCTCGCGTAAAATCAATACTTTGGCGATCTAGTCTAGACCTAAAGTATCTGTTTCGAAGACTTTGCAGGAAAAGTAGAGGGAGGGGGGGACCTTGGCAGAACGAGCACCAAAGCGAATCAAAGTCATCGGCGGAGGTCTCGCCGGTCCCGAAGCTGCGCTCCAAGCCGCCCGTTTCGGCTGCGAGGTCGATCTCTACGAGATGCGCCCGACGCGCTCGACCGAGGCGCACCAGACCAGCGACTTCGCCGAACTCGTCTGCTCCAACTCCCTCAAGTCCGAGAGCGAAAACACCGCTCCCTGGCTGCTCAAGCAGGAGATGCGCCGCGCCGGTTCCATCCTGCTCGTCGAAGCCGACGCCTCAGCCGTTCCCGCCGGACACGCCCTCGCCGTAGACCGCGTCGAATTTTCCAAACGCGTAGCCGAACGCATCGCCGCCGAGCCTCGCATCACCGTCCACCGCGAAGAGGTCACGCACCTCGACGAGAACGATCCCAACACGATCACCATCCTCGCCAGCGGCCCGTTGACATCACCGGCGCTCGCTGCCGAGTTGCAACGCCTCACCGGCTCCGACTACCTCGCCTTCTACGACAGCATCAGCCCCATCGTCGACGCCAGCACCATCAACATGGACCGCGTCTACTTCGCCGCCCGCTACGACAAAGGCACTGCAGACTACATTAACTGCCCCTTCACCAAAGAAGAGTACGAGACCTTCCTCGACGCCCTCACCACCGCCGAGAACGTCGAGTCGAAGGAGTGGGAGAAGCTGCAATACTTCGAGGGCTGCCTGCCCATCGAAGAGACCGCCCGCCGCGGCCGCGACACCCTTCGCTTCGGCCCCATGAAGCCCGTCGGTCTCACCGACCCCAAAACCGGCCGCTGGCCCTACGCCGTCGTCCAGCTCCGCCAGGAGAACCTCCGCGCCGACAGCTATAACCTCGTCGGCTTTCAGAATCACCTGAAGTTCGGCGAACAAAATCGAGTCCTCAAGCTGATCCCCGGCCTCGAAAACGCGACCTTTCTGCGCTACGGCCAGATCCACCGCAACACCTACATCAACGCTCCTACGCTGCTCACCGAAACCCTGCAGCTCAAAGCCCACCCCAGCGTCATGATCGCGGGACAGCTCAGCGGAGTTGAAGGCTACACCGAATCCATCGCCTCAGGTATGCTCGCCGGACGCTACGCTGCGTCCCTCGCCCACGGCAACGCGCCCACACCCGCGCCCCGAGCCAGCGCCAACGGCAGTCTCACCCACTACATCACCCACGCCGAAGGCAAGCGTTTTCAACCCGCCAACATCACCTTCGACCTGCTGGTGCCGCTCGAAGAAGAGCTACGTAAAAAAATCCGCGACAAAAAAGAACGCCACAAACTCCAATGCGACCGAGCCCTGGCCGCATGGAGAGAGTGGATTACTTCGTCATTAAATCTCTACGGCTAAACCGTACTGGTACTCATCTTCGTCTTGATTAGTCCCACGATCGCCATGAGAATCGCCCCTCCGACACCGCCGCCAACCACATTTCCCAGGATCGAGGACAGGTCCGTTCCCCCGCCCGTAGTCGCCGCCGCCGTAGCCGCCGCGCCACCCGCCGTTAACAGGCTCAATAGTTGGCCGCCCCCGGCACCCCCAATGGCTCCCGCGATCGAATTTCCAACAGGGCCAAGGTTAATCTTCTTCAAAGCCGCACCCGCAATATTTCCGCCGACGCCGCCAGCAATCAAGTCTGTAACGATGCCCATGACATTCATGGCACTCTCCTGAATTTCTCTAGATTCGGAAATGGATCCCGGGCCCGGTAGCACCTTCAATAAGACAGCCTGAAATCTCAGGGCCCTATGGGGAGACACCCATTTATCCACTAATCCAAGGAGAATGCAACTTATATAGGACGACCGTCCGCACCCCTTCGCATAAATTTCTTCTCAAACTGAAAAACCTGAGGTACCCTCATCGCACTCAATCATGCGACAGCTCTCGGCCAGTGAAGCGATCAACCCAGCAATTCAGCGCACCAGAACAATCCTCTTTCGGCCCTTCCGCAAGGGACGGTCGTGGAAACTAGCCGCAGTCGCTTACCTCAGCGCAATGGGACTAGCCTTCATTCCATATCCCCTCATCTTTTTCGCAGTACCCAGACCCGCCAGCGAGCAAGGCGTTCATTTCGGCCTTGCAACCGCTGCCTTCGGCCTCTTCACTGCTGCAGTCCTGTTTTTGTTCTTCTATCTGGGATCGCGATTGCAGTTCGTACTCTTCGCCATCGCCGCCGAGAAGAGTACGAAAGTCGCTCCATTGTGGAAGAGATATAGTTCGCGCACCTGGCCGTGGCTTGGCTTGAAATTTATTCTTAGCATCGTCGTCACGGCCATCTTCGCCACTCCCATCTTCTATGCGTTCCGCTCGTTGATCACGCATATGACCATCCAGCCTGGCCAACCCCCATCGCCGGAGATGTTCGCCAGTCTCTTTCTCTTTTACGTCTGCCTCTTTGCTCCCATCGCCATTCTCATGCTGTCTTCATCGCTCCTCAGCGACTTCGCCCTGCCCTCGATCGCCTTGGAAGAAGCCTCTATCTCCGAGGCTCTTGGTCGATTCTTTCAACTCATCAAAGCAGAGCCGGGTCAGGTCCTTCTCTACACCATCTTCAAGGTGCTGTTCGCTATAGCTGGGATGGCGATCGTGCAGGTCATCATCATGCTTGCGGAGTTGGTGGCGCTCATTCCGTTCGCCCTTTTGGCGCTCCTGGGATGGTTCATGTTCCGATCCCTCGGTCCCGTTGGCCATCTGCTTCTCATCGGCGGCGGCATTATGCTCGGCGTTGCCGTGATCGTCGTTCTCTTTTACATCGTCATCGGTGTGCTGGGTTGCGCGCACATGTTCTACCAGAACTACGCGCTCTACTTCCTTGGCGGTCGCTACCCTCTGCTTGGAGATCTTCTCGAGCCACCCGCTCCGGACTTCCCCCCTCCACCGTTATTTCCAGACCTGCCCCCCACACCGGCAGGTCCGGGTTCATCTTCGGAATTGGCCTACTAGCTATCCGCCTTCTTCTTGTTCCGCGCCTTGATCTTGAACCAGATCGGCGATCCGATAAACCCGAAGTTGTCCCGAATCTGATTTGCCAGAAACCGCTCGAACGAGAAGTGCATCTTCACATCCTTGTCGGTGAAGAGCACAAACGTCGGCGGAGCAACCGCAGCCTGCGTCATGTAGTAAATCCGCACGCGCTTGTTCATCGGCACGGAAGCCTTCTGGAAGTCGACCTTTTCGAGAAAGCGATTCATCTGTCCTGTCGTCACGCGCTTGCGCCGCTCCCGCGAAACCAGCTCCACCTTCTTGAACACCGACTCGATATTCATGCCCTCTGATGCAGAGATAAACAGCAGCGGAGCATATTCCAGATACTTCAGCGCATCCCGAACCTGCTGCTCGTAGATCTTGATATCGGCAGGCGGTTTGCCGTCGTTCCGCGCCGTCGTCATCAGGTCCCACTTATTGACCACGATGATGACGCTGCGCCCGCTCTCATGCGCGTAGCCGCCGATGTTCGCGTCCAGCGCGGTTACGCCTTCGACCGCATCGATGACCAGCAGCGAAACGTCCGCAGCTTCGAGGTGCTTGCGCGCCATCACGACGGAGAGCTTCTCGGCCATCAGCTTGGTCTTGCCCTTGCGGCGAATGCCTGCGGTATCGACAAAGCGGAAGCTGTGTCCGCCGCGTTCCACAACCTCATCGACCGCATCGCGCGTGGTTCCAGCAATCGGCGAGACAATCGCGCGGTCGGTGCCTGTCAGCGCATTCAGCAGCGTGCTCTTGCCGACGTTCGGCCTGCCGATGATGGCGATCTTGGTCTCCTTCTGGACATAGTCGCCATGCGTGCGCAGCTTACGGATTGGCTGCGGTCCATCTTCGTCCTCGGTCATCTCGTCTTCCGCGGTGAGCATGACCTCGGTCGGCTCTTCGTCCACCTCTTCAGGAGGCAGCGAAGCGAACACCTCATCGAGCAGATCGCCGATGCCGCTGCCATGCTCCGCCGAAATAGCCAGCACATTGCGGAAGCCGAGTCGCCGGAAGTTCTCTGCCTGCGACTGCATGGCCTCGGTGTCCATCTTGTTCACCGCCAGAAATACCGGCTTGCCGCCGCGCAGCAGCAATCTTGCCAGCTCCATGTCGGGCGAAGCCAGCTCTGTTCGTCCATCGACGACCATGACGATCGAATCCGCTTCTTCGAGCGCGACCTGTGCTTGACGGAAGATCTCGCTGGGAATCAGCGCCTCATCGTCCGGCACAACTCCGCCAGTATCGACGATGCGTGCATCGCGTCCCGCCCACTCGATCTCGCCATAGATGCGGTCGCGAGTGATTCCGGGCTCGTCGCCGACAATCGAACGGCGCGATCCTGTCAGGCGGTTGAACAGCGTGCTTTTGCCTACATTCGGCCGGCCGCAGACGGCAATCAGCGGCAGCTCCTGTGCTTCCGCGCTCTCGGTTACGGTCGACAACTGCGCAGCGATTGCCTCGGCTTCGCGCCAGTCGTCCTCGCCGATGTTTTCCCTTCCGGCAACGTTGGAGGAACGAGGCGTCTGTCGGCCAACGATTCCATCGGCGGGTCGCGTACTTTGCGCGGTCCGCAGCGTCTTCTTGGTCTCGAACTCCGGAGACCGCTTCGACACCAGCTTGGCCTTGGCCGCCGCTGCCTTCTTTGTGGCCAGCACCTTGCGCTTGCGCGGGTCTACGGCTCCTGTGGTTGGAGCGACTCTCGGCGCTCGGCCCTTTTTGGGACGGGTCTTTGCCTGTCTGTGTTTTTTGCCCAGCCGCTTCCTATCGTCTTTTTGAGCCACGGTGAATGTCCATCTTTCTCCCACACACCCTGTAAGGCGCAAGGCAATTACGCTAATTCTTCGCTACGCTTCTATTATAGAAAGCGTAGCTCGTCTGTGCCGCCCTATCTCGCGCAAACCATACATTGTCCACGACAATTCCCATCTCGATCACGCCTGCTCCGCCAGAGAATCTGCCGAACCTGCACGATTTTTTCTCTCCTGGAGGCACGCTGGCCCGTTCATCGCTCGCCTTCGAGCACCGCAAGGGACAGTACGAGATGGCACGCGCCATCGAAAAGGCATTCAAGGAGAAGCGCCATCTGATCGTCGAAGCGGGGACGGGAACGGGAAAGACGTTAGCGTATCTGCTGCCTGCTCTGCGGCTTGCCCGGGAGCGTCAGCAGCGGGTCATTATCTCCACCGGAACGAAAAATCTTCAGGAGCAGCTTTTTTTCAAGGACGTTCCCTTTCTTGAATCTCTGCTTGGCCCGCTGAAGGTTTGCTACATGAAGGGCCGCAGCAATTACCTCTGCCGCCACAAGCTCTACGCCCTCCGCGATAGCCCGCTGCTCAATGGCCTTGAAGAGATAAGCCAGTTTCACATCCTGTCGCAGTGGGAGAAGACTACCGAGACCGGAGATCGCGCCGAGATCGACGCGTTGCCCGAAACCTCTGCGCTGTGGAGCAAGCTCGACGCCCGCACCGAGGCCTGTCTCGGGCAGACCTGCCCCGACTGGGAGCGCTGCTTCGTCACTAACATGCGCCGCAAAGCGCTTGAATCAGACATTGTCATCGTCAACCACCATCTCTTCTTCGCCGACCTGAGTATCAAGCAGCAGGCTGCGAACGCGCCTGACGCGGGCATCCTGCCCGAGGCCGGAGTCGTCATCTTCGATGAGGCGCATGAGCTGGAAGAGATTGCCTCAAACTATTTTGGTATTGGCCTCAGCACTCAGCGCTTTGACGAGTTAACCCGCGACATCGAGACGATGCTCAAGAGCAGGGAGGCCTTCTCGTCTTCCATCGTCAACGCCAGTGTCAACGTCAAAGAGCGCGCCCATCGCTTCTTCGCCGCGCTGCCTAGCGAGGATAGCTTTGGCGCTCCGGCAATCGGACGAATGCCGTTTGAAGATCGTGAAGCCTTTCTCGAAGAGAGCGGGGACACCTATACCGCTACGCTCAATGCGCTGACGCGACTCGAGGGCGAACTTGAGTGCGTTAAAAATATCGAAGAGATTCCCGGCCTGCGCAAACGCACCGCAGACATTCGCGCACACCTTGCGTTTCTGCTCGAATCTTCCGACCGCAACACGGTCTTCTGGATCGAGCGTCGCGCAGGAAGTGGCGTTCGTAATCTGGCTCGTGGCGGGGCCGCTCCGGCGGCGGTTCATACGCATCTGCAGGCCACGCCGATCGATGTCTCCGAGCTGCTCACCACGTCGCTCTTCGATACCTACTCCAGCGTCGTGCTGACCTCGGCTACGCTCACGGTTTCAGGAGGATTCGACCATATTCGCAAGCGGCTGGGACTGACCAGCGCCCGCGAACTCGTCGTTCCTTCGCACTTCAACTACGAGAAGCAGGCGTTGCTCTATCTGCCGCCGAACATGCCTGATCCGCGCGAGCCTGACTTTCCTCTCAAGGCGACCGAACGCATCCGCCGCGTGCTCGAGATCACCAAAGGCCGCGCCTTCTGCCTGTTCACGAGTTATAAGCAGATGCGCGAGACCCATGACCGCCTGCTTGCTGAACTGCCTTATAAGCTGCTGCTTCACGGCACAGCGCCGCGGCATGTTCTTCTGCAGCAGTTTCGCGACACGCCCAACGCGGTGCTCTTCGGCACCTCGAGTTTTTGGCAGGGAGTAGACGTGCAGGGCGAGCAGCTAAGCTGCGTCATTATCGACCGGCTGCCGTTTGCTGTGCCTAACGATCCCGTCGTCAAGGCGCGCATGGAGGCCATCGAAGCGCTTGGCGGAAAGCCTTTCTTCGACTATCAGGTGCCTAACGCTGTCATCACGCTCAAGCAAGGCTTTGGCCGCCTCATTCGTTCGCTCGACGACCGCGGTGTTCTGGTGCTGCTCGACCCGCGCATCCAGCGTCAGCGCTACGGCCGCATATTCCTCGAAAGCCTGCCGCCGTATCGGCTTACGCAGGAGATTACCGACGTCGAGGAGTTCTTCGCGGCCTCGGGCGAAAAGATAGTCACTCTCAAGCAGTAGGCTACTTCCCACGAAGACACGCTTAGGCGGGGTTTACTTCCAACTCCTGCGGACGATGCCCGCTGGTGGTAGCGCCTGCATCATGTGGCAGGCCGATGCTGTTGAAGACAGGTCCAAGGGCGAGAACGGCCATGAAGAGAATGGCGTAGTGAAAGTCGCGAAGCTGCGGCGTAGCAGCGGAGTGGCCATGCGCATGGGCGACCAGCCGCAATGTGATCGCCCCAACTGCGACCCCCATGCCCATGCCGAGCTGCATGACGGCGCTGAGAAATCCATTGGCACGGCTCATCCTATTGGACGGAATCTCTGAGTACGCGAGCGTCGTCATGCAGGTGAACTCCATGGATCGACAGGCGCCGTGGAAAAATAGGATGGAGACGATCAAGATAGGTGGCGTTACGGGGCTCAGGATCGCGCAAAGGGCCATGGATGCTGCGGTAATCACGCCATTGACGATGAGGATGTTGCGGAATCCGAAGCGGCGAAGTACCTGGATGACAAAGGCCTTCATGCTCAGGTCTCCGGCGAAGAGCGCGAGCAGATAGACACCCGATCGAAAGGCATTCAGGCCGAACGATATCTGAAACATCAGCGGCAGCAGAAATGGCAGTACCGAGACGGAAATGCGGAAGGCGCTTGCTCCGTAGACCGAGAGCGAGTAGGTCTTCATCCTCAGGGATTCGAGGTCAATTAGAGAGGTAGCCGGGTTGCGGCGGGCAGAGAAGGTCGCGAGGGTTCCGCTCAATACGCTGAGCGCAAGGATGAAGGTGGGCAACTGCCAGTGCACTCCCTCTGCTCCGAGCTTCTCCATGGCGTATACGACTCCGGTAGAGGCAGAGCCGGCCAACAGGAAGGTGAGCCAATCGAAGGGATGCACCTCGTCCGTGCGTACGTTCTCGACCCAGAGCATGGTCAGAATGAGGGCCAGAATGCCAAGGGGCAGGTTAAGGAAAAAGATCCAGTGCCAGCTCATGTAGGTTGTGATGAAGCCGCCCAGAGGCGGCCCGATCACGAGCGCGGTCAAGCCTGGCCAACTGATGTACGCGATGGCCTGGGCGAGCTGGTCTTTCGGAGTGCTGCGCAGCACGACTAGCCGTCCCACCGGCACCATCATCGCTCCGCCGATGCCCTGCAGAATGCGCATCAGCGTGAACTGCGTAAGCGTGTGCGACACGCCGCAGAGCAAGGAAGCCAGCGTAAAGACACCGATCGCTGCGGCAAAGACAGTGCGAGAGCCAACGCGGTCGGCCACCCATCCGCTAATAGGAATAAAGACTGCTAGAGTCAGCAGATATGCCGTCATTCCGATGTTCAGACTGACCGCGCTGACGTGAAAGCTGTGCGACATCTGTGGCAGCGCCGTGGCGATAATCGTGCCGTCCAGATTCTCCATGAAAAAAGCGCCCGCGATGAGCGTGGTGACGTATAGCGGAGAGCGGACTTTCTTCATTTCTTTAGTTTACGAAATGAGAAAGGCTCTGCCAGCCGTAAAATGAAGCTATTCATATGGGCCGTAATCTTTACATCCTTGCCGGAACGCTGCTGGTCTTTGCGATGATCTCTTTCGGGATCTCCTATACCAATATTGCGCAGCAACCGGGCTCTCCGGGCGACACGTCACTTTGGCGGACGATGGGCCTTGCGCTCTTCTTTATCAGCATGGTCGTCTCGCTCGCTGCCGTGCTTTCTTCGCTCTTCGAGCAGGCCGAGCGCCACACCGACGAGCAGCGCCGCCAGCAGCGCAAAAAGCATTAGGCCGCTCGAAGACGGTACAATGAAGTTAACAGGCTTTAGAAGGCGTAAATCACGCCGAAAGCCGCGTTACTCCAGCTCCAAATCCAGCCTGACGCGGCCGTTGAAGGGATCGTAGAACCATGTTCGAAGTCACCGTAGAAGCCGGTTTTTCCTCCGGCCACTACCTCCGCAACTATCGCGGCAAGTGCGAGAACCCGCACGGCCACAACTACAAAGTCTTCGTCACGCTGATCGGACCCGACCTCGACGAAGCCGGTCTCCTGCTCGACTTCAAGCTGCTCAAGCAGGTCATGCGTCCGGTCGTCGACTATCTCGACCACCAGATGATCAACGACCTTGAGCCTTTCACGACGGTCAATCCGTCGGCTGAGAATCTCGCTCGCTACTTCTATCAGGAGACAGCGAAGCAGCTCCACGACATGACCGGGGGCCGCGTTCGCATCAAGGACTGCACTCTCTACGAGACCGACACCAGCTTCGCCCGTTATTACGAATAAGCCCTCTCGAAATGCACTTAATCGAACTCTACAAATCCGTTCAGGGCGAGTCATCCTTCGCAGGACTCCCCTGCATCTTCGTCCGGCTCGCGGGGTGCAATCTCCGCTGCGCCTGGTGCGACTCCGAGTACACCTTCAGCGGCGGCAAGCCCTTTAGCGAGGATGAGATCGTTACCCAGATCGAGGCGCTCACCCCGTGCAGGCTGATTGAGTTCACGGGTGGCGAGCCGATGTTGCAGGCGAAGGAGCTTCTGCCGCTGATGCAGCGGCTGCTCGCACAGGATTACACATTGATGATCGAAACCTCCGGTGAACGACCATTGGCGGAAGTGCCCAAAGCTGTGCACAAGATCGTTGACGTGAAATCCCCCGGTGCAGGCGCGGCGGCTAATAGCTTCCGTCTTGAAAACCTCGAAGCCCTCACCAAAGGTGACGAGGTGAAGTTCGTCATCACCAACCGCGAAGACTATGAGTTTGCCCGCGACTTCATCCGCCAGCATGATCTGAACAGCAAGGCTGGAGGCATATTGCTCAGCCCGGCTTTCCAGCAGACACCCAGTCCGCAGCGCACGGCAGACAACATGGCGCTCGACCCGCGAAAATTAGTTGAATGGATGCTGGCTGATGGCCTCGACGCCCGCCTTTCGCTCCAGATTCACAAGTTCATCTGGGAACCGATGAAAAAGGGCGTCTAGATCGCAGATTCAAAGCTCGCCAGTGCTATATTGCTTCCATGAAGCGCTCGAAGGCCACTCCCGCGCAACTTGTTGGACTCATTATTCTGGGCACTCTTATCGTGGCAAGCGCTTTTCTTGTCGTACCGCACGGAAGCCACTATAGAGGTGATTGCAATGGCGGATTCCTCGGCTTCAGCTTCATCTCGCACCTCATCGTGATGTGCATGTTTTTCGGCGGCGGCGGTTATCTTGGCTGGTGGGCGCAACAGGAACTTACTTGTGGCATCCGGTTGGAACGCTGGAATGAGGAACAGCTTCGTTCAATCCGCAAATATTCAGAGAGTTGGGTAGCGAAGACAGGCCCTATCATTCTGCTTTTTGTCGGAGTTGTCTTTTACCTGACAGAGACTTCTCAACATCACAGTTCTTCCGTTGTGTATTGGGTTTGCTTCGTGCTGTGCCATGGGCAGATGGCTCTCAACCGCAGTCTCGCCCCACCCATCGACTCGCAATCGGCGTCAAGGCTCGAGTCGTCGGCCCCGCTGCGATCAGAGCATTGGGGCGAGTAGCCTCACGTTAGTCCGAGAGGTTTATCGCAGGATCTTTCGCACCACTCGCCGCACTGTCTCCGTTACCACGCCAAACACTGCGTGAGACGCCATCTCGCTGGTGCGCTCCCGGGTGGTCTGTTGCTCTGGTGGCGCGGACAATCCCATCGCGGGCAGCGCTCCTTCATGGGTCAACGAAGCCAGCGCCATGCCAAACCCTGCGCCGTCTTTTGCGGTTGCTGCCGGATAAAACTCAGCCAGAGCTCCGTAGGCTGCGCCGGTCAACGCGCCGAATCCCCAATGGATCGTCTCTGTGGCAACGGCTTTTTGGCCTGTCGTCAGTTCGTGCCCAGCCAGCTTTTCGGCAAGCATCGACGGAGGCTCAGGCTCTCCGTGCGTGCGCGGAGGATAGACTCTCTCCATCATCGTCTTCGCTGCCGTGGCGACAAGTCCTCCAATCAAGCCAGCTACCAGGCCCTTGACTAACGACTTCCCAAATTCAGTCTTTCTTTCCTCACCCATCTCACCCACTCGTCACCTCGACATCTTTCGTATAGGTAAGATGCATTCCATCCGTCTTAGGCTTGCCGGTGGATTCGACTGCACGTATTCAAAGAGCTAAGCAATAAAGAGCCTAGCTCTTTCCCGAATCGCTCCAGTCATACACGACAATGCCGAGATTGTTCAGAGTATTGACCACCGTCTCCACATTACGGCGGACCTGGGGACGTGCTTTGACCGGGACCTCGTGCGCCTCTTCCACCGCGATCACGCGGCCATAGGGCCATGAGCTTTGCGGTATCGCATTGAGCGCAGCGGAGAGTTCGGTCAACCGCACATTCAAATCGCGTCGTCGCGCGCCCATGGGACGCAGCAGGCCGCCCTTGCCGAGATCGCTGGTATTGGCGTCCGCGATCATTACATGCACCGTCACCATGCCGCCCTGAACCGTCAGGTAAGGATTCTGCCAGAGATTGAGACTCTTGACCGCCATGTACTGCGCCTTCGATGGCATCGGAATGGCCTCCATCTCCTGCTTCGCCTGGGCAGCTTCCTCCTGTTGTTCGGCGGCAATCGCCCGCACTTCCGCTTGGCTCGGCGTCGAGGTATGGGTGCAGCCGGTGAGCATCACGGGAAGGAGAAGGGCGGGGAGCAGGGCAAACTGGACGATGGATCGAGGGCTACGCACAAATATCAGCATATCAAGTGGCTGCTCCTTCAGAAAAGCGCCAAAGCGCAAAGTTTTGCCGGGTTTTCATCGACCTGTCCATTCCGGTAACCGCTTTTCGAGAAACGCCGTCGTTCCTTCAGCTTTATCGTCTGTTCCGCAGAGTCGCCCGAATATTTCCGCCTCCACCTGCATGGCCTCGTCGATTCGCAATCCGATTCCACGTTCGACAGCCTCCAGGCATCCGGCCACGGCCAGCGGAGCCATGGTCACGATCGCGTTGGCCAACTCCTTTGCTCGCGTCATTAACCGTTCGGGCGGGACGATCTCGTCCACCAGCCCAATCCGCAATGCCTCTGCCGCTCCGATCATCTCTCCGGTCAGCATCAGGCGCAGGGCCGCCGACCGTCCAACTAGTCGAGGCAGGCGCTGGGTGCCGCCGTATCCGGGTACCAACCCAAGCTTCACCTCCGGTTGCCCCAAACGGGCCGTTTCGCTGGCAAGACGCAGGTTGCAGGCCATGGCCAGCTCGCACCCGCCCCCCAGCGCGAAGCCGTTGATGCAGGCGATGACCGGCTTGCCACAGATCTCGATCAGGCGAAAGACCGCCTGCCCCCGCCGTGCCTTGGCTTCGCCGGATCCGGCATCGGCCGCCGCAAGTTCGTTGATGTCGGCTCCTGCGGCGAATGCCTTTTCCCCCGCGCCTGTCAGCAGGATCACGCGGACGGCAGGGTCTTTCGCGAGTGCAGTAAACACTGCTTCCAACTCGTCGAAGACCTGGGTGTTCAATGCGTTCAGAACCTGGGGGCGGTTCAGGGTGACGGTCGTAATCGGTCCATGAGCCTCGCACAACAGCATCTCGTAGTTCACCGGCATCTCCTTCGCATTGCATTTCAGACGATACAATCGAACTTATGATTAAGGGAATTACGGTTGTCGGCGCCATTGCTTCGGCGGATACGTTCGACCGGCTCAACAGCCTGCTCTCCGCACTGGGTTTTGAGCCGGGCAAAGGCTGGCAGGACGCTAAGGGCCGCGGTTCCGCGCATCTTGCGCCGCTGGCGAACCTTGAGTTTGTCACGGGAAGACCGCCTGCGGTTCCGCCATTGCTGATTGAGGTGACGCAGCTCGACCAGGTTCATGCCGCGGTCGAGAAGTGGATGTTGGCCTACTACCGTACCGAAGAGATTGCGGAGTTGCTGTCGGCAGTGGAGCTTACGCACTGGAACAGCCGCCTGTTTACGGTCAAGATTGCGACCGGCGAAGCGGAGGCGCTGACGCTGGGCTTCTGGCAGTCGGAGAATCCGCTGCACAACAAGCCGGTTGCCGTAGAAGGCGATCTGTCGGCAGCTGGAATGCGGTTTGCTATTGTGACCGCCCGTTGGAATGCGGTGATTACCGACCGTTTGCTGCAAGGCTCTTTGGATGGGCTGTACCGCAGCGGCGCGGCGAAGTCCGATGTCGAGATTGTTCGTGTGCCGGGCGCGTGGGAGATTGCCTCGGCGGCGCGCACGCTGGCTGAGTCGAAGAGGTTTGACGCGATTATTACGCTGGGGTGCCTGTTGCGCGGCGAAACTGCCCACTATGAGGCGATCTATATCGAGGTGGCGCGGGGCATTGGCCAGTCGCAGCAGGAGACTGGCATTCCTCATGCCTTTGGCGTGTTGACCTGCGAGACGCTGGAGCAGGCGCTCGATCGAGCTGGCGTAAAGGCTGGCAATAAAGGATTTGAGGCTGCAATTGCAGCGATTGAGATGATATCGATCCAGAAGAAACTGGCGGTGAAGCTCTAATGGGAACTCGACGCAAGTCTCGTGAATTGACGATGCAGATGCTGTTTCAAGGCGATCTTGGCAAACAAAGTCCTGAGGAAGTGCGTAAGCTGTTCTGGCCTTCGCGGGATGACGTGGATGCCGACACCCGCGGTTTCGCTGAGGATCTGTACCGCATCGCAACTTCGCGGCAGACAGAGATCGATGCGTTGATCGAGGCGCACGCGCAGAACTGGCGGATTGAGCGGATGCCGGTGGTCGATCGTAGCCTGATTCGTGCAGCGGTGGCGGAGATGCTGGGATTTCCTAATACTCCTGCGGCGATCATCATCAATGAATCGCTGGAGGTCGGACGGCGTTACGCTGCGCCCGAGTCGATCCACTTCCTCAACGGTGTGCTCGATGCGATTGCGCGGGATCTGATGAAGAAGCGGCTGGCCTAGGTTCCATCCCTTTAGAGAATAAAGAGGCACCCGTTTGGGGTGCCTCTTATTTTTTATCGGTTCGATTTTTTGGTGGGCTTCTTTTTAGGGGGCTTCGGTTTCGGATGCTTCTTGCCGGAGGTGGTGCCGGTGGCCAGGAATGGGATGAGAGTGCCTGTGATGGGGGAACCCAGGCCGGTGCAGGCGTCCCAGCCGGGGCCGGCGCTGAAGCTGCCGTTATTGCCCGAGGTGATGTCGCGGAAGCCGGATTTGGCCTTGGCAGCGTAGATCTGCGGCTGAAGAAACCCTGCGGTTGTGCCGTTCTGCTGGTTGGCTACGGCGATAAGACCTGCCCAGAGCGGTGCTACAGCGCTGGTGCCTCCGATGACGAGCGTCTGGCCGTCGACGCGGACGGTATAGCCGGTGGCGGGATCGGCATTGCCGCAGACGTCGGGGACGCCTCGTCCTCCCGTGCTGTTGCTCGGCGCGGGCACGTTGGAATTAGCTTGCCACGAGGGCAGAGGGAAGACGTTGCTGACACCGCCGCCGGTGGCGCCCTCGTTGCTGGCCTGCTCGTTCCAGACGACCTCGCTGGTGATGGTGCTTCCGCTGCCGGTGAGCGTGGTCCCTCCGCAGGCGAGTACGTGGGGGCTGGAGGAGGGGAAGTCAACGTTATTGCCGGTGCCCCCGTCGGATGAGCCGTTGTCGCCTGCGGCCACGGTAATAGAGATGCCGAGGGCAGCGGCAGACTGGCAGACGGTATCGAGAGCGGTCATGGACTGTTGGGTCCAGTTTGCCTCGGCCGAGCCCCAACTGATGGAGATGACGCTGGGCTTGTTGGTGGTGTCGTGGATGGCGGCATCGAGGCCATCGAGGAAGCCCTGGTCGGTGTTGGGGGCGAAGTAGACGGCTATGTTGGCTCCCGGAGCTACGGCGGCGGAGACCTCGATGTCGAGCATGACTTCTCCGTCCGCGCCATCGGCAGTGGAGGGACTGTTCTTGGCTCCGTCGACGGAGACGGCGGTGACTGTGGGTGCCGTCTGGCCAAGGGTTTTGAAGTAGGCCGTGAGGTCGGCGGTGCGGTAGCCTCCGCCTAGCTCGAGGATGCCTATGGTTTGGCCCGCGCCGCTGGCGTTGGCGGGGAACTGGTAGAGCTGGGCGACCTGGACGGGGGTGTAGGAGATGTCGGCTTGGGCGCGGATTTGAGGCGTGGCGAAGCCTCCACCCTGTGCAATAGGCTTGCTCTTTCCGTGGGCGACGCGAAAGTGGGGCTGAGCCTGGGGACGGTTGTCGAGGCCGAGGACAGCTTCGATCTTGCCTGAGAGTTCAGAGGGGAGGGTGATATTGCCTTCGCGGATGCGATAGGTGGCAGCGCCGCTAACCTTGTGGACGAGGGTGGCGCCGAAGGCCTTTTGCATGGCAGCGATGGTTCCAGTGAGCTTGAGGATGCAACTGCCAGGGATGGGGGTGCCCGCAACGGGGGTGAGGCCGTATTCTTTAGCAAAGGCTCGGATAAGCTTGAGAGCGTCGGGGTCGGGGCCGTGGGACTGGCGAAACTGGGCGCGGGTGAGGCGCTCTTTGCCCAGGCGATTCGCGGCCTTTAGCGGAGTCTTGCATTTCACCATGACGGAGACGGTAATGCGTGTGGCGGCAGGAACGGGCTTTTCGGTGGCAGGCTGGACAAAGCTTGGCTTTTGGCTGCCGGGAAGGACGATGCGGCTTTGTGTTGCGAAGCGGGAGGCGGATTTTTTTGTCGGCATGGAAGGAGTCTCCAGAGAGTGTGATGCGTTTAATGCCGTAGCCGGATGTGGATTTCATGAGGCCGGGATATCGATCTGGACATCGGCTGCTACGATGACTGCTGCCGGGTAAAGAGCGTCCAACGAAGCTGTGGGCAACTGACGAAACAGAGGAGCAGGTAGATGAATGAAAGTTGGACGAGGCGGCATTTTCTTGGCGGCGCGGCTGGTACAGCTGCATCGCTCGCGCTGGGTGGACCGGGAGCAAGTAGCCAACTCTTTGCCGAGCAGACAGCCCCGATGCGTGGACGGTTCGTGACCCACGTTTCGGTGGTGCGGGTGAACCAGATTGAGGTAACTCCCACCCGCTCGATTGGCGAAGATGAGTCTGGCGATAACAGTACAGCCCACATCCGTTCGCGGCGAGAGGCCTTTGCGAGAGGCTGCCCGGATGGGAAGATGACCTGGGCGATCAGTTGGCTTGCCTTAAAGGACGACCGCGAGGAGTATAAGCAGGCGCGGAAGCTGCTGGCCTTGTACCACGACCGCTATGGCGACGAGATCACATTTATCCCAGGCGGTTATTTTGCGCCGATGTATGACACGCGCGAGCACGTCCGGCAGACGATTCACGATGCTCTGCGAATGATCTCCGACATGGTTGGCGGTGGTTATCGCCCGGAGTGCGTGGTGGCAGGCTTCATGGACTCTGAAAACCAGAGATTGCTGGCGACCGACGAGGGCATTCATGTGTGCCAGGGCCAGATCTGGAGCCAGCACGGCATCGATCATGGGGATGGCGATGGTGGCATCTGCTATCCGTATTATCCAAGCCGCGAACACTATCTGAAGCCTGCGCAGGGACCTGCAGACTTTATCGACTGCGTGTGCCTCGATGGATGGACCTGCGATTTTCTGACGGCGCGGCGAGAGGGCTTTCAGGGCGGCTTCAACAGCCGGATGGGCGTGGGTCCGATTGAGACGGTGGGGAATCTGGGCAAGGAAGTGGGCCGCAGAGAGATGATGGATACCACCGCGGTGCACTTTGACCGTGGGCACGCCCTGAACGGTTTTGGCTGGGTGACGGGCATCTGGGAGGTATCGGTGGGCCACGACGAGGACCTGACCTACTGGTTGCAGACGATGCGCGAACGTTGGCCGGATACGCAGGTGATGACGGAAGGCGCGTTCGGGTTGGAGTGGCGCAAGCATACGCCCAGCAATGCGTTGCTCAACTACCGGTTTGACGAGAAGGGGACCGGTGCGCCGGGTTCGGAGAAGAACCTGGAGATCGAGTGGTTTATGAACCAGGAGTTTCGGCTGGCGCTTTTGCACGACTGGACCACGAACAGCCCTGCCATGGCGATCGACTTTACGCGATATGACTTGAAGGCCGAAGAACCGCGCGGTCTGCAACGTGAATGGAGCCTGATGAATGTGCTCAACCAGAAGGGGATGCGGCCGCAAGACAAGCCGAAGCGCCTGGGCCAGTTGAGCGCCGAAGACCAGCGCATGATATTCGAGCGGTATCCCGAGCTGAAGAAGCGGGCTTGATCTGGAGCTGCGGAGTGCCTTAATCTCTGGCTTTGCGGTGAGGTTTGGGGGTAGGCTCAACGCATGAAAGCTCTCGTTCGCGCTACTGTTCCCGTCGTCTATCTCTGCCTCTCCGGCTTTCTCTATGGACAGAGCAAACCTTCGGCATCGCTGCTGGTGCTCTCGAAGCAGGAGCACAGCTTGAGTGTCGTCGATCCTTCGAGCCTGCGGGTGCTGGCCAGGGTGCCTGTGGGGAATGATCCTCACGAGGTCATTGCGTCGGAGGACGGGACGACGGCGTATGTCTCGAACTATGGCTTCGGTGCGTACAACACGCTTACCATCGTTGATCTGGTAACGGATAAAAAGCTGCGAACGGTAGACCTTGGTCCGCTGCGGGGGCCGCATGGGCTTGCGTTCGAAGGCGGCAAGACGTGGTTTACCGCTGAAGCCGCCAAGGCGATTGGCCGCTACGATCCCGCTACCGGTAAGGTCGATTGGATTTTGGGTACAGGACAGAACCGTACTCATATGATCTATGTCTCGAAAGATGGGCAGCGCATCGTCACGAGCAACGTCAACTCGGGAACGGTTAGCATCATCGACCAGGAGCCGGTACGGATGCCCGGGCCACCGCCCGGAGCACATCGACCTGGCGGAATGCCACCGCCGCCGGGTGGGCCTGGTGGCGCGGCTCGCACCGATTGGAACGAGACCGTGGTTCGCGTCGGGAATGGGTCGGAGGGCTTTGACGTCTCTCCGGATGGCAAAGAGATCTGGGTTGCGAATGCGCAGGATGGCACGCTCTCAGTCATCAATTTTCATGAGAAGAAGGTAGTAGATACACTTGCCATCAACGCTCAGGGAGCGAACCGGCTGAAATTCACATTGGACGGGAAGCGGGTGCTGGTGTCGAGCGGGCCGGAGCTTATCGTTCTGGATGCGAGTACGCGCAAGGTGGTGAAACGTATCCTTATCGGTCATGGCTCGGGTGGCGTGCTGGTTGAGGCCGATGGTGCGCGAGCGTTTGTCGCGTGCGGCCCTGATAACTATGTCGCGGTCATCGATCTCAAGACGCTTGCGGTGACGGGGCACATTCAGGCTGGTGGCGAACCCGATGGTATGGCCTGGGCTGTCAGGCGCTGATAGAGGTTTCCGAGAGATAATTCGCGCAAAACCAGCCGTGGTGCGGCTGGGATAGACTTGGCTTGTGTTTTTTTGCGGCGAAAGCTGTCGCCGAGCGAGTTGAAGGGGACGAAGAGAGTGGCAGAAAAGATTGATGCACATCACCATCTTTGGCGGTATTCGCCTGAGGATTATGGATGGATCGATGACGAGATGACAGCACTGCGCAGAGATTTTCTGCCGCAGGATTTAGTGTGCGAGATCGCGGCGGCTGGGATCGACGGCACGATGGCAGTGCAGGCGCGGCAGACGATGGACGAGACTCGCTGGCTGCTGCAGATGGCCGACGAGTGCGAGGCGATTCGCGGTGTCGTGGGATGGGCTCCGATTGCCGGGGAGGACTTTCCTGGGGTGATGGAGGAGTTTGAGTTCAGGCCCAAGCTGAAGGGACTGCGGCACGTGATTCAAGGGGAGAAGGACGAGAACTATATTCTGCGCGAGGACTTCAACTCCGGCATTCGTACTCTTCTGGGTAGCGGGCTGGTGTACGACATTCTGATCTACGAGCGGCAGCTTCCGCAGGCGATTGAGTTTGTAGATGAGCATCCGGAGCAGGTGTTCGTGCTGGACCACATGGCCAAGCCGCTGATTCGCGAAGGTCTGCTGGAGCCCTGGGCTGCGCGGATGCGAGACTTGGGCAAGCGCGAAAATGTCTGGTGCAAGGTGTCGGGCCTGGTGACGGAGGCAGACTGGAAGACGTGGACGCCGGAGTCGCTACGACCCTATCTGGATGTGGTGGTGGAGGCGTTTGGGCCGGGCCGGTTGATGGCCGGGTCGGACTGGCCGGTCTGTCTGGTGGGATGTGAGTACGGGCGCTGGTTCGATGTGCTGCGAACTTACTTCGCGGACTTCAGCGAGGCCGAGCGGGATGCCGTGTTCGGTGGGACGGCGACCGCGGTGTATGGGTTGGAGTAGATTTTATGAAAGACTATTTTTCTATTTGAAAATAGGTTGATCGGAGTTTTTGAATGAAGGCGTTTCGGATAGAGGGGCCTGAGGTCGCGGCTATGGCCGAGGTCCCGGATATCGCTGTGCAGGCTGGCGAGGCTTTGCTGCGAGTGAAGATGGTGGGGATGTGCGGGACCGACCTGAATACGTTTCGCGGCCGCAATGCGATGGTGACGTTTCCACGCGTGCCGGGCCATGAAGTCGCGGCAGAGGTTGTCGAAGGCGGTGGTGCTCTGGCGGCGGGAACCCTGGTGACGATTTCGCCTTATACGAGTTGCGGCAAGTGCGCTTCATGCCGACGCGGCAGGGTCAACGCCTGCCAGTTCAACGAGACGATGGGGGTGCAGCGTGATGGCGCGATGACGGAGTACATCAGCGTTCCGGTTGAGAAGCTCTATGCCGCGAAGCTGTCGATTAAAGAGTTGTGTCTGGTTGAGCCGTTGACGGTTGGGTTTCATGCGGCGGCGCGTGGACGGGTGAGTGCGGAGGACACGGTTGCGGTGTTTGGATGTGGCGGCGTAGGACTTGGTGCGATTGCCTCGGCTGCGTTTCGTGGTGCGGAGACGATCGCGATCGACATGGACGACGCTAAGCTCGAGATTGCACGCAAGGCTGGAGCGAAGCATCTGATCCACTCGAAGAACGAAGACCTGCACGAGCGGTTGAGCGCCATTACGGACGGGCATGGGCCTGATGTGATGATCGAGGCGATTGGGCTGCCGCAGACCTTTCGTGCGGCGGTGGAAGAGGTCTCCTTCACCGGGCGCGTGGTGTACATCGGCTATGCGAAGGAGCTGGTGGCATATGAGACGCGGCTGTTCGTACAGAAGGAGCTGGATGTCATGGGCAGCAGAAATGCGCTGCCGGAGGACTTTCGCGAGGTAATCCGAATGCTGGAGGCAGGACAGTTTCCGGTGGAGGATGCGGTGAGCGCGGTGGTTCCGCTGGCGGAGGCGGCGCGGCTGCTGGGCGAGTGGAGTGCGGCTCCCGCAAAGTTTACGAAGATTATGGTGGAGATTTAAAGCTTAGGAACAGAGTTCAGGATTGAGGGATAGAGATGCAGATTTCTACGCCGATTGGCGGAAGCGCAAAGGTTGACGATGGCACGAAGCACCCCATGTTTCCTGTGGGGCACCTGCTGCCGTTCATTTTTGTGACGGTACTGTTTTTCCTTTGGGGAATGTCGAACAACCTGACTGACATTCTCGTGCAGCAATTCAGGAAGTCGTTCGAGCTGTCGCAGTTCAGCGCACAACTGGTGCAGACGGCGAACTTCTTCGGCTACTTCTGCATGGCGATTCCCGCGGCATTGCTGATGCGCAAGTGGGGCTACAAGGCCGGGATGGTGACCGGGCTGGTCATCTTCGGGGCGGGAATGGTGCTGTTCTGGCCTGCGGCGGTGAGCGGGCAATACTCGTTGTTTCTGATCGCTCTGTTCACGGTCGGCAGCGGTGCTTCGGTGTTGGAGACGGCGGCGAATCCTTTCATCGCGCAGTTCGGCGACCCACATACTTCGGAACAGCGGTTGAACTTCTCGCAGGCGTTCAACCCTCCGGGGACGATTACCGGGGTGCTGATCGGGACTTATTTCATTTTCTCTGGCGTGGAGCCGAAGGCCGCGCAGATTGCGGCTATGAAGCTGGCTGGCACCTATCATGCCTATCTTCATAGTGAGATTATGCGCGTGGTGCCAACGTATCTGACGTTCGGTGTGGTGGTGCTGCTGTGCGCGCTGATCCTCTCGCGCACGAAGTTTCCGGTGATGACGTCGGAGCATGAGGGCGAAGGCGAGAACCATGGCAGCTTCGGAGAGTTGCTGCGAGTTCCGGCGATCTGGATTGCGGTGGCAGCGAACTTCTGCAACGTAGGTGCGCAGATCTCTTCGTGGAGCAGCCTGATTCCTTATATGAAGCAGTACACTGTCGTGAGCGAGCGGACAGCCGCACTGTATCTACTGGCGACGTTGATTGCGATGGCAGCAGGACGTTTTGTTTCGACTCCGTTGATGCGTTTTGTGCGCCCCAGCCGGATGCTCGCGGTTTATGGTGTTGTCAACGCGCTTCTGATGCTGGTCGCGGTCAATCGCCCAGGACTCATTGGGGCATGGGGAGTTGTGGCCAGCGGATTCTTCATCTCGATTATGTATCCCACGATCTTCGCTCTCGGCCTCAAAGGGTTGGGACGGAACACGAAGATCGGCGGCTCGTTGCTGGTGATGGCAATTGTCGGCGGCGCGATCTTTCCGCCGGTATCTGGATTGATTGCACGGCAGACGGGAAGCGTAGCGCTGGGGTATCTGGTGCCGATGGTTGGCTTCTGCGGTGTGGCTCTCTATGGCTTCTATCAGTCGGCACAGCGAAGCTTGCTTTCGGGGCCGGCTTACTGAGAAGCGCTTGAGCTGAATGGGCGCGACTGAGATCGCGCCCATTCAATTTATGTGCAACAAATAAAAGCGTGGTTTAGAAGTGGCGCAGCGGCTCGGAGCCGGCGGGGGATTCCGTGGCGGCGTTAGGGTCGGTGCGCTCTACATTCTTTTCAAGAGAGCGGCTGACCATCTCGCGTGAGCCGAGGCCCACGGCGAGGGCGAGCGTAAGCACGATGCCGCCGAAAAGGATGCCGAAGGCCAACTCGACGATGGCTCCTCCGATCTCGAGGTGGTCGAGCACCATGGCTGCGGTGAGAACGAGTACGAGCCACTTGATGCCGAGTGAGAGGAAACGCGCGTACTGAAGACGGGCGTTGACGGCGCCGATGAGTACGGATCGCTCCAGGAACCGGGCGATGAGGTTGCCAATGATGAGAAGAACGATGGCGCCGACGGAGTGGGTGAGGTAGGGAAGCAGGAAGGTCGAGATCTGCGATCCGTTGGAAGATGCGTCGAAGGCAGAGATACCGATGATGAACCCGAGGACCACGCAAGCCCAGAAGACGATACGGGCGACGAGTAGCGTGGGGCTGCCGGAAGGGGACCAGTCGGAGAGCGCGTCGGTTGAGTTGCGGGCCATGCGCTCGTCGAATTTGGCAGAGACGAGAATGCGGCGCAGCATTGCAGCGAGAGCTGCGCCAACCAGGGCAAGCACGATGACGGCGACCAGCAGGGCGAGGAGGCCGGGGAGAAAGCTCGCGAGCTTGAAGAGCACACGGTGGGCGGACTGGCTTAGCGCGCTATGAACTTGTTGCCACATGATCTTCTCCTTTGATACCAGCTACCAGATACGAGCTATCAGCTTTTAGCCATTCGCTTCTGGCTGCTTGCTTATTGCTTTGCCGGGACGTCGTCATGGATTGAAGCGGTCGGGCCAGCGCCAGCGGGATACGAGATAGGGCTTGTCGGCCTCGAAGGCGGAGGCGAGGTCCTGAATATGTTTTTCGGGTGGCGTGCCGTTTCCGGTCAGAACGAGATGCGAGGCGACCCAGGCAAGATAAAGCGGCGTGAGCGCGCCGAGCAGGTGGCCGCGGTTGATGGTACGCAGGCGGTAGGCCAGGGCGAAGTCGTAGACGATGCGTGCCCACAGGCCGTCGGGCATGTTGAAGCTATCTGCCGGTGTGACGGAGAGGCGCTTGAGGCCGAGCAGCGAGTTCGGTGGCAGGACGAGCGACCAGATCTCGTGCAGGTTGGCATAAGCGAGATGGAAGGTATCGAGCATGGGCGTGATGTCCGGGCTTTCCGTAAGCCACGCGGAGAGATCGACGGGAAGCCCAGGTTGGGCGCCGCGTGCCCGCTGCCAGAAGGCCGCCCTGGCATCGACTTCGGCGAAGAGCGAGCTGCCGATCTGGGCGAGCAGTGTGTTGAGGTCGGCTGCTGCAGGCTGGGGCAGCACGCGGGAGCCGATGTCGACTTCGGCAATGGCATAGTTCGCGCATGCAGCTTCGATGCATGGCCAGAGGAGGGCATCGCTCTGGTTGCTTGAGATGAACTTTTGCGAAGCTGCGGCAAGGCGCTCCGTCATGCGTAGTGAGAGGCCCAGATCGATGGCCAGAGGATAGCGGGAGCGCACGCAGAAGAGAGCGCGGGTGAGCGGATAGAGGATCGCAGAATTGAACAGACCTTCGCGGGGACCGAGGTTGTAGCGGGCCACGGCGAGGTCCGCGTTCGAGCCCGTGACCGAGGCAGCGAGCGCGCGGATGGCTTCCGGGGTGAGCGATTGACATTCGGCGCCGAGCAGAAGACAGGCGCTGGCCTGGCTCTCCTCTGCTCCCTTGAAGGTGTTCAGATAGTCGGCTGCGGTGAGCACCCAGTTGGTGGTCGAAGTTGCCGCTGGCGTGTAAGGGACAAGATGAATGTTGTCTGGTGTTGCGTGCGGTGTGCCATTCGGTGTGGCTGAAGGAATGGCCACGAGTACGGTTTGCGTAGGAAAGGCTGCGGCGAGGGTCGCCAGCATCGTCTCGAACGACCCGTTGGGCAACGGGGGAAGACTGACGAAGAGGCTGCCTGAGGAAATGGCGGCGGTCTGCTGCGCTGCGGCGTCGATGTGTGTGGGGGTGGAGGCCATCGTGTGTTTTAGGTTTTACCGAATACTCTCTTAGATACGTTCCGGACACTTCGAGGATACTTCAAGCCACTTCAGGCTACGTGGATCGTCAGGTTACGGAATGTTCCCTTCGCGAGGAAGGGCGAGGATGCCTGTGAGTGGGATGCGCACCCATGCGGGCCGGTTATTGAGCTCATAGAGCAACTCATAGAGTGCTTTTTCAAGAAGATATGCGTTGAGCAGAATGTGTGCCTGCGGGGGTTTGGGAATGAGGTTTGGGCTCGCGCTGATGGCCTGGCGGTAGGCGTGGAGAAATTCTGTCGAGACCGTATTCTGCCAGAGTCGCGCCCAGGCTTCGAGGTTGCGGGCGTCGGCTTCGTTGTTGGGCGGACGGCGTTGGGTGAAGGCGCTGAGCCCGGCGTAAGCGGCGTAGCTGAAGGAGCGGAGCATTCCTGCGACATCTTTGAGGGGCGACTGCTTGGCGCGGCGCTCGCTGAGTGGGCGGGCGGGCTCACCTTCGAAGTCGAGGATGACATAGTCACCGCGCGAGCGAAGGACTTGGCCGAGATGGTAGTCGCCATGAATGCGAATGCGCTGGCCGGAGCTTCCGGGAGCTGACGAAGTGATAATGTTGGCGCGGGCGAATAGGTCGATGCGGCGGCTGAGGAGGAGCGCCGCACTGTCGACGGTGGCGTCGTCGGTGAGTTGCGACATGCCGCGCTTGAGGGCATCGAGAGTGCGGACGATCTGAGCGTCGATGCGGGTGGCGTCCGCTTCGAGGTCAGAGGGCGAGAATGGCTCGGGGGAGAATGCGGCGTCTTCGGTCGGGGTGGCGAGAGCGAGGTGCATCTCGGCGGTGCGGCGGCCGAGCAAGGCAGCGGCGTCGAGATAGAGGCCAGCGTGTTCATGAGCAATTTTGTGCGCTTCGGTCTCTGCTTCCCTCTCCGGAGGATTGAGGAAGGCGGGCTGCTTGCCGGTATCGTGGGGCGGGGGAGTGGTAGCGGCGCTCTCGTAGTAGCGGGAGAGCTCGTCGAGCGTCCACTGCCAGCCGTCGCCCTCGTTTTCGACGAGACCTTGCAGCATGGCGACGGTGATGGGCTCGGAGTTCTCCGCGGTGAGGCGAATATCGCCGAGGAAGGGCGCGATGCGGGGAAAGTGTGCGGTCTCGGTGAGGAAGCGACCGATCTCGGTGTCGGGGTTTTCGCCGGGCTGGAGGCGACGGAAGAGCTTCATGATGAGTTTGGCGTCGTAGAGGATGGAAGTATTCGATTGCTCTGCGGAGCCAGTACGTGCGGGTAGGGGGCCGATACCGCGAGCTTCAGAGAAAGCGGTGCTCTTCTGACTCTGAAGAACGCCGTGTTGGGCAGGGATCTCGTTGCTGCTTTCGATCAGGCTAAACAGCGACTGGCGAAGATCTTCGCGGGCTACGGCATCGTGCAGAATTGCGGGACCAGTCGGAGTGGTGAGGGTAGCGATAACGCTGCCGGGGTTGGCGATGCGAATGTTTTCGACCTCTTCGCCAGTGGAGATGGTAAGAGGAAGTTGGTAGATATCTTTCGCTTCGCCTTCGGCTGCATTCTCGTACGTGAGCTCAAGGAAGACGAGGGCCGCGTTGATGTTGGGTAGCTGGACCCAATCGAGAACGCAGACGGTTTTGATGGTGCGGGACTTGGCTCCGAACCAGCGCTGATGCGGCAGATAGGTAGGGAGGATCTGCTGGAGGAGTTCGAGCCCGGTGCCGGTGAGCAGGCCATCGAGAGTTGGGCTGAGAAGCTCCAGCGTGCGCTCGCCCTCTTGGATAGCGATGGGTTCCGGCGCTTCGGCGGCGGCCTGCAGCTCGAGCCAGAGGAACGAGTAGGGCGAGAGTGTGAGCGCGTAAGGTTGCGCGGTAATGGTGGGGAAAGGCACGTAGCCCAGCATCTCTACTGGGACCATATTGGCGAATTGCGAGAGGTCGAGCGAGACCGGCTGGGCGAAGCGGGAGAGGTTGGCCACGCAAAGGACAATTTCTGGTGGTGTGCCGTCATTGCGATCGTAGCGGCGGATGTAGGCGAGTACTTTGCGGTTTTCGGGATTGAGAAATTCGAGTGTGCCGCGACCGAAGACCTGGAAAAGCTTGCGCAGGGCGATCATGTTGCGCATCCAGTGCAGGAGCGAAGACTGATCGCTGAGCTGGGTTTCTACATTGACGGCTTGATAGCCCCAGATGGGGTCCATGATCACGGGAGCGTAGAGCCTGGCGGGGACGGCGCGGGAGAAGCCTGCGTTGCGGTCTGAGGTCCACTGCATGGGAGTGCGGACGCCGTTGCGGTCGCCGAGATAGATGTTGTCGCCCATGCCGATCTCGTCGCCGTAGTAAAGGATGGGTGTGCCGGGGAAGCTGAAGAGCAGCGAGTTGAGCAACTCGATGCGATGACGGTTGTTGTCGAGCAGAGGCGCGAGACGGCGGCGGATGCCTACGTTGATGCGCATCCGCGGATCAGCAGAGTAGGCGAGGTACATGTAGTCGCGCTCATCGTTCGTCACCATCTCGAGGGTCAACTCGTCGTGGTTGCGAAGGAAGAGGCCCCATTGGCAGTTGTCCGGAATGGCTGGGGTCTGCGCCATGATGTCGGTGATGGGGAGACGGTCTTCCTGCCGGAGCGCCATGTAGATGCGTGGCATCAAGGGGAAGTGAAAGGCCATGTGGCATTCGTCGCCATCGCCGAAGTATGGACGTACATCGGCGGGCCACATATTGGCTTCGGCGAGAATGGTGCGGTTTCCGTATTCGGCGTCGATGACGGCACGGATCTCTTTGATCTTGACGTGGGTTTCGGGAACGTTCTCGCAACTGGTGCCGTCACGTTCGACGAGATAGGGGATTGCATCGAGACGGAGAGCGTCGACTCCGAGATCGAGCCAGAAGCGCATGGCGGTGAGGACTTCTTCCATGACGCGTGGGTGGTCGAAGTTGAGATCGGGCTGATGGGAAAAGAAACGGTGCCAGTAGTACTGTTGCGCGACCTCATCCCAGGTCCAGTTCGATTTTTCGGTGTCGGTGAAGATAATGCGGACGCCTTCGAAGAGCCGATCAGTATCGGACCAAACATACATCTCTCGTTCAGGAGAGCCTTTTGGAGCCAGGCGTGCGGCTTGGAACCAGGGATGCTGATCGGAGGTATGGTTGATGACCAGCTCGATCATGACCTGCATGCCGCGTTGGTGGGCGGCGTCGAGAAACTGCTTGAAGTCATCAATAGTGCCGTAGCTGGGATTGACGTCGACGTAGTTGGCGATGTCGTAGCCGTCATCGCGCAGGGGTGAGGGGAAGAAGGGAAGGAGCCATATGCAGGTGACACCGAGGTCCTGCAAGTAATCGAGGCGGGAGAGCAAACCGCCGAAGTCGCCGATGCCGTCGTTGTTGGAGTCGGCGAAGGCGCGGACGTGCAGCTCATAGATGATCGCGTCTTTGTACCAGAGAGGATCGCTGGCGCTGCCGGATTTCTTCACTCGGTTGTCTCCGCCTGTGCAGGTGCTGAGGTGAGTTTAGTACCGTTTCCACTGTTCGGGTCGCGAGTGATGCGAAAGATGTGCGCGGGCAGCACGTCGGGGCGCAGGGCGACGTAGTTGCTGCGACCATGCCATTCGTAATGGATTCCGGTGAGCAGATCTTCTACATCGAACGCCTGACCGTGGCCGATGGCGAGGTGCTTCAGGTCGAGGTCGATCCAACCGGCTTGTTCCTGTGCGGGATCGAGGTTGATCGCGACGAGGATGACGTTGCTCCCTGCAATTTTGCTGTAGCAGAGGATGTGTGGGTTATCGACCGGATGAAAGTGAAGTGAGCCGTCGCTTTGCAGTGCCGGATTCTCGCGCCGGATCTGATTGAGGCGCGTGATGAGCGGCGCGAGAGAGTGGGAGGCGGTGCGGTCCCATTGGCGGATCTCGTACTTTTCGCTGTTGAGATACTCTTCGCCGCCTGGTTTTGCCGGAAGATTCTCCCCTAACTCGAAGGCGGGTCCGTAGATGCCGTAGTTTGAGCCGAGCGTGGCTGCGAGGATGACGCGCTGCATGAAGGCAGGACGGCCACCATTCTGCAGCGTCTCGTGAAGGATGTCGGGCGTGTTGGGCCAGAGGTTCGGACGAAAGAAATCAGTGATGGGTGGCTTGGTGATCTCTTCAAAGTACTGCTGCAACTCAGCGCTGGTGTTACGCCAGGTGAAGTAAGTGTAGGACTGGGTGAACCCTGCCTTGGCGAGCGAGTACATGACATGAGGTCGGGTAAAGGCCTCCGCGAGAAAGATTACGCCGGGATGCTTTTTGTGGATTTCGGCGATGCACCATTCCCAGAACGGCAACGCCTTGGTGTGTGGATTGTCGACGCGGAAAATTTGTACTCCATGCTGAATCCAGTAATCGAAGACATCATGCAGAGCTTGCCAGAGTGCACGCCAATTAGGCGATTCGAAGTTGAGCGGATAAATATCCTGATATTTTTTTGGTGGATTTTCAGCATACTGAATGGAGCCGTCGGGGCGCTTGATGAACCAGTCAGGATGCTCCGTGACCCACGGATGATCGGGAGAACACTGGAAGGCTATGTCGAGCGCGAGTTCCATGCCATGCGTGTTGGCTGCGGCGACGAGGTGCTCGAAGTCGGCAATGGTGCCGAGTTGTTTGTGGATCGCCGTGTGGCCGCCATCTTTTGCGCCGATGGCCCAGGGGCTACCAGGGTCGCCTTTGGATGCGACGACGTTATTGTTGGGGCCTTTGCGGAAAGCATCGCCAATGGGATGGATCGGCGGAAGATAAAGAACGTCGAAGCCCATCGCGGCAATGTCGGGAAGAAGCGCTTCGACATCGGCGAAGGTGCCGTGCCGTGCCGGATCGGCGGAAGTGGAACGAGGAAAGAGTTCGTACCAGGTAGAGAAGCGGGCGCGTTCGCGATCGACCCAGAGAGAGAGCTTCTGATCGTATCGCGTGGCAAGGGTGAGGTCGGGGTATCGATTTACGATGTCGACAAGCTTACCGAGTTCATTGTCGATGGGACTTGCGACCGCGTCGCCCTGATCCGCAATCTGTTGAAGAGATGCCTGCGCCTTTGCAAGTAGCTTGGCATCCGCACCCTTGGCGCGAGTTGCCGCTTCCTCCAGGAGGATTGCTCCTGTGCGGAGTGCCAGAGGAATATTCTGCGAGGCTGAGGACGCGTCTGCGGTGGAGTCATGCTGAGCGGAGAGACGCTTCTGAAGATCGGCGTGCCATGTGCCGAAGTGGTCGACCCAGGCCTCGATGGTGTAGCTCCAGGTTCCAGGTTTATCTACAACGAATGTTGCCGACCATAGATCGTTGGTCAGTGGTGTTATCGCGGTAGAACGCCACGTCCTGTCTTTCTCATGCCGAAACATAAGACGTCCCGCGATATGGTCGTGCCCATCGGCAAAGACTGCTGCAGTTACGGTGACATTATCGCCCAGCGTTCGCTTGGCTGAATAGCGAGCGCAGCCGACTTGTGGTTGAACATCTTCAATAATTACGCGCTTGCGACCCTCAACAGGTTTCATTCAACTCAATTCCAAAAGTTTGTTCATGTTAATGATTCGTTTCGACAAATGATTGGCTCTATGCATCCTACCGTCTACAGGCCGGCCACTGACTAGAGAGATGCGGTTGGGCCATGTGCGGTTGCTGACGATGGGAACGCTACTGTCAAAGAGGGACGAACCAATGGCAGGACGGAAGAAAAAAGAGGGTTTACCGCTGCACGGCGCAAGAATTGAGGACTATTGCCTGATTGGAGACTGCGAGACGGCGGCACTCGTCTCTCGCGAAGGCTCGATTGACTGGTTGTGCTGGCCGATGTTTTCATCGGGCGCATGTTTTGCTGCATTGTTGGGGACGCGGGACCATGGATTCTGGAAGATAGCTCCGGCAGGCAAGATAAAAGCGATTCGTCGGCAGTATAGAGCACACACGCTGGTGGTGGAGACGACGTTCGAGACATCGAAGGGCGAAGTGTGCGTCATCGACTTTATGCCGCCGCGTGACGAGCATTCAAGCATCGTGAGGATTGTGCGAGGCGTGCGCGGCGAAGTGGCGATGCGAATGGAACTTGCGGTTCGCTTCGACTATGGGCGCACAACTCCATGGGTAACCAGCATGAAGGGCGAGTGGCGAGCTGTGGCAGGCCCGGACATGGTTGTGTTGCAGACGAAGGCTCCGCTCTGCGGCAAGGATATGACGACTGTCAGTGAATTCAGCGTAAAGGCGCAGGAGTCAGTGACCTTCACCATGACGTACCTGTCTTCGCTGGCATCTGTTCCGCCGCAGATTCCGGCCGCCAAGGCATTAGCGGAGACACAGAGGCTATGGACGGAGTGGGCGCACCGCAGTCAATACAACGGCCCGTACAAAGAGGCAATCGAACGATCGTTGATTACGCTGAAGGCGTTGTCCTATCGGCCCTCGGGAGGAATTGTCGCGGCGGTGACAACTTCGCTGCCGGAAAAAATAGGCGGCGTCCGCAACTGGGACTACCGTTATTGCTGGCTGCGCGACACGGCCTTTACCTTGATGGTGCTCATGCTGGCAGGGTATGAAGAAGAAGCGATTGCATGGCGAAGGTGGCTGCTGCGCGCGATCGCCGGCGCTCCGGATCAGGTGCAGACGATCTACGGAATATGGGGAGAGCGCCAACTTTTAGAATGGGAGGCGGCTTGGCTTCCTGGCTATGAGAACTCGCAGCCCGTACGCATCGGCAATGCTGCGGTCGATCAATTTCAACTGGATGTATTTGGCGAAGTGGCGGCTGCGCTTGCGCGTACCCCCGAGGCGGAACAGAGCATCCGGGTTCCAGCCACTGCTCTGCAGGCCTCGCTTGTCGATCATCTGTGTGATGTCTGGCGGTTGCCTGACGAAGGAATCTGGGAGACACGAGATGGCCGCAAGCACTTCACCCACTCGAAGGTGATGGCGTGGGTGGCATTGGACCGCGCGATTAAGCATCATGAACAATTTGATGGCGGGGGAGACATCAAACGATGGAGAAAAGTCAGGAAAGAAATTCATGATGAAGTGTGCAACAAGGGCTTCAATAAAAAATTGAATAGCTTCGTGCAGTCTTACGGCTCGAAACAGCTTGATGCATCGTGCCTGCGAATCGTGATGGTTGGATTTCTTCCGCCGGAAGATCCGCGCATTCGCGGAACGGTAGAGGCAATTGAACAACGTCTGATGAAGGGCGGCTTCGTGCAACGGTATGACACGAAGACGAGCGACGACGGATTGCCTGCGGGGGAAGGGGTGTTTCTCGCGTGCAGCTTCTGGATGGTGACCAATCTATGGCTCATCGGACGCAAAGACGAAGCGATCGCTCTTTATGAGCGGCTGCTTAAACTACGCAATGATGTGGGACTGCTATCAGAGGAATATGATCCGGTCGGCAAGCGGCTTGTAGGGAATTTCCCACAGGCTTTGACACATATCGCACTCCTTCACGCGGCCTATGCGATCTCGGGAATGTGGCATCCGGAAGGCAGCAAATAGAGAGTACGTTGCAGGTGAGGTGGTACAACCAAACTCGCCTTGCGAGCCTCTAAAAAGAGACTGCCAAATCTGATCGTAACTGTTTCTTTTGAGGGTAATGTTTGCGTATTCCCGGTTCTACCTATCGTTTGCAACTGCACCAGGGCTTTACGTTCGATGATGCTGCAAGTATTGCGGAGTACCTTCGTGCGCTCGGCGTAACGCATGTGTACTGTTCACCTTATCTTCAGGCCGCGCCCGGCAGCACACACGGATACGATGTCGTCGATCACCAGAAAGTGAACGAAGAGTTGGGTGGGGCGGCGGGTCATAGCCGCTTCTGTGCCAGGCTGAAAGAAGTGGGGCTGGGGCAGGTGCTGGATGTTGTGCCAAACCATATGGCACTCGGCAAGGAAAATCGCTACTGGTGGGATGTGTTGGAGAACGGAACCTCCAGCCGATATACCTCGTTCTTCGATATCGATTGGCAACCGCAGGAAGAGCGTCTGCGCGACAAGGTGCTGGTCCCGGTGCTCTCTGACCAATATGGAAGAGTGTTGCAGGCTGGCGGCATCAAGGTGTCGAGGCGCGGGGGCAGGTTTCTGGTGGAGTGTGCAGGCCAGACGTTTCCCGTGGCTCCAACTTCGCTGCCTGTGATTCTGACGCGCGCTGCCGAATATGCGAAATCGGACACGCTGAGTTTTTTGGCGGCGTCGTTTGGACGGCTGCCGACACCCGAGTATGTCGACCGCAGAACGACACTTGCGCGCCATCGTGACAAGGTTGTGCTGTTCACTTTGCTGGATCGCCTGTGCGGGGAAGAGCCAGAAGGGTGCAATGCAATCGATCGCTCTATCGCAGAGTTGAATGAGCATCTTGATGCATTGGACGATTTTCTCAATCAGCAGAACTACCGGCTTTCTTACTGGAAGACAGCAGATCAGCAGCTTGGATATCGCCGTTTTTTCGATGTGAATTCGCTGATTGGGTTACGTGTCGAGCGCGAGCATGTGTTTGAAGAGGTTCACGCGCTCGTTCTAGATTGGATAGAGCGCGGCATTCTGGACGGAGTGAGAATCGATCATCCGGATGGCTTGCGGGACCCGTTGGAGTATCTGCAACGCTTACGCGAACGCGCTCCCGATGCGTGGATCGTGGGCGAAAAAATTCTTGAGCACGGAGAGTTTCTGCGCGAGAGTTGGCCCATCGAAGGCACGACTGGCTATGACTTTCTGAATGTTGCCGCCGGTGTGCTGGTGTCACCGCAAGGCATGGAAGAGTTGAGCAAGGTCTATGAAGCTTTTCTGGGCCGTGATTTTGCAGGGGAGCTTACAGATTTTCCAGCGATGGCGCATAACAAAAAAGTCAGCGTCACCCAGGAGGGCCTGGGCAGCGACGTGAATCGCCTGACCAGCATGTTCGTCGAGATATGCGAAGCCAATCGCAACCAGCGGGATTACACGCGGGCCGAGATACGACGGGCCATTCGGGAGATTGCGGCCTGCTTTGCAATCTATCGCACCTATGTGGTGCCGGTACGCGATGAGATCACGGATGAAGACAGGGCGTACATCTCTCATGCGGCGGAGTATGCGAAGCAGGAGCGGCAGGACATCGATGGCGGCCTCTTCGATTTTCTTCGCGAGGTGCTGACCATGAAAGTGACTGGCAAGCAGGAGAGCGAATTCCTGCTGCGGTTTCAACAATTCACTGGTCCGGTGATGGCGAAAGGCGTGGAAGACACTGCCTTGTACTGTTACAACCGCTTGTCCGCGATGAATGAAGTCGGCGGCGATCCGGGGAGCAACGGTTTGAGCGTCGCGGAGTTTCATGCTTATTGCGAAAAGATGCAGGCAACACACCCGCTAACGATGACGACGCTCTCCACCCACGATACGAAGCGCAGTGAAGATGTACGGGCGAGAATTGAAGTGCTGTCGGAGATGCCTTCGAGGTTCAGTGCGGCAATCCACCGCTGGGTCCGGATGAATAATGGGTTCCGCACGGCGGGAGCCGGCACAAACGCAATGCCCGATCGTAATACGGAGTACTTGTACTATCAGACTCTGATCGGGGCATGGCCGTTGTCGATTGAGCGCGCGCAGGCCTATATGTTGAAGGCGACGCGTGAGGCGAAGCAACAGACGGCATGGACTGCCAACAATAAAGAGTTTGAAGACGCGCTGGCCAGATTTATTGCCGGAACTCTATCGAGCGCGCCGTTCTTGCGAGATTTGGAACAGTTTGTCGATAAGGTAAAAGACGCGGGTCGCGTGAACTCGCTGGCACAGACGTTGATGAAATACACTGCGCCCGGAGTGCCGGATACATATCAAGGAACAGAGATCTGGGATTTGAGCCTTGTCGATCCGGACAACCGTCGACCAGTGGACTACCAGCAGCGTATTGCCTTAATGAAAGACCTGAGGAAACTGCATGGGGACAATATTGCGGCCCAGGTGATGGCTCGCTCTGAGGAAGGTCTGCCCAAGATGTGGGTCATTCATCATGCGTTGCAGTTGCGGCGCGAAAGGCCGGAATGGTTTGGCGCGGACGCAGCCTATACTCCGTTACTCGTAGATGGGCCGAAGAGCGAGCACGCCATTGCCTATCTTCGTGGCGATTCGCTCGCTATTGTGGTGCCGAGGTTGACAGTGAAGCTGGCTGGAGCGTGGAGAGAGGCGAGCATCATGCTGCCGAAGGGCAGATGGTTAAATCTTCTGACCAAGCTGGAGATAGATGGAGGAAAAGTCGCCATCAAAAATTTGCTGAATGGCTTTCCAGTTGCGCTGCTTGTACGCAAGGACGACAGCAAGGAGCAGAGCCATGTATAAATTTACCGTGTGGGCGCCGGGTGCTAAGAAGATGGCAGTCAAGATCGGCGATGCTCTGCACCCCATGAGTGGACCGGATGATACGGGATGGTGGAATGCATCGATAGATGCAGCGAACAACAGTACGGACTACAGTTTCGTGCTGGATGACGATGCGACCCCTTACCCTGATCCGCGCGGATTGTGGCAGCCGCATGGAGTTCATGGGCCGTCGCGTGTCTACGATCATGATGCTTTTGCGTGGAACGATAGCCGCTGGCAGGGGCCGCCACTCTCGGGCGCCGTCATCTACGAGATGCATGTGGGAACGTTCACCGCCGCAGGAACATTCGCCGCGGCGATTGAACGGCTCAACTATCTTTTTGAGCTGGGAATTACGCACATCGAGTTGATGCCGGTCGTTGAGTTTCCCGGTAAGTTTGGCTGGGGCTATGACGGTGTCGCATTATTTGCTGTCAAAGATCTTTACGGCGGCCCGGACGGACTAAAGAGATTCGTCGATGCATGTCACTCGCGCGGCCTTGCGGTCCTGATGGATGTGGTCTACAACCACTTTGGTCCGGTGGGAAACTACACGACGAAGTTTGGGCCATATCTGACGCACCGGCACAATACCCCGTGGGGCGATGCGGTCAACTTTGAAGAGGCAGGTGCGGACGAGGTGCGGCGGTTCTTCTGCGACAACGCGCTGATGTGGATGCGCGACTATCACGTAGACGGTCTGCGGCTGGATGCGGTGCACGAGTTTGTGGATCGATCGGCGATTCATTTTATGGAACAGCTATCGGCGGAGGTCGAGATCTTGTCTTCGACGCTTGAGCGGAAGCTGGTGCTGATTGCAGAGAGCGACCTGAACGATCCGAAGATGGTAACGCCGCGCGAAGCGGGTGGCTACGGCATGGACGCGCAATGGAGCGACGACTTTCACCATGCGCTGTTTACCATCCTCAACATTGAAGTAGAAGGCAAAGGCTACTACGTCGATTTTGGATCGTTTGAGCGCTTGGCAAAAGCTTTGACGGCGGTATTTGTCTACGATGGTGTTTACTCCCAGTATCGGCGGCATACGCACGGCCGTCCCGTGCATGGACTGTCTGCGCATCACTTCATTGGATTCATTCAGAACCATGACCAGGTGGGAAATCGCGCGACGGGCGACCGCTTGGAGCACATCGTCGGCATGGAGCGCGCAAAGGTTGCCATTGGGATTGTTCTGATGTCGCCTTTTGTTCCTCTGATCTTTCAAGGAGACGAGTTTGCGGCTTCTTCGCCATTTCAGTACTTTGCTGATCACGATGAGCCTGCGATGGTTGCAGCCGTGCGAGAGGGAAGGAAGCGCGAGTTCGCGGCATTCGGATGGAACCCGGATGAGATTCCCAACCCGGACGAGGCAGATACCTTTCAACGATCGAAGCTGAATTGGGACGAGATTCACGAGGAGAATCACGGAGAGATGCTGAACTGGTTTCGGCAACTCATCCAGCTGCGGCGTCATACCTCTTGCCTCAATGACGGAGACCTGAATCACCTCAAGGTCAAGTTTGACGAGGATAAGCGCTGGCTAACGATGGACCGTGGCCAGGTACGAGTCTTGTGCAATCTGGGCAAGGAGTCCGTCGAGTTTGAGAATTGCGGCGGATTTTCTCTGTCGCTGGGTTCTCGAAATGATATCGGGATTACCAATGGCAAGGTGCTTCTGCCGCCCGACAGCGTTGCCATCCTCTCCGCAAAAGAAGGCTAAAGCCTATCAACGATGGGTCTTCGCAGACGAGCGTTTGCACGCGGATAAAGGTACGATTAAGCTTGTCTTAAGCCTAGGGCGATATCTTCATCTTGGCTCTGTTTGTTCCTGACACGAAATCACCTTTAATTTAGGAAACTTTTGGGGTGCTGGAGCGTCTTCCTTTAGAGGCAACAACTTCCCTCGGGCCGGCGCAGGCTACCCGCACGTTTTGCAATAGCAAGACATACAAGGACGACCACAATGGTTACCAGGCTTGGAATCTTCCGGGCATCAATATTTGGCGCGAGCCTGTTGCTTCCCGCGGCTGGGTTGATGACCTATACTGCGGCGGCTCAGGCGCAGGCTGCTACCGGGCCGAAGATTGGTACGGTGGCGGCCATCTCCGGCACGGCTATCACCTTGACGACCGATAGTAAGCAGCAGATCGCCGTCACAGTTACGGATGGCGCACGCATTCTTCAATTAGAGCCGGGCAGCAAGGACTTGAAGTCTGCTCAGACCATCACGCTGAACGATATTGCAAAGGGTGACCGGATTCTGGTTTCGGGCCAGCCTGGCAGCGATGCCACCTCGTTCACGGCTTCGCGCGTCATTCTGATGAAGGCCCAGGACATTGCACAGCAGCACGCGAAAGAGCAGGCCGACTGGCAGAGCCGTGGAACCGGCGGGCTGGTAAGCGCGGTCGATGCGGGAAGCGGGACGATCACCGTGTCGATCGGCGCGAAAAAAGTCGCCCTTCAGACATCGAGCGCTACAAAGTTTCGCCGATACGCCGGCGGTTCCGTGAAGTTTGAGGATGCACAGCCGAGTACGCTCGCAGAGGTCCGTGCAAGCGATCAGGTGCGTGTTCTTGGAACGAAATCCGCCGACGGCTCGTCCATCCAGGCAGAGATTGTAGTCAGCGGCTCATTCCTGCATCTGGCCGGAACAATAGCAACCATCAACGCGTCCGATGGGACGTTTACGATTAAGGATCTTGCTACCAAGAAGCTGATGACCGTCAAGGTGACGGCGGACTCCGACGTCCGCAAGCTGCCGCCACAAGCAGCGGCAAGGTTTGCTGCACGGGCAAAAGGCGGCGTCGGCACAGCAGGTCATGCTGGAACTGGCAGTGCCCATCCCGCAGCGGAGGCAAGTGCCTCGGCACCCGAAGGTGGCGTGGAGCAGCGACGATCTGCTGGTATGGATCTGTCGCAGATGTTGAGCAGGCTGCCCACGCAGACCCTCGCCGATCTTAAGGTTGGCGACGCGGTCATGGTGGTGGCGTCGCAGCAAGACCCCGCCAGCCACAATGTATCGGCAGTGACGCTCTTGTCCGGCGTTGAGCCGATTCTGTCCGCGAACCCGAATGGCGCGGCAACGATGAGCCTCTCGCCCTGGCAAATGGGTGGCGAACCTGATGCTGGCGGCGGATCGTCACAATAGTAGCTCTATTCAAGAGCGGCAACGCGGTATTTTTCGAGGAGTAGTAATGTCATTTCGTTCAGCTTTAAGGTTTGCTGTACTTTTTTCATTCGTTGTTATGCCTATGGTTGCAAGTGCCCAGCAGAAGGGCGCTACGGTACATGGAACAGTTGCCGATCCGGATGAGGCCGTGATTCCCGGCGCAATGGTTACGCTGACGCCCGCCTCCGGCAAGCCGCTGGTCACCCAGTCGCAGAGCGATGGAACCTACGTGCTTCACAATGTCCCAGCCGGCACATATTCCGAGACCGTTACGATGCAAGGCTTCGCTTCGTTCGTGAAGCTGGGCGTAAAGGTCAATGTGGGCCAGTCGCTCGCGCTCGATGCGAAGATGGACATCCAGGCCCAGCAGCAGGAGGTGCAGGTGACCGCGCAGTCGGCGCAGGTCAGCGTCGACGCAGACAGTAATGCCAGCTCCACGGTCATCAAGGGAAAAGATCTTGATGCCTTGTCGGATGACCCGGATGAACTTTCTTCTGAATTGACAGCGTTGGCAGGGCCGGCCGCCGGTCCGAATGGCGGTCAGATTTACGTCGATGGATTTACTGGCGGCCAGTTACCGCCAAAGTCTTCGATCCGCGAGATTCGCATCAATCAGAACCCGTTTTCGGCAGAGTACGATCGATTGGGCTATGGCCGGGTGCAGATCTTTACCAAGCCCGGCACGGACAAGCTTCACGGCTTTTATCAGTTGTCTGGAGATCCCTCGGCATTCAATAGCGGCAACCCGCTTCTCAACGACAATCTAAGTCCAGGGCAGAATTCTGTTACCCAACCTCCATACCATACGATATTAATGTTTGGAGACGTGTCTGGCCCTCTTACTTCCATTGCTTCTTTCACTGTGGGAGGATCGCACCGGTCGATTCAAGACAACGCCATGATCAACGCGACGGTGCTGCCATCGCAGTTTCCGTGCGCTGCTGGGCAGACCTCCTGTAACTATCAGTTGGCGACTCCAACTCCAAGTGTGCGGACCGATATCAGTCCGCGTATTGACCTCCAGTTGGGAGAGAAGAACACGCTCACGACACGTTTTGAATATGAGCTAAGCGATCTGTCGAACCAGGGCGTGGGAAACCTTAATCTGCCATCGACCGCGTACAGCTCAAGCAGCTCGGAGATTACGCTTCAGATGACGGACACGCAGGTTGTAAGCTCGCGCATCATCAATGAAACCCGGTTTGAGTATCAGCGTGACCATAGCACCGAGACACCACAGAGCACCACTCCGACGATCTCCGTTTCAGGAAACTTCACCGACGGCGGTGCAAATACAGGCGCCAACGCAGACAGTCAGAATCACTTTGAATTGCACAACTACACCTCGATCCAGTTGAAGAAGAACTTCATCCGGTTTGGCGGGCGGTTGCGGTCTACAGCAGATACAAATACTTCAACGGCAGGCAGCAACGGACTGTTTACTTACAACTGCCTATTGACATTGAATTGCGGAGTTGGGTCCGACGGCACGACTGTCTCTTCGTATGAGAATGAACAGGCCAGTCAGTTCAAAATTACCAATATTGTTCATCCCACGGTGAACGCAACCATGGTGGACTTAGGCGTCTACGCAGAGGATGACTGGAAGCCTGTTCAAAATCTCACCGTGAGCTATGGCTTCCGCTACGAAACGCAAAACTATCTTAGAGACCATCACGATCTCGCGCCGCGCCTGTCGTTTGCCTATGGCCTGGGACGCGGCCAAAAAGCGCCAAAGACCGTTTTGCGCGGTGGCTTCGGAATCTTCTACGACCGCTATATGCTCGCCAATATCCTGACCACCGTTCAATACAACGGTCAGAATCAGTTGCAGACAACTTTGGCGCTTCCAAATACTGCAACGTGCTCGCCTACTAATCTAAGCGGTTGCACCGCAGGGTCGCCGGGCGGCAACACGACTGTCTCGTCCGCTTCAAATTTGCGTACGCCCTACTCGATGGAGTTTGCTATTGGAGCCGATCAACAGGTGGCCCGCAATGCGACTCTGTCCGTAAATTATCTGAATACCAGAGGCGTGCATCAGTTTCTGAGCCAAAACGTGAATGCACCTACAGGCACGGACAGCAACGGCAACTTTATCTATCCGATTGCCCCCGCGCCCGGTGAGGCTGCAGCGGTCATCCAGCAGTATCAGTCTGAGGGAGTGTACCGGCAGAATGAATTGATTACTAATATCAATATCCATGAGAGGGCCTTTACTCTCTTCGGATACTATGTGTTGAACTTTGCAAAATCGGATACGGGTGGTATCACCACGTTCCCATCTCAGCCCTACAACATTGGTGCGGACTATGGACGCGCAGTATTCGACCGGCGTAATCGCCTGTTTCTCGGCGGCAATTTTTCGCTGCCATATCACATCTCGCTCAGCCCCTTCATCGTCGCTTCCTCAGGAACGCCTTATAACGTAACGCTTGGCAAAGACTTGAATGGCGACAGCGAATATAACGATCGGCCTGCCTTTGCAATCCCCGGCTCAACCAACGTGAGCACGATTGCAGGTTGCGGCAGCTTTACTACTCCTGTACCAGGCAACGAGACACGGATTCCTATTAACTACTGCACCGGCCCCGTGTTGTTCGTTACAAATCTTCGCGCTTCGAAGACGTTCGGTTTTGGTCGCTCTACGGCAACGCCTAATCAAGGTGGTTCGGGGGGCGGGCCTGGAAGCCATGGTGGCGACCACGGTGGCGGCCACGGTGGCGGCGGTGGTGGTGGCGGTAGAGGTGGATTTGGCGGCAGCAGGACGGACAAAAAATACAATCTGACGTTCTCGGCCCAGGCCCAGAACCTCTTCAACAATGCCGATTATGCGACGCCGAATGCGACAATGACGGGCAAGTCGTTTGGAAAGTCTACGCAGTTGGCGGGCAATCCTTATACCAGCAGTTCAGCCCTTCGTCGTATCTCCCTCAACATGTCATTCCAGTTCTAGGAATTAAAAACGAAAGCAAGGGCGGCCAGTTTTGGTCGCCCTTGCCCGTTTAATCACCTCTCAGAGCGAGGGTGCTCGTTATCAGGCTGTGCGATGACGACCGTCTTTGAATTGAGAAACTCGCGCATTCCCGCGGCAGATAGTTCGCGTCCATAGCCGGAACGCTTGATGCCGCCAAAGGGCAGTCGCGGATCGCTCGCAACCATTGCATTTATGAAGACCGCCCCGCACTGTAGTTCTCTGACAAAACGCTGTTGCTCGTTCGCGTTGTGTGTCCATGCTGAAGCACTCAAGCCAAAAGGAGTATCGTTTGCCAGCCGGATCGCCTCATCCAGATCCGCTACGCGAAAGAGCATGGCGACTGGCCCGAAGAGCTCTTCGCGATAGACCACACAGGTTCGCGGCACGTCGACGAGTACGGTTGGCTCGAAGTAGTTGCCCTCGCCGACCATACGCTCTCCGCCAGTGAGAATCCGCGCTCCGGCGCTGGTTGCGGCTTTTACCTGTGCTTCAAGCTCGTCGACGATGCTGGCCGTTGCGAGCGGCCCGATGTCCGTGGTGTCCTTCATGGGATCGCCGACGCGCATGGACTCCATGCCTGCGACGAAGTGTGCTTCGAACTCGTCATAAATCTCATCGGCGACGATAAAGCGTTTGGCAGCGATGCAGGATTGGCCGCTGTTGACGCAGCGTGCGCGAACGGCAGTCTCGACGGCAACATCGAGGTCGGCGGAGGTCATGACGATGAACGGGTCGCTGCCGCCCAGCTCGAGCACAGACTTTTTGATGAGCCAGCCTGCCTGCGCGGCCACCGCACGGCCAGCGGGCTCGCTTCCGGTTACGGTAACAGCGGCGATCCGCTCATCGTTGAGTACAGACTCGATCTGGCGGGAATCGATCAGCAGGGTCTGGAAGGTGCCTCGCGGAAATCCGGCACGGCGGACGAGTGCCTCGATGGTGAGGGCGCATTGGGGAACATTCGACGAGTGCTTGAGCAGGCCGACGTTGCCCGCCATCAGTGCGGGGGCAAGAAAGCGAAAGACCTGCCAGAAGGGGAAGTTCCATGGCATAACGGCGAGGATGACGCCGAGCGGGTCCCAGCGGACGTAGCTGTCGTTGCCGTCGGTCGGGATCGGTTCCGGGGTAAGGATGCGGGCGGCATTTTCCGCGTAGTAGCGGCAGGCGGTGGCGCACTTCAGCACCTCCTGTCGCGCGGTGTGGAGAGGTTTGCCCATCTCCTCGGTGATGATGATCGCTAGATCTTCGGTCTCATGTTCGAGGATCGAGGCCAGCTTTCTCATGCAGAGAGCGCGGTGCTCGAGCGGGACTGCCTTATAGGCCTCGAAAGCCTCGGCGGCGAGACCGATTTTCTGGTGGATCGCTCCGTCCTCAAGCGGATCGAAGTGACGGAGGAGTTTGCCGTTGGCGGGATTGATGGATTCGATGGCCATGCGTATAGGAGCGTCTACACTGATGTTAGGTTAGCAAGGAGCGGTGGGGCATGTGCCATAATTTGACTATCCCGTCAGTCTCTCCGTGCCAAATGCGGAATATGGAATAAGGATAACGAGCCGAATGCAGGGCAATCCAATCTTTATGGAAAAGGCGATCGCCCTGGCGACGGAGAATGTCGTCTTGGGTCGCGGCGGCCCTTTTGGGGCGGTAATTGTCCGCGATGGCAAGATCGTTGCCACGGGTGTCAATCAGGTGACTGCAACTAACGATCCCACGGCCCATGCAGAGGTCACGGCGATTCGCAATGCTGCGGCAACGCTGGCAACGTTTGATCTGGCCGGTTGCGCGATCTATTCCAGTTGCGAGCCGTGCCCAATGTGCTTGGCGGCGATCTACTGGTCGCACTGTGATGCGATCTTCTATGGCAACACCTCGGCGGATGCTGCTGCCGCAGGTTTCGACGATGCGTTTCTCTATGAAGAAGTGAAGCTCCCCTTGAGCGAGCGCCGAATTCCGACGATAAACCTGTTGCGGGAGCAGGCAATCTCTAACTTTGAGGCTTGGCGCAAGTACGCCGGCAGAATCGATTATTAAGTGATGGCGACGAAGAAAAAACAGGCAGCAAAGAAGAAGCAAGCTGGTTCGACGGTAAAAGTGGCTCTACTCGGCTTCGGAACGGTGGGCAGCTCGGTGGCGCGCGTCTTGGCTGCGTCTAAGTTTCCCGGCATAGAATTGACCCATATCTTCAATCGCGATGTTCAGCGCAAGCGGACCTCTGCTGGGGCCAAGGCGGTTCCTGCGTCTGTTATCTGGACCGAAAACATCGATGACATCCTGAACTCAAAGGTTGACGTTGTCGTCGAGCTGATGGGCGGCTTGAATCCTGTCGAGGGATGGCTGCGCAAGGCGCTGGCGTCGGGCAAATCGGTTGTCACCGCCAACAAGCAGTTGATCGCCTATCGCGGCGCAAGCCTCTTCAAGCTGGCAGCGGTCAACAATGTTCATCTGGTTTATGGCGCTGCCGTGGCTGGCGGTGTGCCTGTGATTCCCGGCATGAAGCAGGGGCTGGGCGGAGATCAGGCAAGGCGGTTGAGCGGCATTCTCAATGGGACCTGCAACTACATCCTCAACCGCATGGAGGGCGGCGCCGACTATGCCACGGTACTGGCCGATGCGCAGCAGCTTGGCTACGCCGAGGCCGATCCGTCGGCCGATGTGGACGGCTTCGATGCGCGGGCCAAGCTGTGCATTCTGTCGCGCATCGCGCTCCATGCCGAGCTTGACCCCGATGCGGTGACGACCCAGACCATCTCGACGATCGAGTCGATCGACTTTACCTATGCCAAGGAGCTGAACTGCACGATCCGCCAGGTCTCGCAGGCAGAGCGAAACGGCAACGCCGTTCATGCGCGGGTCGCTCCGATGCTTGTACCGCTAAGCTCGCCGATGGCGTGGTCGCACGGCACGCAGAATATGGTGGTTGTCAGCGGACGGTTCGGCGGCGACGTCGTCTTCTCCGGCCACGGCGCGGGCGGCGAACCAACAGCGGTTGCGGTTGTCTCCGATCTGCTGGCCGTTGCGCAGGATTGCAGCGCGGTACAGTTGCCGGTCCGCAAGCGGGAAGTGACCGACGAGTTCATGGCTCCGCACTACCTTCGTTTCGTAGTGGATGACAAGCCAGGGATCGTCTCCTCGATTGCAGGTGCACTGGCGAAGGTGGGGGCAAATATCGATTCGCTGTTGCAGACCCCCGGCCATCCCAAGCACCGTCTTCCGTTTGTGGTCACGACCGAGCCTTCTTTGACCTCGACCATCGAGAAGGCCATGAAATTGATTGCCAAGCTGGACTGCATGTTGGAGAAGCCTCTATGCCTGCAGATTCTGGTAGCGGACGATAAGCCCGAGTAGTTCCGGGGTGTCCGCTGCTCACGATGTGGTTGGGGGCTAATAGTAGAACTTGTACTTTGCCCAGTTGAGCGTCGGGCTTTGGGCCTCCTGGCAGTCGTGCAGCAAATAAATCGTCTTGCGCCGTTCGAACGGCATGGCCAGCGGGTGATTCATGTTCCCGACGATCTGCACCTCGCGACACAGGCTCTGGAAGTGTTGCGGCGGATCGCCGGAGATGACGATGAGCACCTTTGCTCCCACGTTGTGCGGGCCCCAGAGCCAGTAGTTGTTGTGGCCGCTGATGACAGGAGGAAGATCGTGCCCAAGAAAGTCCAGCGCGCCCGCCTCTCCGTAATTGTCCGCGACGATACCTGCCTGCGCCCGATCCTCGGGAGAGAGCCGCTCGACGGCAGCAGTGATCTGGTCGACCTCTTCCTGCCATCCGAAGCGATCGGCGTAGAACTGCGGCAGTACCGCCCGCCTTCCGCTCTCGCTGTCGCTGTTGGGCAGATGAAGGGCATGGGCATACTTCAGGAACGTTGCGGGCCGAAGTATCGGATTGCTGGCGGGAAGAAAGACGGCCGATAGCACGATGACGACGGTGGTGAGGATCGGCCACGCGATCGCCCGGTCTGTTTGCACCCGCCGATTGGACGCGAACCGTTGCTGCCATGCAACGCCTCCTGCAGCGAACAGAAAGGGATAGATGGGCGTGACGTAGTAGTCCTTGGCGCCGAGGGCGACCATGACAACGAGGAAGATGCAGTAGGTGAGGCCCAGCCAGCGCTGCTCACGCTGCCGCAGCAGGCGGACAAGTCCAGCGATCCAGACGAAGGCCCCGAGGATACCGAGGATGAAGATCTGGTTGGCGATGAAGGGCAATGGAGCGAGACGCGTATTCTTACCCGCGACACGGCCGTCATGTAGAAACTCCAGCGTGGCCCAATGGTGGTGCATCTGCCAGAAGAGATTAGGCAGTGCGATCAGCACCAGAAGAACGACACCCCATGCGGCATATCGCGTGAACAAAGCCTTTCGCTGCGGAGTGAGCAGCAGGGCCAGCGCAAGCGCGATAAGGAAGAAGGTCATCGACGGCTTGTTGAGCAGGCCAAGTCCGGCGGAGACGCCGAAGACGGTCCACCAGAGACGCGGACTGCGGCCGCGCAGGATCAGGATGAGTGCAAGGATGCAGGGCATCCAGAAGGCCGACTCCCAACTGTTCATGGAAAGGAAGCCATCGATGGCGAGATAGATGGGCGCGAGGAGAACAAAGAGCATCGCCAGCGCCTGGGCGGAGCGGCGTCCGCCCAGCGCCCAGCAGATCACGCCGGTAAGCGCGACACGGATGGCTCCACCAAGCGCCGAGAGCAGGCGAATGCCCACGAGTGAATGGCCAAACAGCGTTTCGGCCACGCGGGCTTGTACCGCAACGACAGGGCCCTGGTCGACATAGCCCCAGGCGAGATGGCGCCCGCAGGCGATGTAGTAAAACTCGTCGCGAAAGTAGCCATAGCCGATGTGGTGCTGCCAGAGCGCAGCACCAATGTGGAAGACAAGCTTGATGGCTGCGAAGACCAGTGCCAGCCGCAGCGCGGGCCGCAGCGTTGGGTCTGAAGGTTGAATGACGGTTGTCCGTGCCATTATGAGCAAGATACGTCAAGACATGCCCAATGTTCCCGGTTTTTATAGGAAAGAAGCGGTGTAACGATTGGTGCGTTAGAGGTTGGGATGCACGGAAAAGAGAACACCCAAGCTTTTGGCGGCTCGGGTGTTCTCTTGCGAATTGATTTTGTTTTAGTACTTCGGCAGCGACGGGTCGATCTTCTCTGCCCACGCGGTGATGCCGCCGGTCAGATTGGAGACGTTGGTGAAGCCCGCCTGCTTGAGCGCCAGGGAAGCCTTCTGACTGCGTCCGCCGGTCTTGCAGTGGACAACGATCTCGCGGTCCTTCTGCGCGGCCAGCTCGCCGAGACGGCTGGGAAGCTCGCCCACTGGAATCAGCGGCGCACCAAGGTTGACGATCTGATACTCGTGCGGCTCGCGAACGTCGAGGACAAACACATCTTCCTTGGCATCGAGCTTCTGCTTCAGCGCCTCGACCGAGATCTGCGGAATGCCGTCGACCACAGGCAGGTCAGCGACTACCTTGTCGCGGGCGACCTCAAGCGGGCCAACCGAAGTGGGCTTCTCGATACCGCAGAACTGGTCATAGTCGATCAGCTCGGTCAGGGTTGGGTTCGCGCTGCAAACCGGGCACTCCGGGTTCTTGCGCAGCTTGAGGGTGCGGAAGTTCATGCCGAGGGCGTCGACCAGCAACAGGCGGCCAATCAGAGGCTCGCCGATGCCGAGGATCAGTTTGATGGTCTCGGTGGCTTGAATAACGCCCAGCAGACCGGGGAGAATACCCAGCACGCCCCCTTCGGCGCACGAAGGAACGAGGCCCGGCGGTGGCGGCTCCGGATACAAGCAGCGGTAGCATGGACCAGCCGGTACGCCGAAGACGCTGGCCTGACCTTCGAAGCGGTAGATGGAGGCGTAGGCGTTGGGTTTGCCCAGCAGGACGCAGGCATCGTTGACCAGATAGCGGGTCTGGAAGTTGTCGGTGCCGTCGGCGATGACGTCGTAGTCCTTCAGGATGTCGAGCGCGTTGGCGCTGGTCAGCATCGTGTTGTGCTTGATGACGTTCAGGTTCGGGTTGAGGCCCTTGAGCATCAGCTCGGCGGAATCGTTCTTCAACATGCCGACCGTGGCCGTGGTGTGGATGATCTGGCGTTGGAGATTGCTGGTATCGACGACGTCGAAGTCGACGAGGCCGATGGTGCCGACTCCGGCAGCGGCGAGATACATGGCGAGCGGCGCACCGAGGCCGCCGGTGCCGATGCACAGGACCTTAGCTGCCTTGAGTTTTCGCTGGCCGTCCATGCCGACCTCGGGCAGGATCAGATGGCGGGAGTAACGGGCGATCTCGTCGTTGGTGAGCTTGGGTAGTTCTACGGTTTCTTCAATGGCTGTAGGCATTGCGGCTTCCTTCGGGCTTCTCTTATCTCTGTCAATTCTAGATGCAGGAGCCGGGGGAAAGGCTCATCTGCGGGACGGACGCTTGTCGCTGGACCGTGGAATCAACAGCTTGTGCCGCCTGCGATGGAGGGAATAATGGTCAGCTCGTCGCGGTCGGTAACGGCGGTGGCTTCCTTTTCCGGCAGATAGCGGAGGTCATCGTCGTTGACGTAGACGTTGACGAAGGAGCGAAGCTTGCCCTCAGCGGTGAAGAGGTGCTGCTTCAGTTCGGGGTACTTGATGGTGAGCTGCTCGAACACCGCGCTGACGGTCGCACCGGAGACGGTGACGGTTTCAAGGCCGCCCGTGTAGGTGCGCAACGGTGTAGGGATGTGAATGTTCATGCTTGACCTTTCTATTTATTCGCCGGAGCCTTGGCGATTTCAATCTCGATGGCTTCGTCTTCGAACTTCTTGTCTTCCTCGGTGGTGCCGGTGAGCAGGAAGGAATTTGTCAGGACCGCTTTGTCGTTGTCGACGCTGGTGATGATGTACGAACATCCCAGCCAGTGGGCTTCGGCAAAGTCGGTCGGCGACCACTGCGCCGGGTGGTCGGGGTGCGAGTGGTAGAAGCCAACGATGTCGAGCCCGAGGCCGCGTGCCTGCCGCTGGATCTTCACCAGCTCCTGCGGAGCGATGTTGTAGCGGTTGTGGGCGGAGTCGGTGCGGGTGTTGCCCGCGCGGACGAGCTGCTGGACACGATTGCCCGTACCCGGCTCATTTTTGCCTAGCAAAACGCCGCAGCACTCGTGCGGATAGGTCTCTTCGCCGTGCGCGCGCAGGGCTTCGTAGTCGGCATAGCTGATCTGAAGCACTTGGTTACTCCTCCTGCCAGAAACGTTCGCTCATATACTTTTCAGCCGAGTCAGGAAGGATCGTCACAATGACGGCTTCGCGTTCGGCCTTGGCCTCCTGCTCACCGATCTGGACCGCCGTGGCGACGGCCGCGGCTGCGGAGATGCCGACGAGGATTCCCTGATTGCGAGCGAGGGCTTTCACCATTTTATAGGCTGTCTCGGTCGGCATCTCGATGTTGGCGTCGGCTAGGCTCGAATCGTAGATGCGCGGCACAATCGCGGTGGGCATGAACTTAAGCCCTTCCAGGCCATTGAAGGGCGAGTCGGGCTGCATGGAGATGCAGCGGATCTCGGGGTTCAGCTCGCGCAGGCGGCGCGAGGTGCCCATAAACGTGCCGCTGGTGCCCAGACCGGCGACAAAGTGGGTGATGCGGCCGTCAGTCTGCTCCCAGATCTCGTTGCCGGTGGTGCGGTAGTGGGCCTTCCAGTTCTCGTCGTTGGAGTACTGGTCGGCGTAGAAATATTTGTCCGGCTCAGCGGCCGTCATCTCGCGGGCCTTGCGAATGGCGCCGTCGGAGCCGTCGGCCGGGTCGGTCCAGATGACGTTGGCACCGTAGGCCGCGAGGTAGCGCTTGCGCTCGGGCGAGACGTTCGAAGGCATGCAGAGCGTAACCGAGAAGTCCAGCGCAGCTCCCAGCATGGCGTAGGCGATGCCCGTGTTCCCGCTGGTTGCGTCGAGCAGGCCACGGCTGGCGGTTAGCAGGCCACGGCGCTGGGCGTCGGTGACGATGGCCGAGGCGGCACGGTCTTTGACGGAGCCGCCGGGGTTGGTCCACTCGGCCTTGCCAAGGATCTGAACGCCGGGTAGGTGTGCGGAGAGGCGTTCAAGCCGTACCAAAGGCGTATTGCCGATGCGTTCGAGGATGCTGGTGCCGAGCGATTTGGTAAGAGTAATCATCTGTTTCCGTTTTTGGCCCATGTCTGCCGCAGGAGAGCGGATTGTAGGAGAAGACCGGATGTGCGACAGTTAAGATGAGTCTAACTTATGGCAAAGAAGAGCCCGCAACGAAGTTTCAACGATGTCCTTTCCCTTCTGGGTAGTCAGCGATTTGATGTAGCGCCCGCGCAGGAGGGTGCAAAGCGTACCCCCAACGCCTTTCAGGTGCGCAAGAACGGCTGTGCCGCGGAGATTGCCGCCGCTCCCGATGGCACCGTGCTGATGCTGTCCCATCCCGGCTGGGTTCTGAACGGCGAGATCTCGCGTCTGCTCGACAAGGGCTACCAGAAATTTCTGAAGACCAGCCACGTCGAGATTCCGGCTACGGCGGACAAGCTGCGCGCCATCCACGAGTTCAGCGAAGAGCTGAACGAGGCGGCCGGTGCGACCAGCCTTTACAACGAATCGCTCGGAACCACCAGCGATGTGTACATGTACGACCGGGTCAAGGGCCGAGCCTAGTAACGATCTGACGTCATCTCGACCGGCGCGCAGCGGAGTGGAGAGACCCCTGTATTTCGTGTTGGGGGTAGCCATATCAAGGGGCGGGCTCATGCTCCAGCTCTTCATAGAGCTTGTCCCCGACCGCCTTGTGAGTAGCCGTCGAAGGATGCCCCGTGTGGTAGTAGAAGTGTGTCGCGGGGCTGGCGCAAGGCGTTGTGTTCTCGTGGTGAATCTCGCGTCCGGCGCAGGCATCGGTCGTATTGGTGATGCCATACTGCGCGGGGTGCAGCATCACGTCGTCGTAGAACGGCCCCCAATGGCTCAACAGGATTTGCGCTCCAGCTAGCTGCGGGGAAATCTCTTCGGGGATGCGGGCGAGCTCGGGATTGAGGCGTATGCCTACTGCACTGAAGGCCGGGATGGCGGTGGGCAGCAATGCGACTGTGAAGCGACGCGCTCCAAGGGAATAGAGAGTCTTGATCTCGCCGGTAAGATTGGCCACCGTCGTCGCACTCGGGAGACTGCGATCGTTGAGACCACCGGCGATGAAGAAGAGAGTCGTTGCAGGGTCGAAGGTGATGGTGTGGGCGTTCACCCTGGCGGCGAAGTCGTCCACCTGATTGCGCATTCCATAGCCGAGCAGGGAGTTCCCAATCTTCTTCCCCGCACCGCTGCCGGTCTGCGCTCCGCTGATGGCAAAATCAAGGCTTTGATTGGCGGTATCTGCCGCGTTCGCGGGAGCCAGGGTAAAGCCGAGATGCTGCGCCAGATAGGCGACCGAGGTGGGGCCGTTGCCGTCAAGGTATCCCTCGCCGATATCGGAGTAGCTGTCGCCGAAGACGTACATTCGATGGATTGGAGCCGACTTCGTAACCTGTGCGAGGGCCGGGGCAAGAGATGCGCTGCATAGGAGGATGATGGCGAGTCCAGTGATGTTGAAGCGCGGCATGAGCAACTCTCGTCGGAAAATATTTTCCATCTGAAACACGGCAAGTATTCACGAGAGAGCTCCGGTCGTGCAACTCGACCCAAAAAGTGGGTAGTGGTTAAGTCTAAAAATTGCTTCTACTTCATAAGCTTGATAACCCAGAAAATCTCGATAGAAAATATGAAGATCATAAGAGTTAAAAGCCAATACAGACGCTTCTTCTGACTTCTGCTCAAATTTCTCGGAAACATTACGAAGAGGGAGGGAAGTTTTACCGCCCACCAAGCGTTTGGATTTTTCGGATCTTCCGGCATCCCCCCATACTCTCAAGGCATCAAGGGAGGCGCAAGAGACTTCTTAAGGTGCCTTCGCAAATTACGCAAGCAGTCCAAACTTGACCACTACCCAAAAATGGATTTCAACGCAACCGGTTCTGCTCGCGCTGAAACTCGCGATAGGCCTCGCTCTTGCCGATGCCGCGCTCGCGGGCGACGCGCTTGAGAGCATCTTTTTCCGTGAGACCTTGGGCCTGCATCAGCGACGCGACTTCGACAGCGATGCTGGATTTTTGCGCGGCGGCCTGTTGTGCGGCAGGAGTGAACAGCAGAACGATCTCGCCACGAATGACTGCGCGGGCTCCAAGCTGGGCGCGGAGCTCGCTGACCGGGCCACGCAGGAACTCCTCGTGCAGCTTGGTCAGCTCCCGCGCCACGACGGCGTGCTGCGCCGCTCCGAAGACGGCTTCGAGATCGCCCAGCGTGTCCGCGATGCGATGAGGAGCTTCGTAAAAGATGTGGGTGGCGTTGTCACGGGGAAGCTCTTCGAGAGCAGTCTTACGCTGCCCGGGCTTGGAGGGCAGAAAGCCATGAAAGGTGAAGCGGTCAGTGGGCAGGCCGCTGGCGATCAGGGCGCTGATGGCGGCGTTCGCTCCGGGAACAGGGAAGACAGGAATGCCAGCCGCGATGGCTGCCGCGGCGATCTGGCCGCCGGGGTCGGCGATGCCCGGCGTGCCAGCATCGCTGACGATGGCGATACGCGCTCCCTGCTTCAGCTCGGCCACCAGCTCTTCCGCGCGCGGAGCCTCGTTGTGCATGTGGTAGCTGACGGTGGGAACGCGAATCTCAAAGTGGTTCAGCAGCTTCTGAGTCTGGCGGGTGTCCTCGCAGGCTATCCGGTCGACACTGCGCAGGATGCGCAGCGCCCGAACGGTAATATCTTCGAGATTGCCGATAGGGGTTGCGACCAGATAAAGCCCCGGAGCCAGCGGTTCCAGAGAATCGACAGCCATCTATTCCACCGGCGGGCGCAGCCTGCGGCGCTGGTTCAGCAGGCCGAGGGCGTGGTTCAGGTTCTGTGGTGTGATGATGCCGACGATGCGGTTGCCTTCGAGGATGGGAACCATCTGTGCAACCTGCCCAGTCATGATGCGCTTCAGTGTCGATACCAGCGAATCGTCCGGCTGGGCGGTCTGGAACGAGCGCGTCATCACGCCTTGTACATAGCCATTGCCTTCGGCCTGCAGCGCCTCGACGATGCCCTGCCGGGAGACTGCGCCAACCAGATTCGCGCCACGCACGACAGGAAAAACATCCTGCAGCGTATGCACCGAGCGCTGCAGCGCATCTTCAAGCGTGTCCGAAGCGGACAACATGCTGAACTCGGTGAGCATAACGTCGCGCATGCGGACGGCTTCCGTATCGTTCTGCAGCAGCAACCCCTGGCCCTCCATGTGCGAGCCGATGAGCACGAAGCCGCCGATCATGATGAGCCACATGTTGCTGATGATGAGACCGCCGATGACCAGTGCGAGGGCGATCATCTGCCCGAGTCCGACCGAGGCGCGGGTGCCTTTCAAGATGCCATGGCCCTTCGAGAACTCGCCGCGGAAGAGTCGGCCGCCGTCCAGTGGAGAAGCAGGAAGAAAGTTAATAGCACCGAGCAGCAGATTGATCCAGATCGCTGAACGCAGCAGGTGAGGAAGCGCGATCCACGGGCGCTCGACCAGACTGATCTGCGGCGTCACCGTGAGCACAATAGCAGCGAGCAGCAGACCGAAGCCGATGTTTGCCAAAGGGCCGACCAGCGCGAGCCGCTTTTGCACATCGGGTGCATCGGCGCGCTCCGTCGCTTCAGGGGTACCAAAGGTCATCAGAGCGCCGGTGGGCAGCAGCAGCAGGCTGCGCAGGTCTAGGCCCAGCCATGCAGCGGCGATGGCGCGGGCGATCTCGCGGACGGCGAGGGCGAGCAGCAGCAGCAGCCACAGCGAGAAGCCACGTCCGCCGGTCGAACCTAAAACCGAGCCATAGCTGACGGCGACGCCCAGCAAGAGCACAAGGAAGGTGTGGATGCGAATATCCACGCCGAGAAATCTGCCGATCGGAAATGACCACCCACGCATAACTATCATTGTATGCGCTGCCGTCATACCATTGGGAGATGCGCGTTATTGCAGGAACCTATCGCTCCCGTCCCCTGGCCGCTCCGCGTGGTCTGGACACACGGCCCACTAGTGACCGATTGCGGGAGACCTTGTTCAATATTCTTTCGCCGCGGCTCGAAGGCTGCTGCTTCGTCGATCTTTACGCCGGGACAGGTGCAGTCGGAATCGAGGCCCTGAGCCGTGGCGCGGCCCATGTGTGGTTCGCCGAAAATGCCGATCCTGCGCTCGCCTCGCTCCGCGCGAACCTTACAGCACTGAAGATCAGTAGCGGCTTCACGGTCGAGCCACGCGGAGTCGGCGCTGTGCTGCAGAAGCTAGGCAAGCTCACACAGCAGATCGATCTGGTCTTTCTCGATCCGCCGTACGAAGCAGAGGCAGAGTATTCGGGGACGTTGAGCTTTCTTGGCAGCGCTCGCGGGCGCGAGATGCTTGCGCCGGATGCGCTAGTGATTGTGGAGCATACCAAAAAAGCGAAGCTGGCCGCGCGCTATGGCGCACTGGAGCATACGCGGCTGGTGAAGCAGGGCGACGCCACGCTTAGCTTTTTTGCCTTTGCGGCGGCGAAGGAAAACCCCCACCCTGATGCTGCCCTGTAAGCAGATCGACGGAGAAGGCGACTTCTTTGTCGGTCATCAGGTTCCAGCCGAAGCCGTGCAGCATACTGCCCTCGATGGCCGTGATGCGAAGGCCCTCCCAGCTTAGCTTTGCTGTCTGCCATGCGTGGCCATGTTCGCCCCAGGCGACGATCGTGTGGAAGCCGGAGAAGAGGAGCAGGTTTTGCTCGGGCAGCGAACGGACTTCGACCACCGGCTTGAGCGCGATGTGGGTGCTGCGTTCGGGGTGCATCGTGTCGACGATGTAGGCGTAGCCTCCGGCGACGGCACAAAGCTCGTCCGCGTTGGGACAAGCGAAGACGCCTGTAGGCATGGATGGGTCGGTGAAGCCGAGAGCGCAGGTGGCAAGAAAGACTCCGCCGCGGGTAGGGCGGACCATCAGTAGCAGCGCGCCCCGGGCCAGCGCATCTTCTTCACCCGCAATCTGCTGCGGATAGGTGAACTGGCGAGCTGGCGCGATCATCGGCGGTTGCGTCAGAATCTCGACGGTCCAGCTCTGTGTCATCGAATCGCGTCCAATGCGTGTGCCATATCTTCGATAAGGTCTTCAACGGCCTCGCAGCCTGCACTCATGCGGATGAAGCCCTCGGCGACGGCATCGCCTCCCCAGCGGGCGCGGCGCTCGGCGGTGCTGGTAATGCCGCCGAAGCTGGTAGCCTCGGTGAGTAGCTGCGACTTTGCGAGGAAGGTCTCGGCGGCCATACGGTCACGCAGAATGAAGCTGAGGACCGCACCAAAGTAGCGCATCTGCTTCGCTGCGATAGCGTGGCCGGGATGCGTAGGCAGTCCGGGGTACAAGACGCTCTCGACCTCTTTGCGCGTCGTCAGAAACTCCGCGATGCGCTGGGCATTCTCGCAGCTTCGTTCCAGCCGCAGGGGAAGTGTGGCGATGGAGCGCAGGGCAAGCCACGCCTCCATGGGGCCGAGGATGCCGCCGGTCAGGGTGCGCCACTGGTCGATTTTGGCGAGCAGTTCGCGGTCACGCGTGGCTACGTGGCCGAGCAGGAGATCGCTGTGGCCGGTCATGGATTTAGCGTCGGAGGCGACAGAGAAATCTGCACCGAGCGCGAGCGGCCGTTGGCCCAGCGCAGTGGCGGTGGTGTTGTCGACGGCTACCAGCACGCCGTCGCTGCGGGCTGCTTCGCACAGCGCGGTGATGTCGCAGATCTCCATGGTGGGATTGCTGGGGGTCTCCAGCCAAAGCAGCTTTGCACCCCGCAACAACTCGGCCTGCGCATTGCGGGCGGTTGGCGCGGTGCGAAGCTCGATGCCCATCTTGGCGAAGTACTCCTGCGCCAGCACACGGGCGGCGAAGTAGGCGTTCGAGGGCATCACAACGACGTCGCCGGGACGCAGAATGGCTCCGAAGACCGCGGTAGTGGCGGCCATGCCTGAGGCGAAGACGAGCGCGTTGGCGCTATAGCCGGGGCCGGACTCCATCTGGCCGATGGCGTGTTCCAACTCCGTCCATGTGGGGTTGTGGGAGCGGGCGTAGCTGTAAGCCGTGTCCGCCGGGTCGCCGGGGGTGTGGTACGGAGCGGCGAAGACCGGGCCGGAGTGGAGTGGTGTTCCGGGGATGGCCGGGGTCAGACCGGAGCGGATAATTTTGGTGGAATCGCGCATAGATTTAGCAGTAAATGCGGCTTAGCGGCTGGGAAAGTGCTCCCATCCCTGTGGCTCAAGTGTAGCGCGGCTGCCATTGGGTTCAATCAAGGCGATCAGTGGGCGCCCGGCCTGTTTGCGCGTGAACTGCCCGATGCGGGTAATAGGGACGCCCGCCAGTTGGCGAGGGACACAGACTGAGGCTGGCGCAGAGAAGAGCAGCTCGTAATCTTCGCCGCCATGCAAAGCGACACTAAGGGCTGCTGCTGAAGGTAGCTTGCGAGTAAGAAAATGCAGAGGGATGGCTGCCTGTTCGAGTTCGGCGGTAACGTTGGAGGCTTTGCAGAGGTGGGCCAGATCCGTTGAGAGGCCATCGCTGATGTCGATGCAGGCGGTCGCCAGTTTGCGGCGCAACAGCGCCTGACCCACTGCGACACGAGGCTCAGGAAAGGTCTGGGGGTGATTTCCCGTTTTGGAACTCTTTGCCGGACCAGCGTTGCGGGCGAGCATGGAAGAGAGCTCTGCGGCCGCTCCGCCAAGTGCTCCGGTGACGTAAATCACGTCGCCGACGCGGGCTCCAGAGCGTCGCAGGGATCTGCCCACAGGTGCAGCGCCGAGGAGAACGATATCGGCAAGGATGGCGCTCGTGGGGGATTGAGCGGTGTCTCCGCCGGCAAGGGTAATGCGGTGCTGGCTGGCAAGGGACCGTAAGCCTTTGAAAAAGCGGGTGATCCATGCACGACCCTTGGCAGTCGAAACCAGATCAGCAGGCAGGGCGAGCGAGAGAAAGGCGGTCATCGGAGTTGCACCCATGGCGGCCAGGTCGCTGAGACCACGCGCAAGGCAGCGGTGGCCGATGGACTCGGGCGAGTGCAGATCGCGGCGAAAGTGTCGCCCTTCGAGGGTAAAATCTGTCGTAACAAGGACTTCGGACCCAGATGGAGGGCGAAGGATGGCACAGTCGTCGCCAATGCCAAGGGCTACGGCTCGACTTCGTGAGGTGCCGAAGTCACGGCGAATCTGCTCGATCAGGGCTAACTCTCTCATGATGTTCTAAATACGGCCGAAAAGCAGTATAGCGATGTTATATTGTGTGGCTAAACCGAGTTGTGCGGTATCCGGTGGTTTGTTAGGCTGTAGAAGACGCCCGAACCAAAACTGCAATTTCTGAATGCCGATTAGTAAAGCTCATTTGCCCTGGTTGAATCATTGAGTGGAATTTGTCAGCAGTGAAGCTTTGTGAACGGCAATTGTAGTGTGGTCAAATTCATCTGGGTCTGGATTGTCGATTGAGTCTTAAAAAGCGCTACTACATCATGTTCGTCAGCCGTGGCGAAGACGGGAGCCTCAACAAGGTTCCGGTGCCGCTGCACTATGCGTATATCTTCGTGGCGGCAGCCGTGATCGGCATGTTTACGATTACCGGGATGGCGGGATCGTACTCGCGGATGCTGATTAAGACAGCGCGCTTCAATCAACTTCGGCAAGACCACAACTCCCTGCAAAAAGACTATGCGCATCTCGAGAAGACGGCGCACGATAAGGATATCGAGGCAGCCTCCCTGGGTTCGCTGGCGAGCGAAGTTTCCGCCCTCTATGGCCTGACCGCAGGCAAGCTGACATCGACGAGCAAGATAGTGATGACGGCAGGGCGGCATCACAAGTCGTCCGGGACTGAATCGGTTGCGACGACTCCGCTGACCGAGACCAGCAACAGCCTTACAGACGAGTCGTATTACAAGTCTCTGCAATCTTTTTATGCCCTGCGCAACTCTGCGATGAGCGGCTCAGTAACGCGTGCGCTGACAGTGATGGGTAGTCCCGACTATTCCCCGACGGGCAGTCTGGATATGACAGACACTGGCAACCTCCAGATGGCCTCCTACGCTCCTTCGCTTTGGCCGGTCATGGGGCCGATTACAAGCAGCTTTGGTGAGCGCGAAGATCCGGTCAAGGGCAACGGCGAAGGTGAGTTTCATAAGGGCCTTGATATCTCTGCGCCGACCGGCACACCGGTCCACGCGACTGCCGACGGAGTAGTAAAGCTCGCCGGAATGGTGAACGGCTACGGACGTGAGGTGATCATCGATCACGGCCACGGCGTTGAGACCTGCTACGCGCATCTCTCGGCCTTCGCTTCGATCGTCGGCCAGATAGTGATTCGCGGCCAGGTGATTGGATATGTCGGCCACAGCGGCCGGGTTACCGGCTCCAATCTTCACTACGAGGTGCGGATCCGCAATACTCCCGTCAATCCTCATCGCTATATGCGGGTGACGATGGCCAACCTTGGCAGCGACGCGGCATCAGGCAGCTAGCGTACCGATCCTGTTTAAAAACTCTTCAATCAAGCAATCTGAATCATCCTTGTCATCCTTCGCCGCAGGCGGAGGACCTGCTTTTGCCATTGTCCCTGCTTTTACCTGTTCTTGATTCGCGCCATCGGTCAAAAACAGGCGAGGACCTAAGTCCTCGCCTGTTTTCTATTCGCCAGCCTGTTTACCAGTATTGACCACATGCCAGATGCTCTTATGGCTGAGGACTGGCAGATGGCGCGGTGAGCTGCTTGAGCAGATCGAGAGGGACAGTCCCCGTAAGCACGGTGCGGTCCTTGTGCTGCTCGATCTTCAGCGACTCGATCATGGTGCGCAGCGAGGCATCGGCGGGGATGCGTGGCTGGCCCTGCTGGATCGATCGGAAGAGATTGAGCAGACCGGTCAGGGTTTCGGCGGAGCGGGCGGCATCGGCGTCGGTTGGGGCGCTCTGCTCGACACGCAGATGAAGCGTTCCCACATAGCGCAGGCTGGCCACGAAGGTGGTGTCCTCGGGCAACGGAAGCTGCAACCCGAGAACAGAGATATAGCCGCGCTCGGAGAAGGGCAGGCCGATGTGGCCGATAGCCCATGCGCTCGACAGCAGAGGCACATCGCCGTACCGCGCCGAGAGCAACGATGAACCAGAGAAGGGCGATGCCGCGGCACGATGGCGATCGAGGATGGAGTGGATCTGCTCGGTCGTGGGCATGTTGGAGGCGGCGATGGTGTCGTAGTCGAGCTGGGCAACGCGAAGCTGGCGCGCGGTGCGGGTTTTGGGGTCGAGCTCGCCTACCGGGATTGTGAAGATGGTGTGGCCGTCGTAGCTCTCCTGCGAGGTCGCGATGGTCGCAAGATACTTGGCAAGTCGGGTGCCGTCGAAGCGGCCTTCGAAGACTTCGGAGTAGCCTACGGATCCATTGGGCCCATCAGGATCGTCCATGCGATGCAGCGCGAAGGCAGCGTCGTCGAGGTCGCGCTCTGGCACAATGCCAGTAGCGTCAATGAAGTGCTGATAATCAGCGCTGCGGTTAACGGTCGTGCGGTCGAAGTGGGTCGCCAGCCGCAGAGGCTTGAGGTTGAAGTAGACGATGGCGTCTGACTCCGGCAGCAGGCGCGCTGCCTCGGGCGGAGCGGCCTTGCGCAGGAAGATGGCGACGGCCAGCGCGGCTACAAGCGCGAGCGCGATAAGAAGCGAGTAGCGGGTCGATTTGCGCATCCACTTTGTTTCTACTCTGTCCCCGGACGTACGGCAATGTTTTCAATGACCTTCGTGCAGAAGTTCGTTTGCGAAGCAGAGGATTAGTTGGCGGATGGGTGGGCGATCTGGTCGATAACGAGAGTTTCGACAGTGCCTTTGGCGGGTTGGAGTTTGAGGCCGAGTTGTTCCTTCAGAACGGTGAAGAGCGATGGATAGACGGAGTCGGGAATCTCCTCGGGAGACCATTTGATCTCGAAGTCGAAGTTGCCTTTGAGGCCGGTGTGGTCCTCGACCGGACGGCCCGCCTGACGGCGAAGCGCGGCGGCAACATCAGCCATGGACATCTTCGAAGCCTTCATTTCGCCCATTGCGCCGTTGAAGTTGGTGCTCATGTTGGGCTGCGAGTCAGGTGTGCTTGGCTTGAGGGCCGGCCCGGTTTTTCCTGGCTTATTGAGTTTGAGCCAGTAAACGGGGCCTTCCTTTTGCTCGCGATGAAATTTGAACTGAAAGCGGTCTTCGAGCAGCGAAAGGATGAGTTGCTGAAATTGCTCCGGGGTCCTGACCTCGGCGTGATCGGCGATCGTGGCGTTGATGTCGAAGGTCTCGTTGTTGATCCAGCCGGGCGCGCCGGACATACGGTTATCGTCGAGACCGGAGGCGATTCGAATGAGGGTGCGGACTGTGGTTGCGGTGGCGACAAAACGTCCGCCGGGAAGGATGCGGCGATTGGAGGGTTCGTCGCCGGTGAACGGGTGCGGGCGAATCGAGGCGACTTCAAATCGAAGGGGCAACGGCGCAGCAGGCGATGATGGCGATTGGGCTGAGAGATGCAACGGGGCAGCGGCAAGCAAAAGCAGCATGGCGAGGAAATGTCCGATACGAAAAGACTTCGTCTGCAGCGTTGTCATCATGATTCTTCCTACGGACACCCGCTGCAAAAGTTCCGAAATTAATCCTTAGCGTCAGCGGCGAGCAAATATCCCTGATGATCCCTGATGAGAAAATGAAGAGAGTGCGATGAAATCGCAAAGCGTCATGCAGAGAAAGGCAATAGACTTTGAAACTGAACTTACCGGCTGGCCCCTTCAAGGCTTATCTGTTCGATTGCGACGGCACGATTGTCGATTCGATGCCGCTTCATTACGTCGCCTGGCGCAACGTCCTTGCCGAATGGGGCTGCGAGTTTGAGGAAGAGATCTTCTATGCGTGGGGCGGTATGCCGGTAACGGAGATCATCTCCACGCTGAACCAGCGGCATGGGCTGAAGATGCCGATCGAGGATGTATCCCGGCGCAAGGAGGAGCTTTATTTTGCGGCTCTTTCGCAGCTCAAGGCTGTCCCTGAGGTGCTGGAGCATATTGAAGATCAATTTGGGAAGATTCCTTTCGCGGTGGTGTCGGGAAGCACAAAGGATTCCGTGGTGGCTTCGCTCGAATCGCTGGGGATTCTGGACCGGTTCGACACGCTTGTCTGTGCCGGGGATTACGAGAAGAGCAAGCCCGATCCCGAGCCGTTTTTGATGGCGGCACGCAGGCTCGGAGTCGCGCCCGAGTCATGCCTCGTCTTCGAGGACACGGACATGGGCGTGCAGGCCGCGACCGCTGCGGGAATGGCTTCAGTGAAGGTGCCTCCGCCGTGGGAGCGGGTTTCAATTGGCTGAAGAGTTTTCAAGAGGCAGCCACGTTGCGACCACGTTCCGGCTATGCTAAAGTTACGACTGCGGCGCACTCTGCGCAGGCACTGCTGCGCGTTCTGCGGTTGGGCTTACAGAGGGCTGATTCACAGCGGTAAAACAGGGCTGTTTGGGCTGGCGTAGCTCAGCTGGTAGAGCATCTGATTTGTAATCAGAGGGTCGGGGGTTCAAGTCCCTTCGCCAGCTCCAGTTTCAGGCAGCAATGAGAGGTAGCAGCGGTAGAAAGACGGATTTGGTTGTACTGCTTGCCGTTCTGGTCACGCAGGCCTCCTCAGACTTCTTCAAGGTTTTAGATAACCCGCACGATTCGGGATATGGATCGTTGCATGGGACTTGATGGGTTGAGATAAGGGCTGTGTGCGGCAGAGAGGACTTTGCAGAATGTGCACAGGTGGCCGAGTGGTTAATGGCAGCAGACTGTAAATCTGCCACTCTTCGAGTTACGGAGGTTCGAATCCTCCCCTGTGCACCACTAGTTTTTTGTTGTACGAGCGGAGAGTTGTGGATCTAAGCCCTGCAGGCAGCGGACGGATGTGGATTGCGCTTGCTGTCATTGGGGTATTGGCCTTACTTTCCTGGCATACGATGCAGCCAGGAAAATACCGGTCGCTGACGTGGATTTTATTGGGCTATTTTGCCTTCCGCGTCGGGTTGGAACGCTACCGTTCGCGGTAAAATTGTTTTACGGTAGAAAAGTTTTTGTTTCAGGTTTTTATGCTGGCGTAGCTCAGTGGTAGAGCACTCCCTTGGTAAGGGAGAGGTCGAGAGTTCAAGCCTCTCCGTCAGCTCCAGAATTTTTGAGAAGTCCAGAAGATGGACGACTTTGCAGTAGCAGGGCGGGAGTAACTCAGTGGTAGAGTCACAGCCTTCCAAGCTGTTGGTCGCGGGTTCGATTCCCGTCTCCCGCTCCAAATGTTTGTAGGAGATTGCGTTGAGCACTTTGCATGAGCAGGCTGTACTTCATGTCGCCGATCCCGAGCCGTTTGGCGTGGTGAAGGGGGCCATCGAGTCCTCATTTTCTTCGGGACATGTAGCCGCGTTTTTGAAGACCCTCGAGCGTTCGGGGGTTCGCGTGCGTGACTTTCAGTCGGTGCTGGTCAAGGGGCTCCTGGGCAAGACCACCGCAACGGAGTATGGCCGGTTAGGCAACAGCGACCAGGGCCAGATTCGTGAGTTCTATCTCGCCAGCCTCGAACGCGTTGCGCCGGAGCTGCGACAGAAGTTTTTCAGGCTGTACGCGTACTACTGATCGGGGAGTTAGTTTTCAGCTTATTTTTTTATACCGCCGGTCCAAACGCCGGCCAACACGAGGAGACGAGTAGTCATGGGCAAGGAAAAGTTTGACCGGTCAAAGCCGCACGTAAACATTGGAACGATTGGGCACATCGAC
>NZ_LMUS01000003.1 GCF_009765835.1 Granulicella sp. L56 | reverse complement strand
CTTGCGCTTCGCCATCCGCGAAGGCGGACGTACCGTCGGCGCGGGAACCATCTCAGAGATCATCAAGTAAAGAAAAAAGCTTTTCAGTAAAAGTAGTTTGCAGTTTCAAGACTAACGAGGGCTGCCGGTTCGTGTAGAAGTTCATGGCTGGCAGCTACTCCAAACGATCTTTGAGTAACGGAAAAGAGAAGAACAATGGCTGGACAGAGAATCAGAATTCGGTTGAAGGCGTATGACTACCGCGTGCTTGACACCTCCACTGGAGAGATCGTCGAGACGGCCAAGCGCACGGGCGCCCAGGTTGCGGGTCCCATTCCGCTGCCGACCATGAAGAACAAGTATTGCGTTCTGCGTTCGCCCCACGTCGACAAGAAGTCGCGCGAGGCCTTCGAGATTCGCACTCACAAGCGGTTGATCGACATCCTCGAGCCGACCCAGCAGACAGTAGATGCGCTGATGAAGCTCGATCTTCCTGCCGGTGTCGACGTAGAGATCAAGACGGTACAGAAGTAAAGTTTTCCGTCTCAACTTTGTAGTACTAACCCGGCAGTGCCTGGTTCACCAGGCATGATGAGGAAAGGAAACTCAAATGTCAGTAGTAGGAATTCTCGGAAAAAAAGTCGGTATGACTCAGATCTTCGATGAGCGCGGAGACGTTCATCCGGTCACAGTGCTCAAGGCTGGCCCATGCGTTATCACCCAGCTCAAGACGCTTGCGAAGGACGGCTATGATGCCGCGCAGATCGGCTATGTCGATTTCGTCAAGGCTTCCAAGGTGAACAAGGCCATGACCGGTCACTTTGCTAAGTCGGATGTTCCTCCCGTCCGTGAGATCAGGGAAGTTGCTATCGAAGCAGTCAAGACCGCTGAAGGCGAAGAGACCGTTACCGCCAAGGCTGGTGATCGTATCCTGGTCGATATCTTCAACGACGAGCGTTTCGTCGATGTGATCGGAACCTCCAAGGGACGTGGTTTTGCTGGCGTCATTCGCCGCCACGGTTTCGGCGGCGGTCCCAAGTCGCACGGTCACATGTTCCAGGTTCAGGGTTCGATTGGTGCATCGTCGTTCCCGTCGCGCGTATTCCCCGGTCAGCGTATGCCCGGCCACATGGGACACGCGCAGATCACAGTTCGCAACCTTCGCATTCGCGGCATCGATCTTGAAGACAACCTTCTGCTGGTTGAAGGTGCAGTACCGGGCCCACGAGATGGTTACGTGCTCATCTCCAAGGCCAAGGCTCCGCCGCGCGAGCGTCGTGGGTTTGCCGGTGCCGCAACGAAGGACGCTCTGAAGGCTTCGAAGAAGGCTGCACCGAAGAAGAAGTAAAGAAAATCAGCAGAGCGTCTTGAGTTTTATAAGGCGCCTACTAAATAAAAGTTTTGGCCCACCGCATCGATGGTGGGCACGAAGAGAGAAGAACGATGGCAAACATCAACATAGTAAATCTCGGTGGAACTAAAGTCGGTGAGTTCGAACTCGCCGATGAGGTCTTCGCAGGCGAGATCAACGACGCGCTCCTGTGGGAGTCGGTCAAGCACTATCGTGCTGCGCTCCGTCAGGGAACCGCCGCTACCAAGAACCGCAAGAATGTTTCGGGTTCCGGCAAGAAGCTTTGGAAGCAGAAGGGAACTGGTCGCGCTCGCGTCGGCTCGATCCGCACTCCGCTCTGGCGTGGTGGTGGTACGGTCCACGGACCTCAGCCCCGCAGCTACGAGTATGCCTTCCCACAGAAGAAGCTGATGGGCGCGCTCCGCTCGGCCATCGCTGCCAAGATTGCAGACGGCAAGTTCACCATCGTCGATTCGTTCGAAGTCGCCGAGGCTAAGACCAAACTCTTCCGTGCAGCGATCACCAAGCTCGATGCCGGTAAGACGACGCTCCTGGTTGAGAGCAGCCGCAAGCTCGACGAGAAGTTGTATCTCGGTTCGCGCAATCTCAACGGCGTTGAGCTTGTGCTCAGCTCCGAGGTTCACCCCTACGACCTGCTCCGCTACGAGCACGCGATCTTCTCGAAGGACGCTATCGAGGCCCTTCAAGAGACGCTCAAGAAGTTTGTATCGAAGCGCAGCAAAGCCGCTGCGGCTGGTTCAACCCAAGACAACACCGCTAAGGAGGTTGCATAATGCCAACCCTCTATACCGTGATTCGCCGCCCTCTCATTACTGAGAAGGGAATGGGCGTCAAAGAGACCCAGAATACGCTTGTCTTCGAGGTTGCCCTCAAGGCCACCAAGACCGAAGTCAAGCAGGCTGTTGAGACACTCTTCAAAGTGAAGGTCTCAGGAGTTCGCACCGCAACCGTTGAAGGCAAGGAGCGTCGCCGTGGTAAGTTCTCCGGCTACCGCCCCGACTGGAAGAAAGCTTACGTTCGCCTCAAAGAGGGCGAGAAGATGCCGGACTACATCAATAGCCTCTAACGCGACCGGTAAGGAAACAGCCGCCGCACGCAACAGATTTTCAGGAACCGAAGCGTCGCTGAGAAATTCAGAAGCGCCACAGGCAAGGGAATAAAGACGATGCCGATCAAATCATTTCGACCGATTACTCCATCACTCCGCTTCGCGACGAAGCTGGTCAACGACGACCTGACGACCGACAAGCCGCATAAGCCGCTGCTCGCCGTCAAACAGCGTACCGGCGGACGTAACAATGCTGGTGGCCTTACCATGCGCCATCACGGTGGCGGCCACAAGCAGAAGCTGCGTCTCATAGACTTCAAGCGCGAGAAGTACGGCATTCCAGGCACGGTCGCTACCATTGAGTACGATCCGAACCGCAGCTCGCGTATCGCCCTCATCAGCTATGCTGACGGCGAGAAGCGCTACATCATTCAGCCGGTTGGGTTGAAGGTTGGCCAGTCGATCATGAGCGGCCCTGAGGCCGATATTCTGGTCGGAAACGCGCTGCCGCTCAAGAACATCCCGATCGGTACGATCGTGCACAACATCGAGCTTCGTCCTGGTAAGGGCGCGCAGATGGCACGTTCGGCCGGCGCACAGGTCAACCTGATCGCGAAGGAAGGCGACTACGCCCTTCTGAAGCTGCCCTCTGGCGAGACCCGCAAGGTTTTGGTTGAGTGCATGGCGACGATTGGCCAGGTTGGCAATACCGACCACGAGAACGTCACCATCGGTAAGGCCGGACGCAACCGCTGGAAGGGAATTCGTCCTTCCAACCGCGGCGTCTCGATGAACCCTGTCGACCACCCACACGGTGGTGGTGAAGGTAAGACATCGGGCGGACGTCATCCGGTCACTCCGTGGGGCCAGCCGACACGCGGATACAAGACCCGTAACAACAAGCGGACCGATGTATTTATCGTCAACCGCCGTACCAAGTAGTTCTCTCGTAGTAAGGGCAACACCAAGTCTCGCACGTAAGAGATTCGTCGTATCCAGCATCGCAACAAGAAATTCGGAGCTTAGCAAATGTCACGTTCAGCCAAAAAAGGTCCCTTCATTGACGATCATCTGATGAACAAGATCAACGTCATGAACCAGACCAACGACAAGAAGGTCCTCCGCACCTGGTCCCGCCGGTCCACGATCCACCCGGACTTCGTCGGTCACACCATCGCAGTTCACAACGGCCGCAAGTTCATTCCGGTCTACGTGACGGAGAATATGGTTGGCCATAAGCTCGGCGAGTTTTCGGCCACCCGCACCTTCAAGGGCCACTCCGGGCGCGCCACTGAGTCCTCCGCAAAGCCCAAATAAGAAAATCGGGCAGAGTTTTTGTTTGTCCTTCAAGGAAGAAGATCATGGCTAAGGCAGTAGCAGAGAAAATCCGAGAGTTCCGCGCAGAGGCGAAGTTCCAGCGCACCAGCCCGCAGAAGGCGAAGCTCGTTCTCGACCTCATCAAGGGCCTCCGCGTCGAGCAGGCACTCAACACCGTTCACTTCAGCACCAAGCGCATGGCTCCGGTGGTGGAAAAGGTCCTGCGGTCGGCGATCCAGAACGCCAGCTACGTCTCGCAGGAACAGGGGCTCGATGTAGACGTCGACAACCTGTACGTGAAGACGGCGGTTGCGAACGAAGGTCCGCGCATGAAGCGTATTCGCCCTGCTCCAATGGGCCGCGCCTTCCGCTACCAGCGCAGGCTCGCACACATCATCGTCACTGTCGCTGAGAAGAAGTCGGCCACTGCGGTATCCGCAGCCGATTCTTCCGAAGCGTCGGCGACGAAGAAGACCACGAAGAAGGCAGCCACCAAAACTGCGGCGAAGAAGCCAGCAGCCAAGAAGGCCGCCGACAAGAAGCCTGTAGCCAAGAAGGCCGCCGACAAGAAGCCTGTAGCCAAGAAGGCCGCAAAGTAAGCAGTTTCTTGTAAACTTAGAGTTTTGGTTCACCGCCCGCCGGCTCAACCGGTAGAGGGCACGGAGTAAAGGGAAGCTATGGGACAGAAAGTCCATCCGTATGGGTTTCGCCTCGGCATCAATAAGCCGTGGAAGTCGCGCTGGTTCGTCGAGCGTGGCTATGACAAGCTGCTGGTTGAGGACGTCAAGCTGAAGGCTGAGCTGCGCGAGAAGCTGAAGGCTGCCGGCGTCAGCTCCGTTGAAGTGGAGCGTCCGGGCAACAAGCTGCGTCTCATCATTCGCACCGCTCGTCCGGGCATCATCATCGGCCGCAAGGGCGCGGAGATCGACAAGCTCAAGGCCGACATTCAGAAGCGCACCAGTCGTGAGGTCTTCATCGATATCCTCGAGGTCAACAAGCCAGAGCTCGATGCTCAGCTCGTTGCCGAGAACATCGCCCTTCAGCTCGAAAAGCGCGTCAGTTTCCGCCGCGCGATGCGCAAGAGCGTGGACTCTGCTCTCCGCTTCGGCTGCAAGGGCATCAAGGTTCGTGTCTCCGGCCGTCTCAATGGAAATGAGATTGCACGCTCGGAGTGGTATCTCCAGGGCCGTCTGCCGCTGCACACGCTGCGCGCCGACATCGACTACGGTTTCGCCGAGGCACACACCACCTACGGCATCATCGGCGTCAAGACCTGGGTCTATCGTGGCGATATCTACGAGCAGAAGAAGCGTCGCGACCAGGTCGTTACAACCGGCGCATTCGCGTCGTAAGGATTCAGGCAGGCACGGTTCAACCGCTGCCTGCCGCAGAGTAAAACGCGACGGGGCCTGAGCCCCCGAGGGTAAGAGGGTTTTTATATGTTGATGCCAAAGAAGGTCAAGTATCGCAAGCAGCAGCGCGGTCGCATGTGCGGCAAGGCGTGGCGCGGCTCCGATCTCTCGTTCGGCGATTTCGGCCTGAAGGTGATGGAGTGCGGTTATATTACCGACCGCCAGATCGAAGCCAGCCGTATCGCGATGACGCGTTTCATCAAGCGTGGCGGCAAGGTCTGGCTCCGTATCTTCCCGGACAAGCCGATCACCAAGAAGCCTGCCGAAACCCGTATGGGTAAAGGTAAGGGAGCACCGGACCACTGGGTCTGCGTAGTTCGCCCTGGCCGGATCCTGTTCGAGATGGAAGGCGTCAGCCCGGAGCTCGCCAAAGAGGCCATGCGCCTCGCGGCTCATAAGCTCCCGCTCAAGACCAGCTTCGTCCAGCGCCACGACGTCAAGGCGACGGTTGCGGCCAAGTAATTCAGTAGGCGTTTTTAGTAGTCAAGGAAAAAGACAATGGATTTCGAAAAGATCAGTAATCTCAGTGATGACGAACTCAAGACGCAAGCGGCGCAGGCCGGCGAGCAGCTCTTCCGCATCCGCTTTCAGAAGACCCTCGGCAACACCGAAGGCCTGAAGAAGCTGAAGACGCTTAAGCTCGACGTCGCCCGCATCAAGACCGTCGAACGTCAGCGCACCCTCGCTGCGGAAAAGGCAGCCGCTCCGGTTCGCGTCAATGCCGCACCGGCCAAGAGCACACGCACCGCCCGCAAGAAAGCGAAGAAGGACTAATTCATGGCAGACACAACCAACACCACCGCAGCCCCTGCTTCTTCAGTACAGACTTCCGCCGAAGCCCAGCCCTCACGCCGCAACGAGAAGGTCGGCCTCGTCGTCTCGACCAAGATGCAGAAGACCATTGTTGTCGAGATCGAGATGCGCAAGGCGCACCCGAAGTACAAGCGCGTCATGAAGTCGAACAAGAAGTTCTACGCGCACGACGAGCAGAACTCCGCCCGCGTCGGCGATGTGGTCCGCATTCGCGAAGCGCGTCCCTTGTCGAAGCTGAAGCGCTGGTCGCTCGAAGAGATCGTCCGCCGCTCCTCGCTCTCGCAGCTTGCTGAAGAGAAGACGACCCCAGTCGCTGCCGAAGCGAAGTAGTCCCATGGAGCTTTGGCTCCACGGAAAAAGATCAGCCATAAAAAGGGCATAGCCCAGGCCGTTTCACCAGGAGAAGAACGATGTCAGTACAAATGAGAACAATGCTTGACGTGGCCGACAACTCCGGCGCACGCAAGTTGCAGGTGATCCTGCCCCTCGGTGGCGGTCTCGGCAAGAAGGCCGGCCTCGGCGACATTGTCACCGCAGCCGTCAAAGAAGCTTCCCCCGATGGCACTGTAAAAAAGGGTAAAGTAGTAAAGGCGGTCATCGTTCGCACCCGCAAAGAGTATCGTCGCCGGGACGGAACGTATATTCGCTTCGACCAGAACGCCGCTGTGGTCATCAATGACGCCAACGAGCCGGTCGGCACCCGCGTCTTTGGCCCCGTGGCCCGCGAACTTCGCGAGAAGAAGTTTCTCAAGATCGTCTCGCTCGCACCTGAGGTCATCTAGTTTCAGTGCCCGGCTTCTGGCCGGGCAGCAGCATGTAGAAGAATTTGTTTACAAGCAAACAGCCAAGGCTGAATGCCAGGAGCTAAGTTTTATGGCAGGCATCAAGATCAAGCGTAACGACACCGTCGAAGTGATCGCCGGTAAAGACAAGGGCAAGCGCGGCAAAGTCATCCGCGTCATCGCCGACAGGAACCGCGTTCTCGTCGAGCGTGTCATGATGATCAAGAAGCACCTCAAGCCCAACCCCCAGCGCAACATCCAGGGCGGCATCGCCGAGCAGGAGTCGCCGATCCACATCTCGAACGTGATGCTGGTCGACGGCGAAGGCAACAAGACCCGCGTCGGAACGCGGCTTGAAGGCGACAAGAAAGTTCGCTTCTCGAAGGCAAGCGGCAACAACATCCCCGAGAAGAAGAAGTAGATTTTATCCATTAACCCTGTTTCAACGGTTCACCCCACGCATCGGTAGACGGAAGACATCCCACCCCGGCCACCGTGGAGAAAGCGAAAAGCAATCATGGCATCACGATTCAGAGAGAAGTACGAGACAGAGATCAAGCAGGCGATCGCCAAAGAATTGAACATCACCAATCCCATGGCCATTCCGAAGCTGGAGAAGATTGTCATCAACATGGGTCTCGGCGAAGCCACCCAGAACGTCAAGATCATGGATCCACTGATTGCCGATCTCGCCTCTATCGCTGGCCAGAAGCCTGTGACGACCAGGGCCAAGAAGTCCATCGCCGCTTTCAAGCTGCGTGAAGGCATGCCCATCGGCGCCATGGTGACTCTGCGCGGCGACAACATGTACGAGTTCCTCGACCGCCTGGTTTCGATCGCTCTTCCTCGCGTCCGCGACTTTCGCGGCGTCTCCACGAAGAGCTTTGATGGCCGCGGAAATTACACCCTTGGCTTGCGCGATCAGCTCATCTTCGCCGAAATCGACTATGCGAAGGTCGACAAGCTCAAAGGTATGAACGTAACTATCGTCACTACGGCAGCGGACGACAACGGTGCCCGCGCCCTGCTCAAGGGTTTCGGAATGCCCTTCCGCGTCGGAGCGTAGTCAGGACGCAGCCGGGCCTATTGAGCCTTAAACAAGTTTGTAGCAATAGAAATACCAACTATTCTTGTAAGAATTATAGAGAGTAAAACATGGCAACTACTGCAAAGCGCGTCAAAGACGCAAAGAAACCGAAGTTCAAGTCCCGTCAGCACAACCGCTGCCAGCTCTGCGGCCGTCCGCGCGCGTTCCTTCGCAAGTTCGGTGTCTGCCGTCTCTGCTTCCGCGGGCTTGCGCTCAAGGGAGAGATTCCAGGCGTCGTCAAGTCAAGCTGGTAGAATAAATTTATCGACTCGCGTTCGGCCTTGTGCCGCACGCTCCTTCCAGAGACCTCATTCGAGCTACGGCTTAGGATGCAGAAGTCTGGAAGATTTACCGCAGCAAACATCCCCGCTGGTTCTTGTGAGAGACACTCGTGAGCGAACGGGGGATGAAGGAGAATGAATGAACCTCACCGATCCAGTAGCAGACTTCCTGACCCGCATCCGCAACTCCATCCGTGCGCGCCACCAGAAGCTTGATGTTCCTGCCTCGAAGCTCAAGGCTGAGATTGCCCGCATCCTCAAGGAAGAGGGCTACATCGCGAACTACAAGCCGACGGAAGAGGACGGCCAGAAGGTCATCCGCGTTTATCTCAAGTACGGCCCGAACAACGAAGCCGTCATCCGCGACCTGCAGCGCGTCTCGCGTCCCGGTTGCCGTGTGTACCTTGGCCGTGATGAGATCCGTCGCGTGCAGGGTGGCCTCGGCATCTCCATCATGACCACCCCCAAGGGTGTCATGACCGGTCGTCAGGCTCGTCGCGAAGGTGTTGGCGGCGAGATCCTCTGCGAAGTCTGGTAAAGAAAATAAACCAGATGTTTTGTTTTTGCATTTGAGCCTTAGGCTCACAGGCTGCAGTGGAACAGGCTTCAAGTCTGCGACTCGCAAGCCATAAGAAGGAATTGAACATGTCACGCATTGGCAAGAAGCCGATCCCCATGCCCGCCGGAGTCAAGTACACCGTCGACGGCAACACCGTTCTCGTTGAAGGCCCCAAGGGCAAAGTTACTGCCATGCTTCCCGGCGGAATCACGCTCGTCCAGAAGGACGGCAACCTCGTTGCGGAGCGCCAGACTGACAAGCAGGCGGCCTTTCACGGTCTCGCCCGCGCACTGGTCTTCAACGCCGTCACTGGCGTCACCACCGGCTGGACCAAGGAACTTGATGTCGTCGGCATTGGTTACCGTGTAGAGCTCAAGGGCAAGAACATGGTTGTCTTTACCCTTGGCTACTCGCACCCGATTGAATTTCCTCTGCCTTCCGGCATCGAAGTCACCATCGACCCCAAGCAGACCCACGTTACGATCTCCGGCATTGATCGCCAGAAGGTCGGCCAGGTTGCTGCCGATATGCGCTCTCTTCGCAAGCCCGATCCTTATAAGAACAAGGGCGTTCGCTATACCGGCGAGAAGCTGAAGAAGAAGGTCGGTAAGACCGGAGCGAAGTAAAGTCTTCGCGGGGCAGAGACTGAGGGTTGTTATCCTTGTCTCTGTTCCGCACAACGTACTAAGACCGAACGTCGTCAGCACTCTGGCGACGCCACTAGGAAGGAAAGCGAATTATGATCAATCCCCGTCAACGTAACGTTATCCGCCAGCGCGTCCACACGCGTATCCGCGAGAAGATGTCCGGCACTGCCGAGCGCCCACGTCTCAACGTTTACCGCTCGCTCAACCACATCTACACGCAGCTGGTCGACGATCTCAACGGCGTCACGCTTGCCTCGGCTTCCTCGCTGGGGAAAAAAGGCGAAGAGAAGAACTACGGCGGCAATATCGTTGCCGCGGCCGAAGTGGGCAAGCTCATCGCTCAGCGTGCGCAGGAGAAGGGCATCAAGAAGATTGTGTTCGACCGTGGCGGTTATCTGTATCACGGCCGCGTCAAGGCCCTCGCCGATGCTGCTCGCGAAGCTGGACTCGATTTCTAAGGATTAGGCGCCCCAAGCGGCAGCCAGAAAGCTGGATTAAGACATTATGGCAATGAAGAAAAAAATCGACGCGAACCGGCTCAACCTGAAGGACGAAGTCGTTTCCATCAATCGCGTCACCAAGGTCGTCAAAGGCGGTAAGAATATGTCCTTCGCCGCCCTCGTCGTCATCGGTGATCCCGGCGAAGGCGTGGTCGGATACGGTTCGGGCAAGGCCAAGGAAGTTCCCCAGGCCATCCGCAAGGGGATCGAAGCGGCCAAGAAGAACCTGCACAAGGTGAATCTCACCGACACCACGATTCCGCACCAGGTGCTGGGTCACTTTGGCGCCGGTCAGGTCATGCTGAAGCCCGCCGCTGAAGGTACCGGCATCATCGCCGGCAAGACGGTTCGCGCTGTGATGACCGCCGCTGGTGTGCAGAACGTGCTCACCAAGTCGCTCGGCACCGCCAACCCGCACAACGTTATCAAGGCCACCTTCGATGCTCTCATCCAGCTTCGCAACAAGGCCGAAGTCGCCGCTTTGCGCGGTAAGGCAGTCGAAGAGCTTTAGCTCTTCGCTCAAAAGATTCAGAGGAGCTTTAATTCAATGGCTGACAATAACGCAATCGCCAAAATCAAGCTGCAGTACTTCCGTTCCAAGATCTGCACTCCGGTCAAGCACAAGCTCGTCATCAAGGGCCTCGGCTTTACCCGTCTCAATCAGGTCGTCGAGCGCGAAGACACGCCATCCATTCGTGGCATGGTGGCAAAGGTTCCGCATCTTGTCCGCGTCGTCGAGTAAGTAAGACGCGTTGAGACAGTTGCTTCAAGCCCGCACAGGGAAAATCAAATGCGAGTCGGTCAGCCAACGAGTTGGCCGGCGTTAAGCGAGGAAACAATGGCAATCCGTAATCTCTCCAATCTCCGCGCCCCTAAAAAGGCCAATGAAAACAAGAAGCGTGTCGGACGCGGTATGGGTTCCGGCATCGGTAAGACCTCCGGCCGTGGCCACAAGGGTCAGGGTTCGCGTTCCGGTTCGAGCCTGATGCGCGGCTTCGAAGGCGGCCAGATGCCCCTTCACCGCCGTATGCCCAAGCGCGGCTTTACCAACATCTTCCGCGTCGAATACCAGGTGCTTGGCCTTGACCGCATCGCCGAGATCAACGCCGCCTCAAACGAGACCGAGTTCACGCTCGAAAAGATCGTTGCTCTTGGACTTCTGCGCAAGAAGAAGGGCCTTATCAAGGTACTGAACAACGGCGAGCTGAAGATCGCCGTCACCGTTCACGCGCACAAGTTTTCCAAGACCGCACAGGAAGCAATCGAAAAGGCCGGCGGCAAGGCCATCCTCATCGGCTAAGCAGCATTTAGAATCAGTGGCAGGCAAAGGCAGATGCTTTTGCCTGCCGGTTCATCCGCAGCAGGTTTCACCCCGAGGTCCAGTCTCCGATGTTCGAGAAATTCGCAAACATCTTCCGTATTACCGATCTGCGCACGCGCGTTCTGTTCACGCTTGCGATGCTGGCCATCTATCGCCTCGGGTCGCACATTCCCACCCCTGGTATCAACGCCGATATGCTGGCGCAATACTTCAATCAGAACGCCGGGTCGTCCCTCGGGCTGGTCGATCTCTTCTCGGGCGGAAATCTGCGCAAGCTGACCGTCTTCGCCCTTGGCATCATGCCGTACATTACCGCCTCCATCATCTTCCAACTGCTTACTGTTATCTATGAGCCGCTGGCAAAGCTGCAGAAGGAAGGCGAACTCGGGCGGCGCAAGATCACGCAGTGGACCCGCTACGTCACGATCATGCTGGGCGTCGTCCAGTCTTTCGCCATCGCGTTGACCTTGACCAACACCTCCACCGGCGAGTCAATGGTCACCATCTCCAAAGGCTTGTTCGTTCCGCTCTGCGTGCTGACACTGACCGCTGGAACCGGCTTCGTCATGTGGCTGGGGGAACAGATCACCGAGCGCGGCATCGGCAATGGAATGAGTCTGCTTATCTTTGCCGGTATTGTTGTCGGTATTCCTGCCGGCATTGGCGATCTTTGGCAGAAGGCGCTGGACAGGACCTGGGGTGCCTTTACTCCCTTCGCGATCCTTGTGCTCATCGTCGGAATGCTCGCGGTTGTGACCTTTATCGTCTACGTTGAAAAGGCGGAGCGCCGCATCCCGGTTCAGTACGCCAAGCGTATCGTCGGACGCAAGATGATGGGCGGCCAGTCGACCCATCTTCCGTTGAAGGTCAACTCTGGTGGTGTGATGCCGGTCATCTTTGCCGCGTCGATCCTCTCGGCGCCGCTGCTGTTTTCCGGTGCGAGCATCTTCGGCTACTCGTTGCACGATTCGCCGTTCTTCGGCCCGCTCTTCCGCGCTCTCGGCCCCGGCGAACCGTGGTACGTGTTCCTCTATAGCGTCTCTATTATCTTCTTCGCCTACTTCTATATCTCGATTGTCTTCCGCCCTGACGATATCGCAGACAATATGCGCAAGTACGGCGGCTTCATCCCCGGCATTCGCCCCGGCAAGCGCACGGCTGACTTTATCAACGATGTGCTGACCCGCATCACCTTGGTCGGCGGCGTCTACCTGGTGATCATCTCGCTGATTCCGATGTTGCTCATCAGTGGTATTCACTTCAACCATCTGTGGCTCATCGGCGGAATCTTCGACAAGATGCCAACCTGGGTAACGAATGGTCTTGGCGTCAGCTTCTATTTCGGCGGTACGTCGCTTCTGATTGTCGTCGGTGTGGCAATGGATACGGTCCAGCAGATCGAAGCTCAGCTCGTGATGCGCCACTATGAGGGCTTCTCTCCGCGGAGCGGTCGTATTCGTGGCCGCAAGAGCTGGTAGGGAAGTGCCAACGTTGACCACCGATTCCGCATCCCATCATTCTCAGGCCCAGGCAGAAAGCACCTTTCTGCCTGGGCCGGTACTCCTTTTAGGGGCTCCCGGCGTAGGTAAGGGAACCCAGGCCCAGTTGCTGATGGCCACCTTCGGCATTCCGCAGATCTCTACCGGCGATATTCTTCGCGAGAACATCGCCAAAGGGACCGAGCTGGGAAAGACGGCCAAGGGATTGATGGATAAGGGACAGCTCGTTCCGGACCAGATTGTCAACGATATGGTGCAGGGCCGCCTCACGGCCGCCGATGTTCACGCCGGTTACATCCTCGATGGCTTCCCCCGGACGCTGGCTCAGGCGACTTGGCTGGACGCGCATCTCCCCATCTTCCGTGAGACGCCGCCATTGGTGGCTGTCAATATTCGCGTCGATGAGGCTGAGCTGCTCCGCCGTATTACCGGGCGCCGCATCTGTTCGGCCTGCAGACACATCTATAACATCTACTCGCATCCACCTACGAAGCCGGGCGCCTGCGATCTCGATGGAAGCCCGCTCCTGCATCGCAGCGACGATACGGAAGAGGCTTTTACAGAACGAATGAAGGCGTATGAGTCTCTGACGGCCCCGGTGATCGAACACTATCGCGCGAGCAATCGCTTCCGCGAGGTCAGCGGCGAGCCGTCGGTAGAGGAAGTATCACAAACTATTGTTGCTGCACTGAAGGCGTTGCGCGAATCAAACCCTAAGTCCTAAAAATGGCCATACTCATCAAATCGCCCGCAGAGATCGAGAAGATGCGGATCTCCGGCAAGGCCCTCCGCCAGGTCCACGACGCCATTGCGCCTTTCGTTAAGCCAGGCGCGACCACGATGGACCTCGAGAATGTCGCTGTCCGCAAGATTGCCGAACTCGGCGCGATTGCCGCTTTCAAGGGCTACCACGGCTATCCCGCGGCGCTCTGCACCTCGATCAACAATGAGGTAGTTCATGGGATGCCCAATGAGAAGCGCGTTCTCAACGAAGGAGATATCGTCTCCATCGACTGTGGCGTCATCATCGACGGCTTTTATTCCGATGCGGCTGTGACCTATGCAGTCGGCAAGGTCAGCCCCGAGACGCAAAAACTCCTCGACGTAACCCTCGCCTCCCTTGAAGCTGCCATCCAACAATGCCAGGTGGGTGGGCGCCTCTTCGATATCTCTGCTGCCGTTCAGCAGATGTGTGAGGCCGCTGGTTTTGGGGTCGTCCGTGACTTTGTCGGCCATGGTATTGGTAAATCCATGCACGAAGACCCCCAGCTTCCCAACTTTGGTGCTGCCGGAAAAGGCCCTCGGCTCAAGGCGGGCATGGTCCTCGCCATTGAACCGATGATCAATGCGGGTGGTCCCGAAGTTCGGGTCCTCAAAGATGGCTGGACTGCCGTGACCATCGACGGAAGCTACAGTGCCCACTTCGAGCACACGGTAGCCATCACAAAAGATGGCCCCCGTGTGCTTACCCGCTAGGAAATACCCTCATTTCGAGGTATGATAAGAGATGCTGCGTGTGTAACGAGCAGTTGCGGCACCAGTGGCTATCTTTCCACTAAAAGAAGTTTGATCAGCGGTTTGCAAAACGCTGAAGCAATTGCGGAAATTCGGGGCTCAATCCCGGGCTTTCCAGAGGAGATCGTTTGTCGAAGGAAGATGCAATTGAAGTGATGGCAGTCGTCGTCGAGACGCTGCCGAACGCGATGTTCAAGGTCGAGCTTGAGAACAAGCACCAGGCCCTTGCGCACGTCTCCGGACGTATGCGTAAAAACTTCATCCGCATCCTCCCCGGCGACCGTGTCGCGATTGAGCTCAGCCCGTACGATCTCAACCGTGGTCGCATCGTCTACCGCTACAAGTAGGCAATCCTGGCCGTAACCATCTGTTGTCGACATGGGCTTAGGCCGTGTCGCGCATGTATCACGCCAAAGAGGCTTTCGCCTCCAAGGCACGACTTAGAAGGGAATCAAATGAAGGTTCGAGCATCAGTAAAGAAGATTTGCGATAAGTGCAAGGTCATTCACCGCCGCGGCGTCGTTCGTGTCATCTGCGAGAACGCCAAGCACAAGCAGCGCCAGGGATAAAGAAAAATAAGCAGAAGTCTTGTTTATCTTTTCAAGCCCCACTCGGCCCCTGCGGGCTAGTTAGCCGAAGTCAAGGCTTGCGTTGAACCCGCCGGACCAACCGAAGACCATCCACCCGCTCCCCGACCAGTTCCCGGAGCCTAACCGAAAAGGAACCCCATGGCACGTATTGCTGGAGTCGATGTCCCTAATAACAAACAGGCGCGCATCGGTCTCACCTATATCTTCGGCATTGGCGACTCCCGCGCGGCGAAGATCCTCGCGAAGGCGGACGTCGATCCCATCGCAAAGATCGCGACTCTCGACGAGGACCAGTTGAACCGCATTCGTCAGGTCATCGAAGCAGAGGGCCATATCGAAGGCGATCTCCGCAAAGACATCTCGCTCAACATCAAGCGCCTCATCGAAATTCAGTCCTACCGTGGCCTCCGCCATCGCCGCAGCCTGCCGGTTCGCGGCCAACGTACCCACACCAACGCTCGCACCCGCAAAGGCCCCCGCAAGGGCACCGTTGCCGGTAAGAAGAAAGCGACGAAATAAATGGCGAAGACACAGAACACCAAAGGCGCAGCCAAGACTGGCAAGAACAAGAAGTTCAAGAAGCGCGAGCGCAAGAACGTTCCATTTGGCCTCGTATTTATTCAAGCCACGTTCAACAACACGATCGTCACCATCACCGATCAGGCTGGCAACACGCTCTCCTGGAAGAGCAGCGGTTCGCTCGGCTTCCGCGGCTCCCGCAAGGGAACACCGTTTGCCGCGCAGCAGGCCGCTGTCGGTGCTGCTACTGCAGCCCGCGACCACGGTCTCCGCTCGGTCGATGTGCGCGTCTCCGGTCCCGGCTCCGGCCGTGAGTCCGCGATCCGCGCTCTCGCCACGACCGGTATCGAGGTCCGCAGCATTCGCGACGTTACGCCGATGCCGCACAACGGCTGCCGTCCGCCGAAGCGCCGCCGCGTGTAAGCAATCAGCTACCGGCTTCCAGTTCTTGGTAAAGACTGGAAGCCGGGGCTAACTTTTCAACCGGATCGTGACTGAAGCGCAGCCAGCGTGTAAAGCGATCGACAACCGAACTCAGGAGATAGAAAGAAATGGCACGTTATACAGGACCCGTCTGCCGCCTCTGCCGCCGCGACGGCACCAAGCTCTTCCTCAAGGGAGCCAAGTGCTTCTCAGAAAAATGCCCCGTCGAGAAGCGCAACTTTCCTCCCGGCCAGCATGGCCAGTCCAAGAAGCAGAAGAAGGTCGTCGGCTACGGTCTGCAGCTTCGTGAGAAGCAGAAGGCCAAGCGCATCTACTTCACGCTCGAGACCCAGTTCCGCGCCTACTACCAGAAGGCCTCGAACCGCACCGGTGTCACCGGCGAACTCCTGCTCCAGCAGCTTGAGACCCGCCTCGACAACGTGGTTTACCGTCTCGGTTTCGCGATGAGCCGCCGTCAGGCCCGTCAGATCGTGCGCCACGGCCATATTCAGGTCAATGGCCGCAAGGTCAACATCCCGTCCTTCCAATGCAAGGTTGGAGACGAGATCGCTATCCGTGAAGGTTCCAAGGCCCTTATTATTCTCGAAGAGTCGAAGAACTTTGCCAGTGGCCAGCACACTGTCCAGTGGCTCGATATTAACCGCGACAATCTCTCCGGCAAGGTCCTCGCTCTGCCGAAGCGCGAAGATGTCAACCTGCCCGTCAACGAGCAGTTGATCGTCGAACTCTACAGCAAGTAACTCTAGCTGTTACAAAACATTGGGTGCCCCATGTCCCGCTGCTGGGACATGGGTTCTTCCCAGCAACACCACAACCTAACCGCAACCGAACCACCCGCCGGTCCGCAAAGTGCATCGCGGCCAGGACGGATAAAGGAGAAACACATGCTTTGGAGAGGATTTCAAAAACCCAAGCGCCTCGCAGTCGAAACCGAAACACTCACCGACAAGTACGGCAAGTTTTCCGCGCAGCCCTTTGAGCGCGGCTTCGGTACCACCATCGGCAACGCACTCCGCCGCACTTTGCTTTCGTCCATCGAAGGCGCTGCTGTCACCGCCGTTCGTATCGAAGGCGTGCTGCACGAGTTCCAGTCGATCACCGGCATCGTTGAGGACGCGACCGACATCATCCTCAACCTGAAGCAGATTCCCTTCAAGCTCAACGGCGAAGGCCCCAAGGCTCTCTATCTCCGCGCCGACCAGGCCGGTGTAGTTACCTCGGGTTCCATCGAGGCCGATGGCGACGTCGAGATTCTCGACAAGGACGTTTACATCTGCACCATCTCCGAAGGCGGCAAGATCGACATGGAGATGCGCCTGAAGCGCGGCCGTGGCTATATCTCTGCCGACAAGAACTTCGACAGCGATCTCGGCCTTGGCTTTATTCCGGTCGACTCCGTCCACTCGCCTGTCCGCAAGGTCAACTACCTCGTCGAGGCCGCCCGTCTCGGCCAGATCACCGACTACGACAAGCTCACCGTCGAGATCTGGACCAACGGAACTGTGCTTCCTGCGGATGCACTTGGCCTCTCCGCCAAGCTGCTCAAGGACCACATGACCATCTTCATCAACTTCGAAGAAGAGCTCGAAGCCGGTCATGACGGCCTGCACGATGGCCCTGCGCTGCAAAACGACAATCTCAACCGTTCTGTCGAAGAGCTCGAGCTCTCCGTCCGCAGCTACAACTGCCTCAAGAACGCCAACATCATCACCATCGGCGAGCTCATCCAGAAGACCGAAGCCGAGATGCTCAAGACCAAGAACTTTGGTCGCAAGTCCCTGAACGAGATCAAGGAAATCCTCGCGCAGATGGGCCTCTCGCTGGGCATGAAGATCGACGAGCACGGCAACCCGCAGCCCGGACCAACCTCTGTGCTGCCCGCAGCTACCCTCGCCGCCAGCTTCGGCAACTTCGACGACGATGAGGACGAAGATGAAGATGACGACTTCGATGTTGCCGCCGAGCCCGAAAACTTCTAACAGCACCACCCATAGCGGAGGGATCGCTCAAGTCGATCCCTCCGCATTCAAACTGTAGTCCCGACTCACGGCTCATAGCCCAGTCGAAGGAGATCAAAATGCGCCACCGTAATGCAGGATTCAAACTAGGCCGCAATACCAGCCACCGCCGCGCCATGTTGCGTAACCTCGTCACCTCCATCATCCTGATGGACCGGGTCGAGACCACCATCACCAAGTGCAAGGCCACCCGTCCCTTGGTCGAGAAGATGATTACTCTCGGCAAGCGCGGCGATGTCCACGCCCGTCGTCAGGCTGCTGCCTACCTCATGACTCCCGAGGCTGTTGATCGCCTCTTCGCAACGGTGGCCCCGCGTTACGGAGCACGTAACGGCGGCTATCTCCGCATCATTCGCAGCGGACCCCGCAAGGGCGACGCAGCCGAGATGGCGTTCATCGAGCTTCTCGGTGCTGAGCACGAGCTGAATGAGAAGGCCCAGAAGCGTGCCGATGCTCGCACCAAGCGACGTGAAGAGCTCGCCAAGCAGATGGAAGAGCGCAAGCCCGGCGAAGCTCCCGATCCCAACGCCGAGCCATAGACCAGCATCATCAAACTTAGAGGCGCACCCCAAAAGGTGCGCCTTTTCTCTTGTATATCGAGCATCCGCTCACGTCGCATGGCATATCGATTACAGTAGAGGTCAAGTGACAGAGACAAAGCGCACGACTCTCACAGGCCGGCAATTTATTCTCATCGCCCGCGCGCTGGCAGATCCACACCGCTACGAGATCCTCCAGAAGATCGGCGGAAGCGACGCCTCGTGTGCCTGTGGCGATATCCGAAGCTGTCTTCCTATCAGCCCTGCGACGCTCTCTCACCACATGAAGGAGCTGGAAAACGCCGGTCTGGTCGATGTTCAGCGCGAAGGCAAGTTCGTCAATTACACGCTTCGCCGCGACGTTCTGCAGGCGTACCTCGACCGGCTCTCCAATATTTAGCGAGCCCTATGTATCGCCATCATGGCAGGCTCAGCCGTTGTATACGACGACGCGATTCTTGCCCGCGTGCTTGGCGGCATACAGGGCCTCATCTGCTCTCTCCACCAACTGATAGCCATTGGCCAGAGAGTCGTCCATCGCCGCCATCCCGATACTGATGGTCAGCGGAGCATTCTCCCACTTCTCAACCGCTACCCTTGCCATCACGCGCTTGGCCAGCCCCAGGGCGCTCTCCTGGCCACTTTCCGGCAGCAGCACTACAAACTCTTCGCCGCCATACCGTGCCGGCAGGTCGGGCAGTCGAACCGTCGTCTGCAGGATCGTTGCCAGGCGACGCAGCACCTCGTCACCGGCAGCATGGCCCCAGCGGTCGTTTACCTTCTTGAAGTCATCTACATCAAGCAGTAGTACGGACAGCTCCCGGTTCCGGCGCCGGGCCATCGAAAACTCCATCGCCAGCCGCTCCTCAAACGCGCGGCGATTCCTTAGCCCCGTCAGTTCATCGGTGACTGCCAGCTTGCGCAGACGGTTGTTGGCCTCTTCCAGCTCGCGATGGTAGCGTTCCAGCTCAGCCTTGTGCGCCGCTTCTTCGGAGACGTCCACGGCCACTCCTGCCAGCAGGATGTTTCCTGCCGAATCATGGCAGGGAAACTTGAAAGAGCGCAGCGACTGGATCACACCATCTGCTCCGCGAACCTGCTCCTCGTTCTCGATAATCCGGTCGCCGACCATCACTTCAAGATCGTGCATACGGTCTGATTTGATTAGATTGCGTGGCCATAACTGCTCGTCGGTGCGTCCCAGCCACGCATATTCGCTTATGCCGAACCGTTGCGCGAAGCTGCGGTTGTAGAAGAGCAGCCGCCCCGCCGAGTCTTTGATATAGCTCATAAAAGGGCTGGCGTTCATGAAGGCGCGAAACAGTTCTTCGCTGGCCCTCAACCCAGCGGCGGCTTCTTCCTTTTCCTTCAGGGCCTGCTCCAGTGCGGTGCGCTGCAACAGCAGCTCCAATCGTGCGCTCACCTGCCTGCCCAGGACCTCCAGCGTGTGTCCCTGCTCTTCGGTCAGCAGTCGCGGCACAATATCGATGACGGAGAGCGTCCCCAACGGGTCTCCCTCCACTGTCTGCAAAGGAACGCCGGCAAAAAACCTCAACCCAGGTTCATTTGTTACCAGCGGGTTCGACGCAAACCTTGGATCGGTAAACGAGTCGGTGACTACCAGCAATCCACGCTGCCGCACCACATGCGCGCAAAACGCCGCCTCCCGCGGGGTCTCCCGCCGCTTCAGCCAATCGGTCGATCGAAACCATTGATGCCGCTCATCCAGCAGGGTCACCAGTCCCACCGGTGTCCCGCAGATTGAAGCGGCAAGCTTCACCAACTCGTCGCACTCCTGCTCCGGTTGCGAGTCTAGTAACTCCTGCGTCCAAATCTCTTTGAGACTGGCATTTTCGTTCTCAGCTAGCCGTATACTCATCTGTCACCGTAAGGTCAACAGTAAGGATATCTGCCACGGCAACGCTGATGCACAAGCTTTTTCGTAAGCTTACGAGAGTAACTATCATTTGCCGAAATTAAAGTTACTTTAGTTTTTTCTCCACTTATGAGCTCTTGGGTGCCCCCTCGCGCAGGATTTATTTCGCTCACACTTCTACAATAAAGCCAGCGGTTCAATCCTCGTCTTCTCGCTATGTCGTAGAAGAGTGGGGCCCCGGAATAATGCCAATAGCGAGACTGACCATCGAACTGGAGATTCCCCACGCGCAGTCTCTCAAGGACCGCCGCCAGGTCGTCCGCTCCATCAAGGATAAGCTTCGCCACGGCTTCAATCTCTCCATTGCCGAGCTCGACGATGGAATCGTCTGGAACCGTGCAACCCTCGGCGTCGCGTCCATCTCCTCCTCGACCCAGTATCTTACTGGGCAGATTCAGCTCATCGACGCCGCAGTGCTGCGTCTGGCCACAGGCCTGGGCGCTGAAATCGTGGATTCCTATGCCGAAATTCTGCCCGAATAACCGCCCGTTCCCCTCTTTATCGAGAAGGGGCTAGGTCAAACGCTTGAACTTTGATATCCTCAACCGTTCACCCCCGTAGAAATATATGCCCGAGCAACGAGCCAGAACGTACCACCGCAACCGAGTAGCCAACACCTTCTCCGAAGAGATCGGCGCCATGCTGGAAGGTGAACTCTCTGACCCCCGTATCGCACCCAGCTACGTCACCGACGTTGTCCTCGCCCCTGGCGGCAAATCCGCGCGCGTCTTCATCGCGGTCCACGGCAACGAGCAGGAGGAAGACTCCACCCTTGAAGCGCTCACCACGGCCCGCGCCTACATCCGCACACAGCTCCGCGACCGCATGGGTGTCCGCCATGTTCCCGAGCTCAGCTTCGCCATCGACCGCTCCAAAAAGATGACTGGCCGCATGGATGAGCTTCTGGCCCGTATGCGCAAACGCGAAAAGAAGGCGGCCCCATCTCAACCATGACGCATATGACGCATGAACCGATCGGCGAATTGACGCATGAAGCTCAGATTGAAGCGCTCCTCGAAGCTTTTCGCGCCAGTCCACGTTTCATCCTGACCTCGCACTCCCGTCCCGATGGCGATGCCCTCGGCTCGGTGCTCGCATTGGCCGAGATCCTCGACCAGATGGGTCTTCAGACCGACGTCGTCTTTGCCGACCCCGTGCCTGTCATCTATCGAACGATGCCCAACGTTGGCCGCATCCACCACACTCCCTCCGCTGCGGACATCGCCGACCATAGCGTTCCAGCTATCCTGCTGGAGTGCGACGGCATTGCCCGCACCGGCCTGCTTGGCCTCGACGAAGACCGTCCCCTCATCAACATCGACCACCACGCCAGCGGACGCCGCTTCGCCGCCGTCAACTGGATCGACGAGCATGCCTGCGCCGTCGGCGCGATGGTCTACCGCATCGCGATTGCCGCCGGGGTCGAGATCACGCCCAGTATGGCTACCTGTCTTTACACCGCGATCCTGTCTGATACCGGTGGTTTTACTTACGCCAGCACCAACGCGGAGACCTTTGCCGTCGCCCACGACCTTGCTGTCCGTGGGGCAAATCCCGCAAAGATCGCTCGAGACGTTTACTTCTCTAACTCGATCAGCAAAATCCGGCTCCTCGGCGCAGCCCTCTCCAATCTTCACTGCGAAGGCACGGTCGCGTGGTCCTGGGTCACCAGTAACGACATGATGCTCACTGGAGCCGATGCCGAGGACTGCGAAGGCGTCGTCAACTATCTCATCAGCATCGCCGGTATCGAGTCCGCCGTCTTCCTCCGCGAGCTTCCCGACATCAACGAGTTCCGCCTGAGCATTCGCAGCAAAGGCAAGGTCGATGTCGCCCGTATCGCGGAGTCCTTCGGCGGCGGCGGTCACCGCAGCGCCAGCGGATGTACCATTCAAGGCCCGCTCGATGTGGCGACTGAACGCATCCTCACACAACTTCGCACCGGACTCTGCTAGCCTTGTCTCCTTCACCTGACCCAATGAGTGATCTGCAAAAATCCGCCGCACCCGGCGCATGGAAAGAACGCACACCCATCGCCTGGCTGCATGGCATCTGGAAGGGGTTCGCCGCCGAGTCGCCGCACGAGTTCCTCGTCCTCTGTGTTGTGACGGGTTTCCTGCTGCTCTACGGTCTGGTTCCCCTCATCGGTGGCGACCAGCTCGGCCTCGTCGGCGCAGACGAGCCGCGCTACGCCCAGATCGCCCGCGAGATGCTCGCGCAACATAACGAGGTCTGCACCCAGCTCCACGCAGAGATGGTTCCCCATAGCCTTACCCCCAAGGCCATCGACGACTCCTTCCACTGCCTCATCGGCGGGACCATCACGCCGATCCTCTATGGCAAGCCCTGGCTTGAGAAACCCGCGCTCTACTATTGGCGCGCCATGAGCTTCTTCCGCGAGTTCGGCGTCTCAGACTGGTCCGCCCGGCTGCCGTCGTCCTCCGGAGCCTTTGCTCTCTTCTTTCTGATCTTCCTCCACATGCGGCGATTCCGTCCTGGAGGCCACCTCAACGCCGCGCTCATCACCGCCTCCAGCCTCGCCGTCTTCGCCTTCGCCCGAGGCGCGTCCACCGACATGCAGTTAGCCGCGCCCTTTTGTATCGGGATGCTTGGCTGGTACGCCTGGTACGAGACCGGCAAAAAATTCTGGCTCTTCGACCTCTACTTCTTCGGTGCCGCGGCCACGCTGGCCAAAGGCCCGGTAGCGCCCTTCCTCGCGCTGGTCATCATCCTTCTCTTCGCCGGACTCCGCCGTGAGTGGTCGCTGCTCCGCCGTACCATCTGGTGGCCCGGCATCCTTCTCTACATCGTGATGGTGTTGCCCTGGTACATCGCTGTTCAGTGGAAGAACCCGACCTTCTACCGTCTCTTCTTCCTCGAACATAATCTCGAACGCTTCGCCACCAACCGCTACCAGCACCACCAGCCCTTCTGGTTCTATTTCGCTGTTCTGATCCTTGGCCTCATGCCCTGGACCATCCTCTCCCTCCGCGCCCTGGTCGACTCCATTGACGTCTCCATCGCGGAGTGGAAGGTCCGCCATAACCCCCAGCGCTATCTGGGCCACTCCCGCGCCGGCGATGCCTTCCCAGAGTTCCTTGTCCTCTGGGCGCTCTTTCCCATCGTCTTCTTCTCCTTCTCCGGCTCCAAACTCCCCGGCTATATTCTTCCCTCTATTCCACCGCTCACCATCCTCACGGCCGACTATCTTCACCGCAACCGCCGCGACGGATTGCCCAACTGGCTCGTCTGGTCGCACGCCGCCGTCTGCGCCATCCTCGTCTTCGTCCTCATTCTCGCTCCCCAGCACATGAAGTACGAGACCCTCGTTCCCTCCGCGCAGTGGCTCCTGATCGCCGGAGGCTCCGCGCTCGTCATCGGCGCGGCTGTCTTCCTCATCATCCGCCGCTGGGGAGTGCCGCAGCTCGTCAATGCGACCTTCATCCCCATCGTCGTCGCGCTGGTCTTCCTTCTCGGCTTCCACGGCAAAGACCTCGACCTCAACTACTCTGCCCGGCCTCTGGCTCGCGAGATCCAACGTCTTGCCCCCAACGAGGAAACCCTGGCCGTCTACGAGGTGCGCCGCGACCTCGATTACGGCCTCGCCTTCTACCGCAATACCCCCACGGTTCACTACGACGCTGAAGACTGCCCCGCCAGCGTCCCCGCCGAAGAACATGTCCTCGTGATTCCCACCAAGGACATGGCAGAGCTGAACCAATGCCTCGCCGACCGCATCTATAAGCCGCTCTTCCTCTACGACACCCAGGGCCTCGAAGTCTACAAGGTTTATGCCCGCCAGTAAGTTGTTGCTTCGCCGTTCCCTCTAAGGACACGCCTAAAACACGTCATCTCGACCGGAGGCGGCGCTTTTGCCGCCGCAGTGGAGAGACCCCTGTATTTCGCCGTTGCCTGTTTTTCTAATCGGTGCAGATCGGTGGTAAGCCAAGTCGAACACCCCCGGCACTCCCCACCCTCGCGAAATTCCTATAAGCTCGACAAAAGCTTAAATGCCTGTCGCCACCCAACTCGAGATCCTCGACCTGCGGCACTTTTCCGCGCGCCAGCTCCGGCCATTGCTTGAGTCTGAGGCAGAAGTCTGGCAGCAGCGTCTCCGCTGGAACTACCGCGGGTCGACTGAACTCCTCCTGCAATATCTCGACTCCCGCATCCTCCCCGGCTTCGTCGCACTTGACCGGGGGCGCGTCTGCGGGTTCACCTTCTGCGTCTACGAGGGCAACAAAGCCGTAGTCGGCGATGCGTACGCCGTGGCCGCAGATCAGCAGCAGGCGCTCCACATCACCCACACCCTTCTGCAGCATCTCCTCGACCTGCTGCTGCACTCTCCCGGCATCAACCGCGTCGAGTCGCAACTCCTCCTCTACGAGGCTGGCTCTGTCGACCAGAGCTTTCGCGAGGCAGGCTTCTCTCTCTACCCGCGTCTCTTCATGGAGTACAACTTCGAGCCGTCTGCTCCCACCGCAGCCAGCCCTCCGCTCAACCTCCCGCAGGACGTCCAGATCTACCGCTGGTCACCCGACCACTACCAAGCCGCTGCCGAGCTTATCCACGAGGCTTATACCGGCCACATCGACGCCCGTATCAACGACCAGTACTGTTCGCTCCACGGCTCGCTCCGTTTTCTGCATAACATCGTGCGCTTTCCCGGTTGCGGCATCTTCGACGCCACCAGCTCGTGGATACTCCGCGACAATCGCACTGGAGCTCTCATCGGCATGGTTCTCTGTTCTCGCGTAGCCGACGATGTCGCCCACATCACCCAGCTCTGCATCGCACGAGGCTGGCGCGGCCAACATCTCGGCAGAGCGCTTCTGCAACACTGCATGGCCCAGTTGGCCCAATCCAGATTCAAGGCCATCACCCTGACCGTCACCGAAGCCAACCATCAAGCCGTCCGGCTCTACGAAGACCTCGGCTTCCTCACCCGCCATCGTTTTGATGCCATGGTTCTGGCCAAGGCCTGAATTACCCAACCATGCGACTTCGCCGCCACGCCAGAAACTTCAGCATCGCCAGATTGAACAAGATCGCCCCCGTCGTATCGAGCAGCACGTCATACCGGCTGCTTACCCGCCCGGCCAGGAATGCTTGATGCCACTCATCCATGCTGGCCACAAGAAACGTGCTTAGCACCGCCAGCGCCATCGCCGCCGCGCGCAGACCGCCTCGTGTCCCCTTCCATCGACGCCGCAGGCTGGCAAGCCATCCCCTGCGAAACAGCAGGCCCAGCGTCCCATACCCGGTAAAGTGCCCTACCTTCCGCAGCACGAGGTTTGCCGTCGCAACGGTCGAGCCATCGGAGTAGCCTCAGACCGATTCGCACAGGTCCATCAGCCATCGGCCAGTATTGGCGCCGCGCATCAGGGTCGTCGATTCTACCGAAATCACCACCAGCCCAAAGATCGCCGGCAGCCATGCCATCGGCAGCGTCGGTCCGGTAGTACCCACCCGCGAACTCTGCAAATCTCTCATAAAATAAGCTCCCGCCCTCGATCCGTGGCCATATCCATTGGACGCGTCAGGCCTTGCCCTCGTTCCATGAATTCCTTTCAGTACGCATTACAAGCGACTTATCTTCTATCTTGTAATTCAATTGAATTGCAAGATGTTCTAATATCGTATTAGGTTGAGGTGTGATCATGGCGGCAAACGCGCTTGTACAAACCCGGATCGATGCCGGTATAAAAGAACGGGCCACGGCAGTTCTGTCGGACATCGGCCTTACCGTCTCCGACGTGGTGCGTATCGTCCTGACCCGAACCGCGAATGAAGGAGAGGTTCCGTTCTCTTTGACCGACAACACTTCTGAGCATGACGCTTGGTTTCGCGCCCGGGTGCGGGAGGCCCTGGATGACCGCAAGCCAGGCATCTCTCACGATAAGGTGGAAGCGCACTTTGCACGGCGACGGTCTGCGGCGCTCCGCAAAGCTGAGAAGGTCAAAGCTTGAGGTTGGAGTGGACGGTCTTTGCCCAAAGAGATCGAGACCTGATATTCGATTACATCGAAACTGACAACCCGCGTGCAGCCGTCTCCATCGACGAACGGATCGGCGTACAAGCCGCCAGACTGATCCGGTTTCCTGAAAGTGGCCGTCCTGGCCGAGTCGAAGGCACAAGGGAACTTGTCGTCAACCGCACTCCTTATATCATCGTCTACCGTATCGCCGGTTCACGATTCGCATCCTGCGGGTCCTTCACGGAGCGCAACAGTGGCCAGCCGAACCCGAATAAATCCTCACCAAATCGTCAGTCGGCTGCTAATCCTTGGCGCTCATCGTTGGTCTTCCCCTACTCGACGTGATAATTCGGAGCTTCCCGCGTGATGATCACGTCGTGCACATGGCTCTCGCGCAGCCCGGCGTTGGAGATTCGGATAAACCGGGAATTCGTCTGCAAGTCTGCAATCGTCCCGCATCCCAGATATCCCATGCCCGACCGCAATCCACCCACTAACTGATAGACCATCGCCTCCAGCGGCCCGCGATGAGGCACCCGGCCTTCAATCCCTTCGGGTACGAACTTGCCTAACCGGTTCGAGGAAGATCCCTCACGCGCCGTCAGATCAGGCTTCTCCGTGCTCGCCGCCTCGTCGATGTCTTCCTTGCCCTGGAAGTATCGCTCGCCCGAGCCCTGCGACATCGCCGACAGCGAACCCATTCCGCGATACGCCTTGAACGACCGGCCCTGGTACAGAATCGTCTCGCCCGGGCTTTCATCCACCCCAGCAAACAGCGACCCGATCATCACCACGCTTGCTCCGGCGGCAATCGCCTTGGCCACGTCGCCCGAGTACTTGATGCCGCCATCGGCAATCACCGGAATCCCATGCTGGCTGGCCGCGCGATATGCCTCCGAGATGGCCGTAATCTGCGGCATTCCCGCGCCCGTCACCATGCGTGTCGTGCAGATCGAGCCCGGTCCAATCCCAACCTTGATTGCGTCCGCCCCAGCATTAATGAGCGCCATCGCACCCTCGTAGGTCGCGATATTGCCCGCCATCAGATCGACGTCAGGGAAGTGTTTCTTGACCGCGGCAACCGCTTCGAGAACACGCGAAGAGTGCCCATGTGCGGAGTCAATCGCCAGAGCGTCCACTCGTGCCTTTACCAGCTCCGCCGCGCGCTCCAGAAAGTCTCCCGTCGCTCCAATCGCGCCCGCCACCCGCAACCTGCCCTGGCTGTCCTTCGACGCGTTGGGATACTTCAGCTTCTTTTGAATGTCCTTGACCGTGATCAGGCCCTTCAGCTCAAAGTCGTCGTTGACGACCAGCAGCTTCTCTACGCGGTGCTCATGCAGGATCTGCTCCGCCTGCTCCAGCGTTGTCCCCACCGGAACCGTAATCAGGTTCTTCTTGGTCATCACCGAATCGATGGTCAGATCGGTGCGCGAGACAAACCGCAGGTCGCGGTTGGTAAGAATGCCGACCAGCTTCTTGTTCTTGGTCACCGGCACGCCTGAGATCTTGTACCGCCGCATCACATCGAGCGCTGCCGCAATCGTCTGCTCCGGGTCGATGGTCACCGGATCGACGATCATCCCGCTCTCCGACCGCTTGACCTTGTCGATCTCTCCTGCCTGTTGCTCGATGCTGAGATTGCGGTGGACGACCCCCAGCCCTCCCTGCTGCGCCATGGCAATCGCCAGACGCGACTCGGTCACCGTATCCATCGCCGCAGAGACCAGCGGCGTATTCAGAACGATGTTCCTGGTCAGTTGCGTCTGGGTGCTTACCTGGGTGGGGATGATGTCGCTATAGGCCGGAACGAGGAGAACATCGTCAAAGGTGAGAGCTTCAGGAATCGGGGAAGTAATCATGTTTTTATGTGTCCCGGCAGATAAGCCAGAGTGAGAGCTGCGCCTAAAAACCAAAGGATTATCCTAGATTGTAGAGTCGCCCACCCGGCAGAGCAAATCCTCGCTCTTTCTGCTCTCCTCGTTTCTGCTGCCATTCTTCGAAAGGCGCTAGTTATCCGAAGGCCTTTCGACATGGTCGATCACGTAATACACGACTGGCCCTTTCTCCGCCTCAAGCTTTAAGCCAAGCTGCTGCTTCAATGCGTCAAAGATCGACGGACGATCCAGCAATCCGGCAGGGAGCTTCTCTTGCGGGACGTTGGGTGGCAATACCGGCGCAAACGACAGCGTGAAGTCGTAGCTCTGGGTCAGCCCGGTCCTGTCGATTACCGGACGCTCATCCTGATGCAGCACGCGCCCCAGCCACCAGCAGAAGTACTCCATGTTGACCCTCTTGCCGACCGTGACGCCATCCTCGTTGTCGTTCATCGGAATACTGAAGTCCTGCTTACTCTCGTCGACCTTCATCTTCGATCCCGATTTATCCACCATCAGGGCATAGACTGGGCCTTCCTTGATCTCTTTGTGGAACTTCAGGTTGAACCGGTCGGCCAGCAGGTTCTGAAACATCACATGCAAATCGTCGACGCTGTAGGGATGGTCCACCTTGGCCTCGACATCGTAGCCGTCGCTGGCAAGCCAGTCCGGCGCGCCCTTGATCTGGCGCATGGGCACCTTGTACATCAGGCTGATCATCAGCTTTACCGGGATGTTCTGTGCCGAATATCCATTGCCTCCGGGCGTCGCTTTGATGCGGCCGTCGCGCACGTTCGGGTCGGATCGCCGGATCGCCGCTACGTCGAAGGTCAATCGCCCCGGCTTGTCCTTATCCTGATTCTGGCCATAGGCGAAAGTCATGCTCATCAGGCCAACGATCGCAGCCAAGAGGTACGAACTGCGCTTAATCCGTCCAGTTATGAAGAACTTCATGAGAGCCTCATTCAAGCATTGAAATCCCTATACAGGAGATGTATCATCAAAAAGAACGCTTTTGTTCCGTTGTTCGAACAGCCGTGACCGCACCGGCAAATTGACGGAAGAGATGAGTGGGTGAGAACCCACTTTTTATTTGCTTTAAAAACGATCCTGAAAAACCGCTATGTCGTTGAAATTGGACACAATTCGAGCCGCCGCACAACGCGTTGCCGCGTCGCATGACCTTGACCTCGTCGATATCGAGTTTCAGGGCGGCGGCAAGTTTCGCACGCTCCGCATTTTTCTTGAAAAGAACGCGGCTGAGCGCGCCAAGCTGGCTGAAACCGCTAATCCCGACGAGCTGCCCAAGGGCGTCCCCGTAGAGATGCTCTCCGGCGTCACCCACGAGGATTGCTCCCAGTTCGCCCGGGACTTTGGCACAGTTCTCGACGTAGAAGACCTCATCCCCGGAGCCGAGTACACCCTCGAAGTCTCCTCTCCCGGCCTCGAGCGCAAGCTGTACAGCGCAGAGGATTTCACCAGATTTCAGGGCAACCTCGTAAAGGTTCAGACATTCACGCCGATCAACAACAATCGGCAATGGCAGGGCAGGCTGGTGAAATTCGCGGACAACACAGCGACCGTCGACCTCTCCGCCATCAAGCAAAAGGGCAAGGCAAAGAAGGCCGCAACCGAACAAACCGTCGATATTCCTTTGGCGAATATCGAAAAGGCAAACCTGGTCGCGGAGATCTAAGTACCCGCATCAAAGTAACGATAAGCAGCAGGAAGCCCGCAGTCTGGGCAGTGAAGGACAAGTGACCGATGGCAAGTGTTTTGTATCAATCCATTGAGACGTTAAGCCGGGACAAGGGAATCGAACCCGAGATCGTTGTAGGCGCCGTTGAAGACGCTATCGCCCTCGCCACCCGCAAGTATTACAAGACGCAGGAGAACATGCGCGCCGAGATGGACCGCGACACCGGTGAGATCCGCGCCTACGTCTACAAGACCGTAGTCGAGACCCCTGAACAGGTCGAAGACGACATCAATCAACTGACTCTCGATCAGGCCCGCGAACTCGCACCCGAGGTCGAAGTCGGCGGCGAACTCCGCTTCTACAAGGACACCACCCCTCTTGGCCGCATCGCTGCGCAGATGGCCAAGCAGGTCATCTTCCAGAAGGTCCGCGAGGCCGAGCGCGACACTGTCTTCAACGAGTACAACCACCGCGCCGGCGAGGTCCTCAACGCTACTGTGAAGCGCCTCGAACCGATGGACGTCATCTTCGATCTGGGCAAGGCCGAAGCTCGTATGCCCAAGCGCGAGCAGTCCCGCCTTGAGCAATTTGCCGTGGGCGAGCGCGTTCGCGTCGTCCTGCTTCGCGTGGATCGCGCCGCCAAAGGCCCGCAGGTCATCGTCTCCCGCGCCGCGCCTGGGCTGGTGCAGAACCTCTTCCAGTCCGAAGTCCCCGAGATCTACGACGGTACGGTCACGATTCGCGCCATCGCCCGCGAAGCCGGCGAGCGCACCAAGATTGCCGTACAGTCCCGCGACAAGGACGTCGACCCGGTCGGCGCCTGCGTTGGCATGAAGGGCATGCGCGTGCAGTCCATCATCCGCGAGCTGCGCGGCGAGAAGATCGACATTATCGAGTTCTCCGAAGAGATCACCACCTTCGCCGAAAAGGCGCTGCAGCCTGCCAAGGTCAGCCGCGTCTCCATCACCGATCTTGGCGAGAAGCAGATCGAGGTCATCGTCGATGACACCCAGCTCTCGCTCGCCATCGGCAAGAAGGGGCAGAACGTTCGCCTTGCCGCCAAGCTGTTGCAGTGGAAGATCGACATCAAGAGCGAAGAGGAGAAACGCCAGGAGGTCGAGCAGCAGATGCAGGCCATGTCCGGCGGCCCCACCACACCGATCGAACAGGTCACAGAGCTCGGCGAAGCTGTCCTCGAGAAGCTCATCGCCGCAGGCATCACCACGGTCGAAGCGCTCGCCGACATGACCCCCGAGCAGCTCGAAGAGGTCCCGGGCATCGGTGAGAAGACTGTGGAAAAGATCTCCGTGGCCGTTCGCCACTACTTCGGCCAGTACGAAGAAGGCGAGGAGCGTCCTGCCGTTCAAGCTCCCGCAGCCGCCGAAGCCGCATCTGAAAACGAAGAAGCGGAGGCAGATACTGTGAACAAGACCCCAGAGGCAATTCTCGCTGAAGCAGCAGAAACCGGCACCGCCGAAGAGGTGGACGATACCTCCTCCGAGGAGATTGCCGAAGCTGAAGATGAGGCAAGCGACGCATTCAGCGATGCTGATGCTCGCGAAGAACAGATTGAGTCAGATAACGACAGCGTGGATTCCCTGGTGAACGAGAGCCAGGAGATCTCCGACGAAGGCATCGATAGCGATGGACCAGACCGTGGCTAGCCGTATCAGCCATGCAACCCATTCTTCGCTGAATCGCCCCAAAGGCGTTTCGGCGATAATACATACAACCAAAGATTCCTACCTCAATGAGGCTGATATGAACAGCTAAGGGCGCAGGGAAGCGAAAAGGGACGGATGAGCAAAGTTCGAATCAACGATCTGGCACGAGAACTGGAAGTAAAGAGCAGGCCGATTCTCGATGCGCTGGAAGCGATCGGCGTCACTGGAAAGACGCACTCCAGCTCCATCGAGGCCGATCAGGCCGAGAAGGTGCGCAACTATTTTAACGGTGGAAGCCGCACCGCGAGCGCAGGGAGACAGGCCGTCGAGGCCAAGCCGAAGTTTGACCTCTCCAAGGTCTCCAAGCCCGGCGACGCCCTCAAGGCCATCCTCGAGCGCAAGCAGGCCGATGCTGCTGCCAAGGCCGCGCCGCCACGCCCCACGGCAGTTGTCGCCGCGCCTCCGCCTACGGCTCATGCCGCTCCAGTAGCGTCGCGGCCCGCAGCCCCTGCGGTCTCGATCTCCGCCTCGGCAGCCACACCAGCTCCGACCCCGGGAGTGCCACCTGCGCCGCGCCGCATTGTCCCGCAACCTCGTCAGGCTGCGAACATCATTACTCCCACGCCTCCTGCCCCCCCGGCGATTGCAAGCAAGCCGCCGGTCGGCCCGGTGATCGCGCGCCCACCCGCCACAGCTCCTGTGTCGGCCCAGCCTGTGGTCGTCGCACCTTCGGTCGTGGCTGCGCCTCTCGCCGCGAAGCCCACGGCCTCAACGCCATCTGTTGCTGCTGCTCCAACGGCCGCGGTCACGCAGCCCGCAGCCGCAACTACTGCGCCCGCCCCTGCACCGGAATCGGTCGCCGCCGCTGCCCCTGAAGCTCCAGTCGAGGCCGCTGCTCCTCCGGCACCAGTAGTACCAGCAGGCCCTCCGCCTCGCCGCGTTATCATGCCGCAGACCGGCCCGCGCCCCATCTACACTGCTCCCCCTGTCGCTCCCGGAGCACCGGCGCGCAGCCGTCCCATCTTCGAGCGCCCACGGCCCCAGGCCCCCGGCGCTCCTGGTTCTCGTCCCACCTCCTCCATGGCTCCCGGCGCACGCCGTCCCATGCACCCGACACGCACCTATCCCGGTGGCCCAGGCGGTCCCGGCGGAGCCCCCGGACGTCCCGGATTCGCTCCCGGAGCCCCGCGCCCCGGCTTTGGTGCTCGTCCTGGCTTCGGCGCGCGTCCCGGAGCCCCCGGTGCGGCTCCCGGAGCACCGCTCGGCCCCGGCGAGAAGCCAGGAATGCGTCCGGCGGCACGTCCGGCCTCGCGTCGTGGCAACCAGCGCTACGAGAAGAGCAAAGAAGGCCCGATGAAGGGCTTCCAGCCGCCATCGCGTTTCGGCGGAGCGCCCATCTCGCGTGAGCCGCTGCCTATCACCCGCACCATCACCGTCACCGAAGGCATCAGCGTCAAGGACCTCGCCGAGAAGCTTGACGTACGCGGCAAGGACCTTATCGCGAGCCTCCTGATGAAGGGCGTCTTCGTCACCGTCAACCAGTCGCTCGAAGGCGAACTGGTCAAGGACGTCGCTCGCCAGTTCGGCGCCGATGCCCAGGTCATCACGGTCGAAGAGCAGTTGGAGAACGAGGCCATCGAAGGCTTCCTCGAAGACACCACGGGCATGGTCGAGATCGCCCGGTCGCCAGTGGTAACAGTCATGGGCCACGTCGACCACGGTAAGACCTCGCTACTCGACGCCATCCGTTCCACCGACGTAGCTTCAGGCGAGGCTGGCGGCATCACGCAGCACATCGGAGCCTACAAGGTCCACGTCACCAAGCCCGACTCCCCCGCCTTCGGTCGCGAGATCGTCTTCCTCGACACTCCCGGTCACGAGGCCTTCACCCGTATGCGTGCTCGCGGAGCGAAGATCACCGACATCGTCGTCGTCGTCGTTGCCGCAGACGATGGCGTCATGCCGCAGACCCTCGAAGCCATCGACCACGCTCGCGCCGCCAAGGTGCCGATCATCGTCGCCGTCAACAAGATCGATAAGCCCGACGCAAACCCCGCGAAGGTCATCCAGCAACTTGCTGCTCGTGGCCTTCAGCCTTCCAACCAGGGCGGCGACACGGAATTCGTCGAGGTCTCGGCGAAGAAGCGCATCGGCCTCGATCTGCTCGAGGAGATGATCTGCCTCGTAGCCGATATCAGCGCACCCAAGGCTGTTCTTGACCGTCCCGCAGTCGGAACTGTCATCGAAGCCAAGCTTGATCGTGGCCGCGGTGCGGTCGCATCGATCCTTGTTCAGAATGGAACGTTGCGTCTTGGTGATAGCTACATCGTCGGCAACACTTTCGGCAAGATTCGCGCCATGTTCGATGACCGTGGCCGTTCAATCACCGAAGCCGGACCGTCTACACCGGTCGAAATCCTCGGTCTCGAAAGTATGCCGGATGCTGGCGATACCTTCCTGGTCATGGCTGACCGCGACAAGGCCAAGGGCATTGCCCAGTACCGCAAGATGAAGGAGCGCGAGGCGCAACTGGCCAAGAGCTCCCGCGTCTCGCTCGAGGGCCTCGCCGAACAGATCAAGCAGGCCGGTATGAAGGACCTGAACCTGATCCTCAAGGGCGACGTGCAGGGCTCGGTCGAGGTTCTGGCCGACTCGCTGCAACGCATGTCCACCGAGAAGGTCCGCGTTCGCGTGCTGCACTCCGGCGTCGGCGCGATCACCGAGTCCGACGTTCTGCTCGCGTCTGCATCCAATGCCGTCATCATCGGCTTCAACGTCCGTCCCGACCGTAAGGCCGCAGAGATTGCGGAGCGCGAGAACGTCGAGATTCGTCTGCACTCGATCATCTACGAGCTTCAGGACCAGATCACCAAGGCGATGTATGGCTTGCTCGAACCGGTCTACAAGGAGAACTACGCAGGTCGCGCCGAAGTGCTGCAGGTCTTCAAGATCACCAAGGTCGGCCAGATTGCAGGTTGCCGCGTCACCGACGGCCTCATCAAGCGCGACGCTCAGGTTCGTGTCCTGCGCGACGGCAACGAGGTCTGGAAGGGCAAGATCTCCAGCCTCAAGCGCGTCAAGGAAGACGTCTCCGAGGTCCGTCAGGGCGTCGAGTGCGGTATCGATCTCGCCGGCTTCAAGGACATCAAGGCAGGCGACGTCATCGAGTCTTTCACCACGGAGACGCTCGCTGCCGAACTTGGCCAGAACTCAGCCGTAGCACGCAAGGCAGAGAAGGCCGAGAAGGAAAGGGCCGCAGCCGAAGCCGCTGCAACTGCGAACGAAACTTCGGTCAACGCCTAGCGATTGCCTGAAGCTGCATCCACAAAGGGCGGGATTTCGATCCCGCCCTTTTATTTTTTTGAAGCACATTCTTCAGAGATCAGAAGCGCCGTACATCCCGGTAGAAGACGCAATGGCTCTCCAGATACCAGGAGCAGAGGAAGAGAAGCAGCATGATGCCCGAAGCCCAATAGAAGACTTGAATGGGAAGTGTCGTCATAAGCCGCTTACTGTCCGCAGAGGTCTCTTGCACGGATTCGCGAAAGATTAATCCACTGATCAGTGAGATTCCGGCAGCCAGGGACAACAGTTCAAGAGAGTCCAGGATCGTCTGATGCAGGTCACTGGCGGGAATTAAAAAAGCCGTGTGGAATACAGCGCACAGGGAGAGCAGGCATAGTAGTAAGGCGACCGGCTTGGCGACCTCGATCAACATACTCGAACACTCACGAGATGAGTCTACCGCTCTTTAGGAATCAAAATCCAACCAGGAATCTCAGGGAAGAGGCGCTTGGACGGTTTGCCCTTGCAAAGGCGTAAAATCAGAGAAATCCTATGGTCTTCGTGCTCGATAACTACGACTCTTTTACCTATAACCTAGTGCAGTACATGGGCGAACTCGGCGCAGAGATGGTGATTCGCCGCAACGACGAGTTGACCCCGGCCGAGGTCGAAGCTCTGCACCCGGACCACATCCTGATCTCGCCCGGGCCTTGCACACCGCAGGACGCGGGCATCAGCATCGAGCTGATCCGGCACTTTGCGAGGGCGAAGCATCGCGTTCCGCTGCTCGGTGTCTGCCTGGGTCATCAGGCCATTGGAGCAGCGTTTGGCGGCAATGTTGTGCGTGCTCCGAAGTTGATGCATGGCAAGACCAGCGAGGTGGAGCACGACGGCAAGACCATCTTCAAGGGCATTCCATCGGCGATGACCTGCACGCGCTATCACTCGCTGATCGTCGCCGAGGACGGCTTCCCAGAAGAGTTGGAGGTCTCCGCGCGGACTGCGGATGGCGAGACCATCATGGCGCTGCGGCATCGTGAGCTGCCCATTGAAGGCGTGCAGTTTCATCCCGAGAGTGTGCTGACCGTGCATGGCAAGCAGATCATCCAGAATTTCCTGAAGATGTAACGTGGTGAAGATGAAGCTCCAGTTGGCGATTTTGTTCGCGGTACTTTGCGGAGCCGCACAGGCTCAGCAGCCTATTGGCGACGTGGCCGTGCAGGACGCCACTGTGGCAGGCGAGCTTACCGTCAACAATGGCCGCGCCGTTCTGGTCGCCAACACCACCGTTACTGCAAAAGACCACACCGCGGATGTCAGCTTGAATCGCGGCGGCTCGATCCATGTATGCGCCACCAGCGGCCTGCACATCACTGCCGGTAAGAGCGCGACAGGGCCAGCGCCGCTGATGCTGTCGCTCGATCGCGGTGCCATTGAAGTACGCATGGCAGCGACGACCAGCGATGTCATCATGACGCCTGACCTGCGTTTCGGAATCGGTAGCAACGGACCGCTTGACCTGAGTCTTCGCGTCACCAGCAACGGTGATACCTGCGTCGAGAATCGCGGCGCAAGCGCGCCGATTCTGACTGGCGCTGACCAGTTTAGCGAATCGAGCTATAACCTTCGTCCCGGCCAGCATGTTCTGTTCGAGCATGGCAGCCTGAAGGAAGTGGTGGACAACGAGAGCTCTCCCTGCGGCTGTCCTCCTGCTCCAGCGCCGGGACTCTCTTTGGCGGATGCAGCCGTGAAAGCTGGCGGCACAAAGCAGACGGTGGAGGCGCAACATCCTTTTCCCGCCGCCATCAGTAATGGACTCGCACCTGTGGCGTCGGTTCCGCAAGCCCCAGAGGGCGTAGTCCACGCGCAGGTCGCGACGACGTTGAGCTACGACGCCAATGGAAACGCAGCCAGCCCGCCGCTACCCAGCGAGGCGGCGGAGGCCAATACGCCAGCGACAGGTTCGGTATCACCGTCGGCAGCGGCTACAGAATCCTCGGCTCCAACACCGCAGCATCATTCGGACGTTGGCCACTGGATTGGCCACTTCTTTAAGCGGCTGTTTGGCCGCGGCTAAGGCGGACGGGCAGCTCCCTGAGCTACAATTAAAGGGTTGTGGGCGAGTCGGCAGCGATTCCGCACCCACTCTGCCACTTCCAAATACAGCATAGAAATCAGGGGTTTTCCTTATGTCGATTCCCGCCACGCAGATGCGACCGGGCATGGTTATCAAGTATAAAGACGACCTTCATTCGGTCTTCTCCGTCGAACACCGCACGCCGGGTAACCTTCGCGCCTTCATCCAGGCCAAGCTGCGTAACGTCCGCACCGGAGCGATGTTCACCGAGCGTTTCCGTTCGCCTGATCCCATCGAGCGCGTCTTCGTCGACGAGATCAAGATGGAGTTCCTTTACAACGATGGCGATGACTACTACTTCATGGACGAGAGCTTCGAGCAGACCATGCTGAAGCGCGAGACCCTGGGCGATGCGGTCGATTACCTGCTGCCCAACCTGACGATTGGCGTGAGCTACCACGATGGCAAGGCGGTCGGCATCGAGCTTCCGCTGGTGGTCGAGATGACCGTGGTGGAGACCGAGCCGGGCATCAAGTCGGCGACTGCGTCTTCCGTCACCAAGCCTGCCAAGCTGGAGACGGGACTTGTGGTGCAGGTGCCTCCGTTTATCAATGAAGGCGAAAAGATTCGCGTGGATACCGCTGAAGGCGCTTACATGAGCCGCGCGTAAGCTGCGGCAGCGCCTTAGAACAACGGCGAAATACAGGGGTCTCTCCACTGCGCTTCGCTTCGGTCGAGATGACGTGTAGTTATGGCAAGATGGAGAGCCGAGATGTGAAAATGGCCGATTCCTCTTTAGGAAACGGCCATTTGTTTGACGATTGATTTCCGCTGGGACTGCTTTATTGCGCGGGAAGCGTTGCCATGTCTATCACGAAGCGGTACTTCACATCGCCCTTGACGACGCGCTCGTAGGCTTCCGGAAGATTCTGGATGGGTGTCAGCTCGATGTCGGAGACGATGTTGTGCTCGGCGCAATAGTCCAGCATATCCTGCGTCTCAGCCATGCCGCCGATCATTGATCCCGAGAGCGAACGGCGATTGGCGAGAATGGCGAAGGGAGTGATGGACAGTGGCTGCTCCGGCAGGCCGACCGAGCAGAGCGTGCCATCGAGCCGCAGAAGATTGAGATAGTCATTCAGGTTGTGCTCGGCGGCGACGCAATCCAAAATGAAGTCGAAGCTGCCTGCATGTTTTGCCATGGCACTGGCATCTTTGCTGATGACGACTTCATCGGCTCCCAGCTTCTTTGCGTCCTCGATCTTGCTCTCGGACGTTGTGAACTGGACGACGTGCGCTCCGAAGGAGTGGGCGAACTTCAAGCCCATGTGTCCCAGACCGCCGAGACCGACTACGCCGACCTTCTTACCTTTACCGGCTTTCCAGTGGCGCAGGGGCGAGTAGGTCGTGATGCCCGCGCACAGCAGCGGCGCAACGGCGGCAAGATTCAGCTTCGGCGAGATGGTATGTGTGTATTTCTCATCGACGACGATATTGTTCGCGTAGCCGCCAAAGGTGAGTTCGCCCTTGTAGTCGCGCGCGTTGTAGGTTCCCACCATGCCTTTGACGCAGTAGGGCTGCGCTTCGGCCTTGCAGTTCTCGCAGATACGACAGGAGTCGACCATGACGCCAACGCCGGCCAGATCGCCCTTCTTGAACTTGGTCACTGCCGAGCCGACTGCGGTGACGTGGCCGACGATCTCGTGGCCGGGAACCATGGGATAGATGGACTGGTTCCACTCGTCGCGGACCTGGTGAATGTCGGAGTGGCAGATGCCGGAATAGGCGATCTCTACGACGACATCGTTCGGGCCAGGCTCTCTGCGGTCGAAGTTGAATGGAACCAGTGGCGACTTCTTATCGTGTGCGGCGTATCCATGCGACTTCATTGTTTTCTCCAATTGCTTTCATTGCATCAGATGCAGAACTCAGTTAGTTGCTTATAGCAAAGTTGACTGTAATTGTGGTGTCTACTGTCACGGGCTCACCATTCAGAAGATATGGCTTATATGTCCATTGACGGACAGCCGCCAGCGCAGCTATGGCCAATTCTGGATCTGGAACCGAAACTAACCTCAACCTGTAAATGTGTCCGTCGCTGCTTATCAAGGCACGCATCACAACAGTACCAGTTGCATGTCGCGCCCTTGCTCCCTCGGGATAGTGGGGTGGCGTACTGCTTAATCGTTGCCCTGCGATCACTCCGCTACCCACACGAACGGCATTCGTTATCTTTTCCAGTTTGGTTGCGGGCATAAAATCAATGTCCGGGAGGCTGGCGGTATCCAGCTTCTCAACGTGTGAACTCATGACGGTCACATCGTTCATCTTCGCAGTGATCGCGGTTGCGACAGTACGCGTTTGAAATACACCAAGACTGTTGCGAATAATCAGCAATGAGCCGAAGTCAAAACTCGCCCGCAGTGTATCTTTATCGCGATCAAGGCAATAGGTCGGAAAGAGGCCGAGAGGTGCAAATGGCGCATCTTTAATCGGCTGGCTCAACATGATGCAGTCGAGTGGGACCTTCCCGAAATTCTGTTGGCGCAGTTCGGGTTTCGCACCAGCTTCATCATCTTTGCTTGGCATGGGATGCACAACCTGTTCGCGTACTGTATCCAACATTTCAGGTGCTGCACCGACCCCGGTACTTCTATAAAGGCCATCCTTGGTCTGAATCTCTGTGGCCGTGTATGAAGGGCTGGTGAAGATGCGTTTATCTTTGTCCTGGCCTGCCCACCACTCTTCTAGAGTTCCTTGTTCCGTCGGCTGGCCCTTGGCATCAAAGAGTTGGAAGCTTACCTTCAGATGCCATGGCCGTAGTGTCGCATCGTCCAATGCGGTTGTAGCATCCGCACTTTGCAGTCGAGCAGAAATTGCTGCTCCATCTTCCGCGTGTAATCTTCCGAAAGAGACCAGCAACGCTCCTGCAACCAAGTACCTGCCAATCGAGAAAGTCATTCAGCGCTCCGGGTTGCAGAATAGATCATTTCGCGCAAACAGTCTGCGGAGTTACGCAACTCCTCCTTCATACCAGACAGCACCGAACTATTCGTCGTAGTGCAAGAGGCTGAGGACGTCGTATTCCTGAAACTTTTCGCGGCCCTTGAGGAAGTCGAGCTCGACGGCGAAGCCTAAGCCTGCGATCTCGCCGCCGAGCTGACGGACGAGCTGAACGGTAGCTTGCATCGTGCCGCCGGTGGCGAGCAGGTCGTCGACGATGACGACGCGCTGTCCGGGCTGGATGGCGTCGAGGTGGATTTCGAGGGAGTCGCTGCCGTACTCGAGGTCGTAGGTGACGCGGGCAGCCTTTGCGGGCAGCTTGTTGGGCTTGCGTACGGGGACGAAGCCCGCGTTGAGACGGTAGGCGAGCGCGGGGCCGAAGATGAAGCCGCGGGCCTCGATGCCGAGAACCAGATCGATGTCTTTGCCGATGTAGTACGCAGCGAAGGCGTCGATGAGCTGGGCAAAGCCTGCCTTGTCCTTGAGCAGCGTGGTGATGTCGTAGAAGAGGATTCCCGGCTTGGGAAAGTCGGGAACGGTGCGGACAAGTTCTTTCAATGGTTCGCAGTTATGGGACATCGTTTTTACCAGGCTCCTTCAATGTTGAACTCTCCGAGATTTGTACCTTCGCTCTCGTCGAGCTCGTGTTCGATGACGGCATCGACGCGGCTGCCGCGTGAACCTTTGCGGAGCGCATCTTTTAATTCCGCTAAATCTTTGGTGTCGCCTGCTGCGACGATCTCGACGTGGCCTTCGTCGGTGTTGCGCACCCAGCCCTTGAGGCCGATCTCAGCGGCCTCGCGATGGACGAACCAGCGGAAACCGACGCCCTGCACGCGGCCTTTGACGAGGTAGTGACAGACCATCGCTGCTAGAGGACCATGTGGTCGGGTGGAATCTGTACGGGGCCTTGGTTGTCGCCGGGGAGACGACCCAGCTCAAGTTCGGGCTGGATGTCCTCGTTGATGACGGGAAGGCTGGGCAGATTGTCAGTACGTCCAGCTTCGCGGACGACGGCGTCGGCGTGGGTAAGGACTTCCTCCACGGTCATGGTGTACATCTCGCGGCCGTTGTCGTAGCCGGACTCGATAGCGTGCTTGAGATAGCGGCCAGCGGTCTGGGCGGCGAGGTAGTCGGTGATGACGTGGCCGTTGCGGCGCTTCTGCTCGACCCAGGCGACGTTGGGCATGGCGATCCAGACGGGCTTGCCGTTGACGGAGAAGCGGATATCGGTGGCGTCGGCGTGGCGTGTGGCGATAGCAACGACGGTGCCTTTCCACATGCAGCGGAGCTCTTCTCCGGTCCAGCGGTCGGTTACTTTGAAGTCTTCATACATAGCTGTTTCTAGATTAGTTCACGGTGGGGGTATGGGCAAGGCGCGGCTGGCTTTGCCTTGCCCATGATCCTCGATAGCTGTTCGTCTCCAGGTGTAGTCCTGTAAGCCCGGAAGAAACGCAGATTCCCTCCGGGAATGACAACAAAACGGGGCAAAGATGATCCGATCAAGAGTTACACATGTAGGAAAAGTGCTCTAAACAGATCCTCGACCCAGCGCTTTCCGGGAAGGGTGCTCTTGCTCAGTATTGTTTTCGTCGGGGCTGGAGTAGTCCGTGACGGCGAAATCGAGGCCGTCGGGGGAGGTGGCGAAGTCACGGACGACGTCGGTGGGTTTGGGGCGGGATTGGAGTCTCGCGGCGTTGGCGGAGGCGAGCTGGAGGCCGTAGAGAAGCGTGGAGGCGCGTTTGGTGTCAAGGCTGCTGGTGGCGAGCGCGTTGATGACCATCGAGAGCGCGAGCTGGATCGATTCGGAGTCTTCGAGCGCGAGTAGTTCGAGGTGCGTGCCGGGGATGAGATAGCCGCGCGTGGCATCGGTATAGCGGAATTTGCGGTGCCGCTGATGAAGGCGGTGGTGGAAGTAGCACCACTGATCGCCGGACAACGATGGAGAGCCACAGCGGGTTCCATTGGTGCGGACATGACGGCATAAAGGCGTTGGCATACTCTGCTCCTTGGTGGGGTACCCCCGGGGGGTACCTTGGTCATAAGTCGAATGGCTGCAATGAGTTGGCGAAATAGTACTAGCTAAAATATTGCAAACACGGTAGTTACAGCTAAAATATTGATTTAAAAAGGGAAAGCCCCGACGTTTGCCGAGGCTTTCTTGTTTTTGATCTCTATTAATTGATTTTAGTGAATTGCGCGAAACTAACCTGCAATTAATATCACCTTTGGTCTCATGGATTTAGGAGGTTTTGGGGCTTGACATCGTATTTCTGGGCCAAAAACGCCAAAAATAAATTTGGTTTCCGATGTCAGGTGACTTTGCCCTCCCGACGGTGGTAGAGAGTTAAAGCCAGAATTACGAGCGGCATGATGATTTCGGTGACCAGGAAGATGCCTGAGTTGTTAGAAGCGTGATTGTTGTTAAGTGTCATCTGCCGAATGTGCCCTATGGCATCGCCCAACAACCAGACTGCGTTTGCGATGGCTGTCGCCAACCAGAAGTTGCCCCGAAACTTCAGACACAAAACGCCTAAAATGCCAACCGTCAGGTCTGCCATCCCGACTTCGTATTCGTAAGGGCTTGTTGACCATCCTATGGATGCCGATGTCTCAACCGGACGGAAGACGTGTGCATAGGCGGTGAGCACTCCCATCAGGCCAACATAGAAGAAGAACAGATACAGCAGATATGTTCCGGCAATTGTTGCTCCGCTGCTCCGCCGTTTGGGTGAGACTGCAAGGTGAATCGACGCTCCCACAACCGCGATGAGTGTAAAAATCACTTGGAACATACAGCCTCCAGAAAACTCTTAAGAATCACCTTGCACCGAGCGTAGAAACATTGCGCAGTGCACGGACAGTGTCATGTTGGAACTCACTGCTCGTGTTAAGCGAGAGTGACTGCAGGATAGGCTTCAATGTATTCCTCGCCATTGCAACCCTGGTAGGCCACCGTGCGTGCTTCCAGGTCTACGTCATAGCGCACGACCCCAGCTCGCCAGGTGGTATCCAGAAACTCCGGGAATGTACTTTCACCGGCCTGATCCACGCGAAGCGCCTTGATTAAGGCCCCCTCATCAAAGGCCGGTACATCGACGGCGCCGTTGACCAGAGGTGAGTTCTGCATGACGACTGACCCTTCCTGCGTCACGTAGAGGCTCTGGCAGGATGGGAGCGACCAGATATTACGAGTGACGCCAGCTCTCCGCAAAACCTCGGCGAGATAGGGGAATCCATCCACACGGGGACGGCCCGCTTGTGCTGCTTGCATCGCTTTCATCAGAGTGTCGATAGCCTTGCTCATAAGATCTCTCCTTATTCGGTCGGAACATCGTGGATGTGGTTGTGATCTGCAAGTTTGATCAGCAGTTTCCGAAGAACGTTCTTCTCTCTTGCACTCAGACAATCGAAGTAGCGTGCATCGTTTTGATCGGCAATCGTAGCGAGCACAGGCAGGCTGCGCCGTCCCGCCCGTGTGACGGAAAGGAGCCGGAACCGGCTGTCCCCCTCTTTTGCATCCGTCTGAACCCAGCCCTTGGCGTCGAGTTTGTCGACGATTTTAGAAACTGCACCACGAGTCAATCCCAGACGGTCGGCTAACTCCCCTGGTGCTGCCTGTCCGCGCTCGTGAAGCTCACGCAGAAGCACCCATTCCGCAACCGAAGTCTGCTTCTGCTGGAGGGCGCGGGCAAACGTGCCTGAAACAGCATTCGAAACGCGTCTGAGCCAGTAGCCCAGGTGGCTCTCTAGCTTAGGTGCAGGCCTTTCGTTCGCTGCAGTAGTTTCCATGGAAATAGTTTTACTTTCTATGGAAACTATTTGTCAAGATTTTTTCTGACTCAACTCCCCATAAACGCGCTTATGTGAATTTGCCGGGGGGGGCTGATTCCGGCTTATCGCGACTTGCGGCCTGGAGCAGCGATGATCAGGATTTGGGCGTAGAGTTTTGCAACTATCTTGATCATCGCTGGTCTGAGCGCGGGGTTTAAAGCTTTAGAGGGTTCTCCTCCGGGTGTAGTGATGCAAGCACCGAAGAAACGCAGATTCCCTTCGGGAATGACAACAAAATAGGGCAAAGATGATCCGATAAAGAGTTACCCCCTTAGAAAAATTACTATAGACGGGTTTTCCTCCAGATGTAGTTTTGGTGACTCGAGCAAAACGCAGATTTCCTTCGGGAATGACAAATATCGGGAATGACAAATAAAGGAAGCCAGGTGTTTAGTCCCGCGCACAGTGTGGGACTAAACATCTAAGACATATCGTTACTCGTGGCACGTCACGGAGGCAGGCCCTGCCGATGGCGAGGATGACAATCTCTATGTTGGAAGGAATTTTACTTGGTTTGGCAGGCGGCGGCGCGGTTTAGGAGGAGGGCGCGTTCGCGGGGGTGTTGGGTGAGCGCGGCGGCTTGTTCGAAGTGGTGGCGGGCTTCGGCGGGGCGGTTTAGTTTGAGCAGGAGGTCAGCGCGGACGCTGGGGAGCAGGTGGTAGTGGGCCAGGGATGGGTCCGTGGCGAGGGCTTCGACGAGGTCGAGGGCGGCCTGGGGGCCGTGGACCATGGAGACGGCTACAGCTCGGTTAAGCTCGATGACAGGGGATGGGGTTAGGTGGGCGAGGTCGGTGTAGAGGGACACGATGCGGGGCCAGTCGGTCTCTTCGGGGGTGCGGGCTCGGGCGTGGCATGCGGCCAGCTCGGCTTGCAGGAGGTAGGGGCCTCGGGGTTTGCCGATCGTGTGGGCACGGTCGATGGCGGCGAGACCTCGCTGGATGAGCAGAAGGTCCCAGTGAGCTCGGTTTTGTTCGAACAGGAGGATGGGTTCCCCGGTGGGGCCAATGCGGGCCCGCGTGCGGGAGGTCTGGATCTCCATGAGGGCTACAAGGCCGTGGACTTCAGGCTCGTTGGGGGTGAGTTCGGCAAGGATGCGGCCGAGGCGGAGGGCTTCTTCGCAGAGGGCGGGGCGCATGAGGTCGTCGCCGGCGGTTGCGGAGTAGCCCTCGTTGAAGAGGAGGTAGATGACCTCGAGGACGGAGGCGAGGCGGGCGGCCAGCTCGGGGCCTCGGGGGACTTCGAAGGGGATGTGTTTGTCGGCGAGGATGCGTTTGGCGCGGACGATGCGCTGGGCGATGGTGGATTCGGGGGTGAGGAAGGCGCGGGCGATCTCGGGGGTGGTAAGGCCGCCGAGAAGACGGAGGGTGAGGGCGGCGCGGGACTCGGTGGAGAGGACGGGGTGGCAGGAGATGAAGACGAGACGGAGCAGGTCATCGCCGATGGGGTCGTCGAGGTTGGAGTTGAGGTCGGGCACGGTCTGCTCAAGCGTGGCCAGGTCGCGGGCGAGATCCTGGTGTTTGCGCTCGGCAACGGTGTTGCGGCGGAAGAGATCGATGGCGCGGCGTTTGGCGGTAGCGGTAAGCCATGCGCCGGGGTTCTCGGGTACTCCGGTTTGCGGCCACTGTTCGAGTGCGGCGAGGAGCGCCTCCTGTGCCAGGTCTTCGGCCAAGCCAACGTCACGGGTGAGGCGCGTGAGGCCTGCGATGACGCGCGCGGACTCGATGCGCCAGACAGCTTCGATGGTGCGGTGTGTGGCGTGATGTGCGGCGGGATGTGGATCGGTAGCGGACACTGCTACCGATCACACCAGCTTCAAACGGGGAGCGCAAGTGCGCTATTTGTTGGAGGTCTGATTCGGCAGCTCAGCCCGTTTCGCTACTTTGTACTGGATCTCCTCCTGGGACAGGATGGGTGCAAAGTCCTCCATCTCAAAGACCTGGCGGATTTCGATCTCGGAGTCGCCGCCGTGGGGGTTAGGGCAACGCTTGACCCACTCGACGGCCTCTTCGAGCGATTTGACCTGCCAGAGCCAGAAGCCGGCGATGAGCTCCTTGGTTTCGGCGAAGGGGCCATCGACGACGGTACGAGACTTGCCGGAGAATTTGACGCGGGCGCCTTTGGAACTGGGCTGGAGACCATCCATGGCGAGCACGATGCCGGCCTTGATGAGCTCTTCGTTGTACTTGCCCATCTCGGCCAGGAGCTGTGGATCGGGGAGGGCGCCTTCTTTTTCTGACTCTGCGGTTGCTTTGACGATAACCATGAATCGCATTTTCTTTATCCTCTTTGAATTGGAATGAATGTCCTTTTGTCTTTTAGAGCATATTTGCTTGCTCTACTGATACGTCGAAGGAGGTGTGGGGAAATCGACAGGGATGGCGATTATTTTGAATTTATTTTGTGGGGCTGCAGCCCCACAAAATCCCATTAGCACCAAAGATGGGGTTTTCCGCAGCCTGTAAAGCCTCTTTTGCATAAGAAGGACTTACGACGCGGCTGAAGCCGCGTCCCTTCAAAGCGAGGACTTAATCAGAGTTTCTTTAGAGGGGTTCTCCTCCAGATGTAGTTTTGGTGACTCGGGCAAAACGCAGATTCCCTTCGGGAATGACAAATGAAGGAAGCTACACCTGGGAGGAAATAGCCTTCGACTTCGATGGACTGTGTGAAGGCTTCAGACGCCAAGCTCGGCGCGGATGGCGTCGGCGATGGTGTTGGCGTGGTGGCGCATGAGCGGTTCGGATTCGGCTTCGATCATGACGCGGCAGAGGGCTTCGGTGCCGCTGTAGCGGATGACGACGCGACCGGAGTCGGCAAGCTCCTGCTCGGCGGCGCGGATGGCTTCGGCCACTGTGGGAATGGCTTCGAGGGGCTTTTTTTCGCGGACCTTGACGTTGACGATGACCTGGGGGAAGACCTTGAGATCGGCGACCAGCTCACTGAGGGTTTTGCCGCTGCGGTGGACGGTATCGAGGACAAGTAGCGCGGTGAGCAGGCCGTCGCCGGTGGTGCTGCGGCCGTTGAAGATGATGTGGCCGGACTGTTCGCCGCCGAGCGCCGCTCCGGTGGAGAGCATCTGCTCGAGGACGTACTTGTCGCCGACGTTGGCGCGGAGCATGGCGATGCCGCTGCGCTTGAGCGCGGCTTCGAGGCCCATGTTGGACATTGTGGTGGCGACGACGGTGTCGTTGGTGAGCAGGCCGCGGAGTTGGAGGTCGCGGGCGGCGAGCAGAAGGACGGCGTCGCCGTTGACGACGCGGCCGTTCTCGTCGGCGAAGAGGGCACGGTCGGCGTCGCCGTCGAAGGTGATGCCTATGGATGCCTTCTGGTTGACGACTTCGGCGGCTACGACGTCGGGGTGGAGAGCTCCGCAGAACTCGTTGATGTTGAAGCCGTCGGGGCTGGCGTGGGTGATGACGACTTCGCCTCCGAGTCCGGCAAAGAGTTGAGGAGCGACGGAAGAGGCGGCTCCGTTGGCGCAGTCGACGACGATGCGCTTGTTGTCGAGCGAGAGGTCGGGAACGGCAGCGAGGAGGAAGCGGATGTATTCGGCGCGGTCGGCTTCGTTGACTGGTGGAGCTTGCGGATTTGAGTTCGAGGGTGCGGCAGCGGTTTCGAGGTGGCGGAAGATCTCGTCTTCGATGGCGAGCTCGGTGGTGTCGGGAAGCTTGAAGCCGTCGGGGCCGAAGAGCTTGATGCCGTTGTCCTGCCAGGGATTGTGCGAGGCCGAGATGACGATGCCGGTGGCGAAGCGATGGGTGTGGGTGAGGAAGGCGATGGCTGGCGTGGTGATGACGCCTGCGCTTTCGACGGTGGCTCCTCCGGCGGTGAGTCCGGCGGTGAGGATAGCTGCGATGGAGTCGCTGGATTCGCGGGTGTCCATGCCGAGCAGGACGCGGGGGGAGTGCGTCGTGGCTTTGAGCGTGTGCGCGAGGGCGAGGCCGATGGCGTAGACGGTAGGGCCGTCGAGGGGTGGCTGACCGGCAACGCCACGGATGCCGTCGGTTCCAAAGAGCTTCTTCATGAGTTACAAATCTCCGTTGTTTTTATTGTCCGATACTTTTGCGGTGAGTGTGCCTTCGGCCAGACGGGCGCGAATGGTTTCTCCCGGGGAGGTGCCCGCAGCCGATCTTAATAAGATGCCGTTTTCAGCATAGACGAGCGCGTAGCCACGGGAGAGGACGGCCAGCGGCGAGAGTGCTTCGAGGCGTGTAGTGGAGCGATCGAGGCGAGCTTGATTGGCAGAGATGGTTCGGGTTGCGGTGCGAAGCAGGCGATCGGTCACTGTCTGCAAACGGCGCTGCGTTGTTGCGATACGGATGGAGATGTTCTGGTGGCGGAGGCGGTCGGTGAGCGTGCCTAAGAGCTGGGTGTTGACGCGGAGACGGCGCGAGGCTGCGGCTTCGAGGCGAAGGCTTAGCTCGTCGATGCGCTGGTCGCGTCGGCTGATGGTGTCGCGGAGACGGTTGAGGACGGACTCGGAGGAGAGGCGAGCGTAGCGCTGGCGGGCGGAGATGAGGTGGAAGCGTCCGGCACGGTGGACGCGGGCGGTGAGGGCGTCGATGCGTTCTTCGATGCGGTGCTGGGCGGCGGTGACGAGCTCGGCGGCGGCGGACGGAGTAGGGGCGCGGAGGTCGGCTACAAAGTCGGCGATGGTGAAGTCGGTCTCGTGGCCGATGGCGGAGACGATGGGGATCTGAGAGGCGGCGATGGCGCGGGCGAGGGACTCGTCGTTGAAGCCGGAGAGGTCTTCGATGGAGCCGCCGCCGCGGGCGAGGATAATGACATCGACGAGCGAGGGGTTTTCGTTGAAGTAGCGGATTCCGGCGGCTACCGTGGTGCAGCAAGTCGTGCCTTGCATGGTGGCTGGGTAGACGAGCAGGTTAAGACGGGCGTGGCGGCGGCGAGCGACGTTGACGATGTCGCGGATGACGGCACCGGTGGGCGAGGTAATGATGCCTACGCAGCGCGGGAAGGCTGGGAGGGGACGTTTGCTGTCCGCGTCGAAGAGCCCTTCGGCGAGCAGACGGGCTTTGAGCTGCTCGAAGGCTAGTTGGAGGGCTCCGGCTCCGCGGGGCTCGAGGGTTTCGGCGATGAGCTGGAGTTGGCCCCGGCTTTCGTAGATGGAGATGCGGCCACGGACGAGAACCGCAAGACCATCAGCAGGGCGGAAGCGGAGGAGGGTGGACTGGCGGCGGAAGAGGACTACGGGCAACTGGGCTTCGCCGTCCTTGAGCGTGAAGTAGACGTGGCCGGAGGGGGCGGGGCGGTAGTTGGAGATCTCGCCCTCGACCCAGAGGTCGGGATAGCCGCCTTCGACCTGCTGACGGATGTCGATGACGAGATCGCGGACGGTCCAGATGCGGCGCTGGGTGGGAAGAGTGGGTGTTGGTTCGTCGATTGGTTTGAGGATTGTGCTGCTTCCGCCCACGTCCTCAAAGGCCGGACGTGGGGCACCCGATTTAGTGCCTGCTTTAACCGGTTCTGGAGTGAAGAGGAGGTTGGCTTGTATGGGGGTGCGCTTTGCAGTGCGCGGCTTTCCCCGGCCTGCGCGCAGGTTTGCCAGGGTTGGCGGCTTCTCTTCTTTTTCGCCCATTGGCCGAGTCTAGCATCGTGGGTGGGGGTGATTGAAGTTAGCGGCGGAGGTGGTTTATGACCCAGAGGATCAGTCTGAGGAGGACGCTGAGCAGGAGGCAGGTAACGAGTGGGAAGGAGATCGACCAGCCGCGGCCGCGCCAGTTGAAGTCTCCGGGGAGGCGGCCCCAGCGGGATATTGAGGCGATTTAGGCTGCTCCCCTCCGAGGGTAGTGATGCAGGCACCGAAGAAACGCAGATTCCCTTCGGGAATGACAACAAAATAGGGCAAAGCTGATTCGATAAAGAGTTACACCTCTAGGCGAATTGCGATTAAGGCCGAGCACGACCAGCCCCGTCACGATGAGGAGGAGACCAAGGAAGATGAAGATAAGGATGCGACCGAAGTCGGATATGAGCCGCTAGCTTGCGGCGGCCAACATGGTGGTGGCTTCGCGCAGCAGGTCAGCGGGATGACAGGGCTTGGTGAGGATGCCTACGGGGCGGGCGAGCTTGCTGGATTGCTCGCGCACGCTCTTGAGGTTCGAATAGAAGCCCGTCAGCACGATGATGCGGCAGGAGGGAAGTTCGCGGGTGACGTCACAAACCAGGGCGAGGCCATCCCTTCCGGGCATGGTGACATCACAGAGAAGCAGGTGAGGATTAAAGACGCGTGCAGATTCGAGAGCCTCGTCCGCCGAATAGGCAGTTCTGGCTTCGAAGCCGCTCTTGACGAAGATGAGCGCAAGGGTATCTGCGACCAGACGATCATCGTCAACGACGAGAATTCGTTGCATGGTGATCTCCCTTTGATTTGCCTTCCGGGTGCAAACTACTGCCTTCACCTTAGGCCGAAAAAGGTGTATTTGTCCATGAATATACGGATATTTTGTGTGGGGAATAAGCGGAGACCGAAGCGGCCTCCGCTGGATGAAGCGAGTTTAGAGGAGAGTTACCGCTGAAGGGCGGCGGGCTCGGCTGAGGGGTTCAGCTTCTGCGCGGCGAGCATGCCGACGGCGCTCTTACCGTCCTTGTCCTTGAGCTTAGCGTAGATCTTCTTGGCGTCGTCAGGCTTGCCCTGCGACTCGTACATCTCCGCTAACTGGAGCTGGGCGAGACCGGCGGGGACCGAGGTGGTGGGCTTGGCGGTCAGCTCGTTGTAGAGGTCGACGGCCTTGGCATCCTCGCCGGTCTGGCGATAGAGGTTTGCGAGCGAAAGCTTGGCGAGAGAGGCCAGTTCGCCGTTCCATCCGCTGGCGACCTGCTTCAGCGTGCTCTCGGCGGCAGCGTTGTTGCCGGCTTCGATATAGGTGAGGCCGCCAAAGTAGCGGGCCGTCTTTCCGTCAGGCTCCATGCTGTACTTATCGGCAGCGGCCATGAAAAGTTGATTGGCGGCCTTGGCGCGCTCGGCGGCGGAGGTGTAGGTCTTGATGCCGGGAGGGACCTGCTGGCCGGGCTCGGCGAGCGGGGTCTGGTACTCCTGCATGGCGGCGCCGTAGGCGACCGAGGCCGCATTGCTGCGGTTGTTGTAGAGGACGAAGCTGCCGACGACGATGATGAGGAGCGCGATCAGAATAGAACCGGCGACGATGACGGTGCGACGGTTTTCGCTGGCCCACTCGATGCCGTGCTGGGTGGTGTCGATGAACTGGTCGTGCTTGAGCGCTTGCTTGGTCTGCTGATCCACTGGGTTGAGTCTTCCTTTTTATGGCTCGCGGCGGTTGGGCCGCTTTGAGAGAACTGGTTGCGCGAATGGTCGACGCAGAACTTTAAGTCTATCAGCGGGGGAAAGAGGTTGCGAGGGGTTGAGTGATTATCTTGGGGGTTTTTGGAGGGTGGTGTTGGAGACGGCAGCAAAGTTGTTGCGTTTCAACTATTTATTGTGGCGGGTTGCAGCGTCAACGCAACGAGCAAAAGCGAAATACAGGGGTCTCTCCGCTACGCCGCGCGATAAAACCGCGCGGCTTCGGTCGAGATGACGTGGTGATTGTGGTTTGGACGAAATACAGGGCTTGGGTCAGTGTTTCGTTGACTCTTTGGTCAGGGTTTTGGTTTGCCCCAGACTGAGTCGAGGAAGAGGTAGCGGGGGCGCAAGGTGTCGGGTTTGGCCTCGGGGTTGGCGTTGAGGTGCATGACCTGATATTGGTCGGCGGGGGTGCTGGTGGGCCAGTTGGGCAGGCCGGTTCCGTTGGGGTCGCCGGTGCGGGCGAAGTTGGTCCAGTACTGGCCGATCTGGTCGGAGAGCTTGCGGTCTTCGGGGCGCAAGACGACTCCGGGGCGGGAGTCGAGGGTGCCGAAGACGTACTCGATGTCGTCGGAGTGGAAGGCGCCCATGGCTGGGGTGTGGTTCTGATCGCCGGGGTTGCCGAGGGTGAAGAAGTAGCGGTAGACGGGAGAGTTGCCGGTCTGGATCTGCGCCTCGATCCAGCGCCAGGTGGAGAAGGCGATGAAGCGGTCGCTGACGAAGTCTCCGGCGGAGGCGAGTGCTTCCGCGTCGGTGGTAGCGGGGTAGACGGCGAGGAAGTCCTTGGAGCGGTCGCCGAACTCTTTGTCGGCCTGGGCGGTGAAGCTTTCGGCGGTGACGGGTGGCTTGGCGAAGAGGACGGCGGAGCGGACCTCGTCGGCGTTCCAACCGGCGAGGAGAGGAACGTGGGCCTGCTGTCCGGCGGCGTAGATGGCGGGAACGGATTCGGGCAGGAAGTAACCGTCGACGTCGGGGCCGAAGCGTGGCGGCGGTGGTGTGGTCTTGGCGGTGGCGGCTTTGACCAGATCGTCGGGGGAGAGCTTGCGCAGGTCGGCCAGCTTGGAGGTGCCGAAGGCGGTCTGGGCGAACTCGACGTTACGCTGTTCGAGCACGGCGCGGGGCTGGTAGCCGAGGCCGCCGCTGTAGAAGGCTCCGCCGCTCTCGCCGATGGCCTTGGAGATGAGGCCCTTCGTCTGTGGGGAGGCCATGAGAGTGCTGACGGCGAAGGAGCCAGCGGATTCGCCAAAGATGGTGAGGTTGGAGGGGTCTCCGCCGAAGGAGGTGATGTTGCGCTTGACCCACTCGATGGCGGCGGCCTGGTCCATGAGGCCGTAGTTGCCGGAGGCGTGGTGGGTCGACTCGGCGGTGAGCTCGGGATGGACGAAGAAGCCGAAGATGCCGAGGCGGTAGTTCATGGAGACGATGATGGTGTTGCGGTGGGCGAGGAACTGGCCGTCCTGACGGCCCTCCGAGGTGCCCCCGGTTGTGAAGCCGCCACCGTAGATCCAGACCATGACGGGGAGCTTGCTATCGGGTTTGGCGTTGGCGGGGGTCCAGACGTTGAGGGTGAGGCAGTCTTCGCTGGGGCCGGGGTCGTGGAAGACCATGTCGGGATAGCCGCCGGACTGGACGCAGTGCGAGCCGAAGTTGGCGGCGGAGCGGACGCCCTTCCATTTGGCTGCGGGGGTAGGCGGTTGCCAGCGCAGATCGCCGACGGGAGGCGCGGCGTAAGGGATGCCTTTGAAGGCGATGACCTGCTTGTCGGTGGTGTAGGCGCCTTCTACTTTGCCTTTGTCGGTTTTGACCTGAAGCGGGTTGGCGGCCATGGCGGGAAGAGAAAAGAGCATAAGGGTGGCAAAAGACGCGAGGGTGCGGTTCAGTTGCAGCGAGGGCATCGATATTTCTCCGCTGCCAAACTTACCACAGAAACGGTTTAGCTTAGTGTTCGTTCTGGATAGAACGTCAGCTTGCCGTGTCGGTTGCGGACAACCCGCTTTGTGGGCAATCGATTTGCTATTTTGAATGGAAAGACGTCCAATAACCGGAACCGCGGCAACGTCAGAATGACGATTACTGGGATCCTGGGCACCCTTTGCTTTCGTTGATCCTGTTCTAGTAGGAGGTCGCTGATGCCTTCCCTCTTCGCGTCCATGCTCCGCCCTTCCCTGAAGCCTCTCTCGCCCAAGCCGACGAGCACGGATGTGTTTCGCCATCCTCCAGCGCAATCTACCGACACCCATGTACTGAGCCACCCTGCGCCTCGGTTTGCAGATATCCCCTTATGGCCGCCCGAACGAAAAGCCACAGCGCAACCTGCTTCCTCAAGGAATGCAGCTCCGCCAATTGTTCACGAGGTTTTGCAGAGTTCGGGCCAGCCTCTCGACGCTGACGTGGGGGCCGACTTGAGAGCACGGAAGGACTTCGATTTTTCTCGTGTGAGGATTCACACTGATCCGCAAGCCGCGCAATCCGCCCGAGCCGTCGGTGCCGCCGCCTACACGGTTGGCCATCATGTTGTCTTCGACTCCGGAGAATTTGAGCCGCGTAGACCGTCTGGAAAAGATTTGCTGGATCACGAGATGATGCACGTTGTGCAACAACGTTCGGCGCTTCCAGCGCGAGTATTGGCAGTGGGGGACATACATAGTCCGCTCGAATATGAAGCCCATCGGTCGGCACCCAGCCTGATTTTGCAGCGCCAGCCCAAGCAGGCGCCAAAGGACAAACAGCCACCGCCGCCTAAACAGGAGGCCCCGTTGCCGACCTCATTAGCCGACTATCCGGAGGCGGAACGTCAGAAGGTCACCCTATTCCAGGAACTGCCTTCCAACATCGCGGACAGGGTTACGGACGCGTTCGATCCTGATGCGGCACGATACACGGGCGAAACGGATACACAGACCGTCTTCGCCGACACCATCGAACAGAAGTACCGCAAACAACTGGATTCGCTCTCGAACTATCTGCTGGGAGAGGCTCCGAAGCATTTCCCGCTGAACCAGACGGCGAGTTTTCCGGTTGCGCCGATGAAACGTTGGGTGCGGATGACCTACCTGCAGCATGGGAAACAGAAAGTGTTCCTGATTGAAGGGTTGGGGCCGATTCAGGCTCTAGAGACCGCACCGGGCGAGGCAAACTTTAAGGCGAGGAAGTGCAAGTTCGGATCGGGATGGTCAGCCAGCGACAAGCAGCTTCTGTTCCAGGCTCTAACCCTGCTTCCGGCATCAGCATTGAATGAGGGCATGAAGTTCAACCGGGCTAATGCTCCTGAGGTAAAAGATAAAGACAAAGAGAAGAAGACTACCCCGAAGAAGGACGAAACAGCGGACAAGAAGACTGCCTCGGGCGAGGCAGCGGTCTTCGATCCGGATAGCAACACAATGACCGTGTTCGATACGGCGTTCACCGACCAGACTCCGGGTCAGGTCAGGGATACCTTGAACCATGAGCTTGGGCACGGATACGATTTTCGCCCCGTCATGGAAGCTAACGCGCTATTTGAGGCGAGCGCAAAGGATGCCGCGGCCCAGAGAGCACTGAACCAGGCCCACGCCCTGTCTGGAGGGGACATGGACCCGGATGACTACACTGTGGAGTTTCGGAAGGCCGGCAAGAAAGATGGCATCACTGCGGACCAATCGAGGACTCCGCGAGTGAACAGCCTGGGTGTGAAGATGACATTGAAGGGCTCTGAAACAGATTATGGCAACACGAACTGGAAGGAGCTATTTGCCGAGTCGTTCATGCTGTTTACGAACGACCCCGGGCTGCTGCAGACGATACGTCCGAACATCTATGCATACTTCGTGAAACAATTCCCTCCGTCTGCACCAGCCACCGCACCAACAACGGCGCCTGCAACTTCTCCCCCACCAGCCGCAGCCAGACATTAAGCCAAGGGAACGAGAACAGCGCATTACAGCAGTAGAGGCGTTCAAGCGCTGAAGATGTTGGTGTTGAGGAAGTCGTTGCGGAATTTTCCGTTGGGGTCGTAGTGCTTGAGCATGGCCTGATAGTCGGGCAGCTTTTCGTAGAGCTTCTGAATGTGCGAGGGCTGCATGGTGAACATCTTGGCCCAGTGCGGGCGGGCATCGAAGGGTGCGAGCTTGGCTTCGATGAGCGGCAGGACTTTTTTGACCGAGGGCCAGTCGGGCTTCCAGGTGAAGTGGAGCGTCATAGCGTCGCGGTTGTGGCAGGTGCTCATCCAAATGTTGTCGGCGGCGATGGTGCGGAACTCGGTGACGAAGAGATGCGGCGTGATGTGGTCGCGAAGCTCTTCGACGGCGCGGATGGCGGCGTAGCCCTTGTCGCGGGGGACGAAGTATTCGGTTTGCAGCTCGTTGCCGCTGCTGGGGGTGAAGTTCATGCGGAAGTGTGGCATGCGCTCGTACCAGGGGCCGGGGATGCCTTGCTGCTCGGTGCAGTTGATGGCGGAGGCTCCGGTGATGGGGTGGAGCTTTTGTTTGGCGAGGGTTGCGCCGTAGAACTGGGCCGGCATGTCGGCCTTGCCGCCGGGGGCGAGGCGGCTCTTAATCCAGACCTGGGTGGCGCGATTTTTTTGCCAGTCGGTGAAGAGGCTGACGCTGTAGCCGCTGCCGAAGATGGCTTCGAGGTTGTGCTCGAGCTGGTCGAAGGAGAGATTTTCGTAGACGACCTGTGCCATATCGAAGCGCGGGATCACGTCGAGCGTGGTGCTGGTGATGACGCCGAGGCCGCCGAGGGCGACGGCAGCGCCGAGGATCTGGTCGCCGTCTGTTTCGCGGGAGATGTGGACGAGGTTGCCGTCGGCGGTGACGATCTCTACGGCTGCGACGGAGGTGGAGAGGTTGCCGTTCTTGTTGCCGGAGCCGTGGGTGGCGGTGGCGCAGGCTCCGGCGACCGAGACGTGGGGCAGCGAGGCGAGATTGGGGACGGCGAAGCCTTGCGAGTCGAGCCATGGCGAGAGGCCGCCGTAGGTGACGCCGCCGCCGACGGTGACGGTGCGGGCCTTGGCATCGACCGACATGTTCTGAAGGGCTTTGACGGAGATCTGGTTGAAGTTGCTGTCGGCGATGGTGTTGAAGGAGTGGCGCGCGCCGAGGGCTCTGACCTTGGTGCAGCTCTTGACCGCCTGCTGGACCTCTTCCACGGTTGTGGGCTGAAGCAAATGGTCGGTGTGATAGGTGAGATTGCCGGACCAGTTGGTGCGGTGGGCGGCGGCGTTGGTAGTTGGTTCGGCTGGGGCGACGCGGGACAGCATGGTTCCGGTGATGATAGCGCCTGAGGCTTTGAGGAATTCTCTTTTGTTCATTTACCTATCCAAATGCTTTGTGAAATTAGGTTGGCGATTTCTTCATCTTTGCAACGAGTTCGCCAGTGTAAACGATCATGTATCAGTCAGGCCATATGCGATGAGGAGCCTTCTACAAAAATGCAGCTAGAAAGGGAGCCACTACTTTGACGCCGATACCGATGATGCCTGCGATTTTAGATACTGTTCCTACGATTTCAGACACGGAACTGGCAGCGGTGTTGACGTTCGTTAGATTTTTATTGAGATCCTCCAGGCCCTTGGCGAGTCCGGGTTTTGGATCGGGCTGTTTGGCAGCCTCCTGCATGCTGGGCAGCACCTGCTGTGTGATCGCCTGCTTGGCCTCTTCAGGAATAGGAGCTTGTTGAATCTGCTGATGGAGCGAGTCCAGTAGGCTGAGAATCTGGTCGCGGTCAACTTGATTCATGGTGACGTTCTGGGTGTTGTTGTCGCCAACCTGAACGTTGGTTCCGGATACGGTACCCATTTGGATATTCGACATATAAAAATCTCCTCGCTTCGTTCTCGTGTACGCGGCCCTTGTTAGGTGTGGACGATGTTGTGGTCCCCGATCTGAACATTGGTCCCTTTTACGTCTCCGAAAGAGAGGGAACCCCCAGCCGCAACGTGTATCTCGAATATCTGTGACTGGCCGACGGTGGTAGGCAGGGTCATGATGGGAGTCACTACGGAACTGTCGGCGTTGACCAGTTGCATTTCTACATGGTTCAGATTGTTCTTGTCGATCAGGGTGCGGACTTCGCCGGGAGCGGCCGAGGTCCCATTCAACTGAAGATTGGCTATGAACTGAAGCGTCGAACCGGCGAATTCTACCCAGCGACAGAGGCTGATGCCGACGACGCACTGTACAGCAGAGAAGGGGCCTTGCAGCAGCATGGCGCTCATGCGTATGGAATTTCCATCCATGGAGAGAGCATCGAACTCGCGCACCAGGGTCGTAACGCCGTTCAGGCTGGTCTGGCGCAACGGTGTGATGCGCAATACGCTCAGCAGACCGAGGCTCTGGGCGTTGTAGGCGGCGACCATAGGGTTGTCGAAGTTGTAATAGTGCTGCACCAGGCCGGGCAGGTAGGGCGGCATCACCGGAAGAATCCATATAAGCGCAGGACTATTGGGCGGCGGTGTCGAGCCGGGTGGCCATGCGAAGATTCCTCCGCTCATAGGATCAGGCGGCATGGACATAAAACCAAGGGGCATCTGGACGGAGTAACCGTATCCGTTCAGCGTATTCGAGAAGTTGTTCCAGTTGCCCACGATTGCGCCTCACGATGCCTGATAGGGAAGCATCTTACTCCGGCTTGCGCGGGGACGCCCGTGAAATTTCGCGAGTGTAGATATTTTTCTCGACGGGCTTATTTGATGTCGCGCCAGTTCTGGCCGATGCCTACCTCGGCGATGATGGGGACGGTGAATTCGGCTACTTGTTCCATCTCCTGCTTGACCAGCTTTTGTAGTTCGTCGGCCTCTTCGGGGACTACGTCGAAGAGAAGTTCGTCGTGGACCTGGAGGGTCATCTGCGATTTGAGCTTGCGGTCGCGGATGATTTGATCGATGCGGAGCATGGCTAGCTTGATGAGGTCGGCTGCGGTGCCTTGCAGCGGTGTGTTGACTGCGGTGCGCTCGGCGAAGCCGCGCATGTTGGGATTGCGGGACTGGATGTCGGGGATGGGGCGGACGCGTCCGAAGTGGGTGCGGACAGCCTGATCGCGGCGGACGGTCTCGAGGGTCTCGTCGATGAAGCGGCGGACACCGGCGTAGCGCTCGAAGTAGGTTTCGATGTACTGCTTCGCGGTCTTCTGGTCGATGCCGAGCTGGGCGCTGAGCCCGAAGGGGCTGATGCCGTAGACGATGCCGAAGTTGACCGCTTTGGCGCGGTTGCGTGTCTCTTTATCCATGGTCGCGGCGTCGACACCGAAGACCTCGGCTGCGGTGAGGGTGTGGATGTCCTTGCCGGTGCGGTAGGCGTCGAGCAGAAGCGGGTCCTGCGAGAAGTGGGCCATGAGGCGGAGTTCGATCTGCGAGTAGTCCGCCGACATGAGGACGTTGCCGGGAGCCGCGATGAAGGCGGCGCGGATCTCGCGACCTACCGCGGTGCGGACGGGAATGTTTTGCAGGTTTGGGTTGGTGGATGAGAGGCGTCCGGTTGCGGTGCCGACTTGATTGAAGGTGGTGTGAATGCGGCCTTCGCGGTCGGCGAGGTTGGGGAGTTGGTCGAGGTAGGTATTTTTCAGCTTGGCTAGCTGGCGGTATTCGAGGACGAGCGCTGGTGTGGTGTGGTGTTCGGCCAGCTCTTCGAGGACATCCTGTGCGGTGGAGACTACCTTGCCCTTGCCGTACTTCATCGGCTTGGGGAGAAGCATCTTGTTGAAGAGAACGTCGCCTAGCTGCTTGGGGGAGTTGATGTTGAAGCGATGGCCGGACTCGGTATAAATTCGTTCAGCCAGATTATCGATTTCGATGGCGAGGCGGTTCGACATGTCGTTGAGGACGGTGGGGTCGATGCGGACTCCGGCCTGCTCCATGCGCAGAAGGACGGCTACGAGTGGGAGATCGATGGTGTCGTAGACATTTGTAACTTTAGAGGTTTCAATCTCTGCGCGGAGAATCGGAGCGAGGCGCTGGACTGCGTTTGCGGCTTCGGGTAGCAGGTCTTTGGAGACGATGCCCTTGGTGACTTGTGCGAGGGCGCGGTTAGTGAAGCGTGCGGTGACGTCTGCTAGAGTATGCGATCCGTGGGTTGGATTGACGAGGTAGCTGAGGAGCATGACATCGTTGCGGACTCCGGCGAGCGTGATGCCGTGAGGTTCGAGCGCGCGGTGGACAGCTTTGAGGTCGTGGACGTCTTTGGGGAGCGTGGCGTCGAGGAGTGCTTCCTTGATGCCGGGAGCGTCGAGGGAGACTTCGATGGAGGTGTGCGAGTCGACGGCGAGGCCTAGCTTGCAGGCGGGGTCTGTGGATTCGCCGGTGGCGGAAACCCAGGTCTCAGAATCGAGACCTGGGGCACCCGGATTTGCGGCTGGTTCGGGTGCGCCGAAGAGGGAGAGGTTTTCGGCGGGCGGCGGCTCGGGTTCGGCGGATTCTTCGCTGGGGTCGGCGGTTGTTTCTTCGGCGATGGCGCGGGCGTCTTCGAAGATGGCGATGGCGAGACCGTGGGGTTTGCCGGTGGTCTTGTCGATGGTGCGGGCTTCGGTGAGGAGGGCGGCGATCTGCTCTTGCGTGGGCTTGGTGATGTACGTGATGGGTGCGTTGTCGACGGCGGGGGCCAGCTCTTTGAGCAGCGTGGTGAATTCGAGTTCGGAGAAGAGCTCGCGGCTGGCGGCGTTGTCGATGGGCTGGGTGAGCATGTCCTCGATGCTGAATTCGATGGGGACGCCGGTGTGGATGGTGACGAGCTCTTTGGAGAGCAAAATATTGTCGCGATTATTTTGTAACGATTCGCGATACGTTTTCTTTTTGACCTCTTCGGCGCGGTCGAGCGCGGCTTCGACGGTGCCGAATTGTTGGATGAGTTCGACGGAGCCTTTGTCGCCGATACCGGGTGCGCCGGGGATGTTATCGATGGCATCGCCGCGCAGTGCCATTACGTCGATTACGCGGGCTGGAGGGACGCCGAGGATATTTTCGACTCCCGCAGGATCGAGGATCAGGTTGTCCTTGGTCGGGTTGAGGATGGAGACGCCGTCGTTGACGAGCTGCATCATGTCTTTGTCGGAGGAGACGACGAAGACCTTGTGGCCGAGCTCGGAGAGCTTGCAGGAGAGCGTGCCGATGACGTCGTCGGCCTCGAAGCCCTCGTAGCTGAGGATGGGGATGCGGAAGGCTTCGAGGGCGCGGCGGATGAAGGGAAGCTGCTGGGCGAGGTCTTGCGGCATCTCGGCGCGATTGGCCTTGTAGCCTGCGTAGTCGATGACCTCGAACTGCTGGGTTTTGATGTTGAACTTTTTGACGCCCTTCATCTCCTTGGCGCGCTCATCGCGGAAGACGGGACCGGAGAGGTCGTAGACGGCGGCGAGGTAGTGGGGCTGGAAGTCCTTGCGCAGCTTGTTGATCATGTTGACGAAGACATAGGTCGCTGCGGTGGGGATGCCGGTGCGCGTGGACATGGGCCGCTGGCGCTGCATGGCGTGGTAGGCGCGGAAGATGAAGGCCATGCTGTCGAGGAGATAGATGGGCGGTTTTTCGGCGGTATTTTTTGCGTCAGGCATGGTGGTTTGATGGTAGCGCGTTGGCGTAAATACGACCACGGACTGCAGCAGTCAGTTCAATCTATGGCAGTTGAATTCGTCGAAGCGCTTCCACAGTACTCGCCATGTCAGATTTTCTTGCAGCGCCCAGTCCCATCTCGTCGTGGACAACCCCAAAAAGATAATCGATCAGCGTTGCATCTGAAGATTTACTTACCAGCAGTTCGTAAAGTCTTCCTATGTAACTGTCATATTCATCTTGAGCATGCGAAACGTTTTTTACTCCAATAGGATCCCAAACATCCAAGAGGACGTGACGTATTTGGACGCGGATTCGTCTGGATTCATACTTTTCGATCACTGGCTGATGATTATAGGGCTAAGTAGATGAATTGATTTTCTAGAGGAGCAACATGCAGTCGCCGTAGGAGAAGAAGCGGTAGCGCTCGCGGACGGCGTGGGCGTAGGCGGCGAGGACTTGTTCTCTTCCGGCGAAGGCGCTTACCAGCATCAGCAGCGTGGACTGCGGCAGGTGGAAGTTGGTGAGCAGGCCACTGACGACGCGGAATTTGTGGCCGGGGCTGATGAAGATTTCGGTGGAGCCGGAGTGAGGATGAAGGCGAAGTCCGGTGTGCGGCTCGAAGGGATCGGTGTTGGCCAGTTGTGCGCAGTGTTCGAGCGTGCGGGTGGTGGTGGTTCCGGCGGCGATGATGCGGCGGCCCTCTGCCAGCGCCGCGTTGATGGCTGTGGCGGTGGCGGCGGGGAGGGTGTAGTGCTCGGCGTGGAGATGGATGTCGGCAAGATTTTCGGCACGGACGGGCTGGAAGGTTCCGAGGCCTACGTGGAGGGTGATGGTCTCGATCTGGATGCCGTTTTGTTTAAGTTGCTCGAGGATCTCCGGTGTGAAGTGGAGTCCGGCGGTGGGGGCGGCTGCACTGCCGGGTTCGTGGGAGAAGACGGTCTGGTAGCGGTCGCGGTCTTCGGAGGTGTCGCTGCGGTGGATGTAGGGCGGCAGCGGCATGTGGCCGATCTTTTCGAGGACGGCTTGAAAGTCTGACGTGGGGGCGAAGCGCAGGGTGCGTTCGCCGAACTCTCCGGCGGTGAGGATCTCGGCGGTGAGGAGTGGCTTGGTTTCGTTGGCGTCGTGGAAGTGGAGATGCTCGCCGGGCTGGACCTTGCGGCTGGGGCGGACGAGGGCCGACCAGTCTTCGCCGCCGAGGTGCTGGGTGAGGAGGACTTCGATGCGTCCGCTGGGATTGGGAGAACTTTGCGGGGTGTGGAGACCGGTGCGGGTGGCGTAGAGGCGCGCGGGGATGACGCGGCTGTCGTTGAGGATGAGCAGGTCGCCGGGGCGAAGGATTTCGGGGAGGTTGCGGAAGAAGTCGTCGCTGTATTCGCCGGTGCGGCGGTCGAGACGGAGCATACGGCTGGTGCCGCGAACCGGTGGAGGCGATTGGGCGATGAGCTCTTCGGGGAGGTCGAAATGGAAGTCGGTTACACGCACTGGCTTTATTTTAGTTACTGCAAGATCGGTAATGTTAGGCGCTATCACCCATGTCCGAGAATCCGGACATGGGGCACCCGGATTAACTGGATTGGGCTAGTTCTACGGAGTGGTCGAGGGCGGTTTGGACGGCGGTTTGGTCGGCGGGGACCTGGGCGGTCCAGGCTACGGTGACTCGGGAGAAGGGCTTCGGGATGAGGAAGCGGTCCCAGGAGTTGGCATGCCAGGCGCTGTGGGGATGAACGTAGAAGGCTCCGACGGTGCTGTCGACTAGCTTGGCTAGTTGGACGACGCCGGGTTTGGCGATCTGTGCGGGGCCTCGAGGGCCGTCGGCGGTGATGGCGCAGTAGTGTCCGGCAACGTAAGCGCGTTGCAGGTTGCGCAGACCGGCGGCTCCGTCGCGGGAGCTGGAGCCGCGGATGGCGATGAAGCCGAGACGCTCGACGGTGCGGGCGATTAGTTCGCCATCGAAGCTGCGGCTGATGAGGATGGTGACGCCGTGGTTGCGGAATCGCCATGCCGAGGCAAGCAGGCAGCGGTGCCAGAAGGCATAGACGGCGGGCGGCGCGGTGTCGTAGCCGGGCAGGGTGTCGGGGTCACAGACGTCTTCATAACGCAGAGTGACGCCGAGGCAGCAGATGATGGCGCTCGCAAGGCGTGGCACGATAGCGAGGGCGATGCGCTGCTTCAGCGTGTACGAAGAGTCCACGAAGATGAGTTTACCTTTACCAGCCTTGAGCCGAATCCAGAATCCGGACAACAAGCGGTTGCGATGCAACATCTAACCGCAGAGGTGATTCGAATGCTGCTTACACCAAAACGCTGGAAACACTTCACTGCCATGGCCCTGATTGGAGATGGCGTCATGGCTGTCGTTTGTCCTCGTCATGATGCTTTGGCCTGGGAGCATGGCCCCAAGGTCTGGCGAGACATGATGCATAAGCTCCACGACAAACCGAATTTGACGCGTGCCATTGGAGCAGCGCAGATTATTGGCGGCGTCTGGTGGGCGCTGCATCACGAAAGGGAAGAGGATTAGCTTTTTCGGGCGCGTTCGATCGCACGAACCACTGCTTGTGCCTTGTTGCGGCACTCCTCAAATTCTTTTTCAGGAACGGAGTCGGCGACAATTCCGGCTCCGGCCTGAATGTGCCCCTGCTCTCCGTTCATGTAGAGCGTGCGGATGGCGATGCAGGAGTCGAGGTTGCCGTTGAAGTCGGCGTAGAGGATGCTGCCGCCGTAGACGCCGCGCCGTGTGGGTTCCAGTTCTTCGATGATCTCCATGGCGCGGATCTTCGGCGCTCCGCTGAGGGTTCCGGCGGGGAAGCAGGAACGGAAGGCGTCGATGGGCGCAAGCTCCGGCTTCAGTTTTCCTTCGAGCGTGCTGACGAGGTGCATGACGTGGCTGTACTTCTCCACGTACATCAGGTCTTTTACTTTGACGGAGCCGTACTCGCTGACGCGGCCCACGTCGTTGCGCCCAAGATCGACCAGCATGATATGCTCGGCGACCTCTTTGGTGTCGGAGCGAAGGTCGGCTTCGAAGGCGTCGTCCTCGGCCTCGTCGGCGCTGCGGGGACGGGTTCCGGCGATGGGGCGGTACTCGACCTCGCGGCCGTGCACGCGCACCAGCAACTCAGGCGAAGAGCCTACGATGTGCGCTGCGGTTGGCTTCTTGCCGGGTTTGGCATCCATGCCAAAGCGCAAGAAGTACATGTAGGGCGATGGATTTACGATGCGGAGCGCACGGTAGACCTCGAAGGCATCGACTCCTGGCACGCAGTCGAAGCGCTGCGACAGAACGCATTGGAAGACGTCGCCTGAGGCGATGTACTCCTTGGTCTTGTTGACGGACTTGATGAAGGCGGCCTTCGATGTCTGTGGGCTCAGGACAAACTTTCCGGCAGGCTTCTTTTTACGCTTTGTGGGGAGCGCGTTTGCGAGGCTCCGTTCCATTCGGTTCAAGCGACGGACTGCTCGCTGGTAGGCGCCATCGCGGGCCTCGCGTGTGAGGTCTACCGTCGCGATCAGGTGAATCTCTTTCTTCACGTGGTCGAAGGCGAGCACCTGATCGAAGAACATGAGGCAGGCGTCGGGAACGCCGAGGTCGTCTTTGGCGAGCGAGGGCAGTTTTTCGATCTGGCGCACGACGTCGTAGGCGAAAAAACCTACTGCGCCTGCGGTGAAGGGCGGAAGGCCGGGAAGCTTTGCCGGGATATGGCCGCTGAGCGCGTCCTTTAGCTCCTGAAAGATGTCGCCGGTAAAGGTGCGCTGGCGGCGACCTTCTTGTACGGTGATGTGCGTGCCGCGCGAGACGATCTTTTTATAGGGCTGGATGCCGATGAAGGTGTAACGGCCAACGTGTTTGCCGCCTTCGACCGATTCGAGCAGGAATGCCTCCGGCTCCTCGGCTGCGATGCGCAGAAAGGCCGACACCGGCGTTTCGAGGTCTGCCGTTACTGTGCGGTAGACGGGCACGAGCGAGTGCTTGCGGCTCAGCTTTAGAAAGTCGCTGGCAGAGGGTAGGGAATTGGTATCGGCAATCGGCATGGCTGCCTCCATCATAACTGCGGCCGATTTTCTTGTTTGCCGCTGGTCTGCGTCTAACTATTGGTTGGATTGCACAATTTCAGCGGCTAAGCCTATACTCCTCGGGGTTTGGCTGGAGCAACGCTGAGATTGCCAACCAAGGAGAGGATTACGGCCATGCAGACGCTTACTATCGAGCAGGAGACCAACCCGTGGGAGGCGCAAGCCGCTCGATTCGATATTGCCGCTACAAAGCTCAATCTTGATGCTGGCATTATGAAGGTGCTGCGCTTGCCGGTTCGCGAGATCACGGTTTACATCCCCGTAGGCATGGACGACGGATCGATTGAGGTCTTCACGGGCTACCGCGTTCAGCACTCGATTGCGCGCGGCCCCGGCAAGGGTGGTGTTCGCTATGCGCCTAATGTCTCGCTCGACGAGGTGCGAGCGCTGGCCAGTTGGATGACCTGGAAGTGTGCTGTGGTCAATATTCCGTTTGGCGGAGCCAAGGGCGGCATCATCTGCGACCCTAGAAAGATGTCGCAGGGAGAGTTGGAGCGGATGACCCGGCGCTACACCGCCGAGCTGATAGAGTTCATCGGCCCGGAGAAGGATGTTCCCGCCCCCGACGTGGGCACCAACGAGCAGACGATGGCGTGGATTATGGATACCTATTCGATGCACACGCGGCAGACCTGCACCGCGGTTGTGACGGGCAAGCCGGTCAATATCGGCGGCTCTCGCGGGCGGCGCGAGGCTACGGGGCGAGGCATCTCCGTCGTATGCGATGAGGCGTTGAAACATCTTGGCATGTCTGTCGAGGATTGCAGGGTGATCGTGCAGGGATTTGGCAACGTCGGCTCCAATGCGGCGGCCATTCTTGCGGCGAAGGGCTACAAGATCATCGGCATCGCTGAATACGATGGCGGACTTTATAACGCGAACGGAATCGATATCGTTGCGCTGATTGAGCACCGCCAGCGCGCGGGCACTATCAACGGCTTTGCCGAAGCGGAGGCGGCAGACAAGGATGAGCTGCTGACCTATGCCTGCGAGATCCTTATTCCAGCGGCGACAGAGAACGTCATCACCAGCAGGAATACAGACAAGCTGCGCTGCCGCATCCTCTGCGAAGGTGCGAATGGGCCGACGACGACGCTTGCCGATGACATCCTCGCCGACAAGCGTATTTTCGTGATTCCCGACATTCTCGCGAACGCTGGCGGTGTCACGACCAGCTACTTCGAGTGGGTGCAGGACCGGATGGGCTATTTCTGGACCGAGACCGAGGTGAACCAGCGGCTCGACCGCATTATGGCCGACAGCTTTCAGGACGTACTTGCCTATGCGAAGGCCCACAACGTCAACAACCGCATCGCTGCCTATATGCTGGCCATCGACCGCGTGGCCTATACGACCAAGCAGCGCGGTATGTACGCATAGGCGCTACGGGACGGTTACATGCAGCGTGATCTTCGTGACGACTTTACTGGTAGCGGCTCCCGTTGAGGTGCCGACGATCTGAATGGTATAGTCGCCGGGGCGCGTTCCCAGATCGCTGCAGTTTCCGCAGCCCATGAGCGACGCGATGCCGCAGATTGCGACCAGAACCATCAGCAGGTTCTTCATCGATTTACGTCGGCGGCGCGGAAGAAAGAACAGCATCAAACCAGCAAGTGCAGGGCCAGCGAAGGGTATCCCTGCGTTTTGCGAGTACGGTGTATCCGATTCGCAGCTATGCGGGGCCATGGTGCTGATCTGCAGGCTGGTGGTGCCGCCGTTTGTGGGAAGTGTCGTGCTGCCAAAGGTGCAGGCAGACTCTGCCGGTAGTCCGCCGCATGAGAGTTGCACCGGCTGAATGGTGCCGACTCGCGGCGCTACGGTAATCACGAGATTCACGCCTTGTCCTGTCATGACGGTTGGTGTGCCTGCTACGGTCAACGTAAAAGGGGCTGACGACGAGGTGCCGTTCACTGTCTCTGTCAATGGAGTGGATGAACTTGCCGCGGTAATGCTGGAACCCACATAGTTAGCCGATATCGTATGGCTGCCGGACGCGAGGGAAGAGGTGGTTAAGGTGGCCAGCCCAGAGCCGTTTAGAGGCGCCATCCCCAGGACCGTACTTCCATCCAGAAATGTCACAGTCCCGGTAGGCACAAGCGTTTGCCCCACGGTCGCGACATCGGCGGTGAAGGTCACGCTCTGTCCCGTTGCTACAGGGTTTACGTTGGAAGCCAGAGTCGTTGCTGTCGCCATTCCCGTTGAAGGCTGAATGACCTGGTTGAGAATGGTGCTCGCGGCGGCTCCGAAGTTCTGGGTTGCCGTATATCTGGCCGTTATTGGGTGTGTCCCCAACGCTAATGCAGATTGTGTTATCGACACTGTGCCGGACGGGTTCAGCGTGGCGGTTGCAATGAGATTTGTTCCATCGAGAAATTCGATCTGTCCTGAAGGAACTGCATGGTTTCCTCGTGCGGTGGCAGTCAACGCCACGTTGTTCCCATAGCTTGCCGGATTCATGGAACTGGTCAGGCTTAGCGTCGTTACGTCGGGTAAGACCACGACCGGCACACCATTCGAAGTTGAGCGTAGATGGTTGGAGTCTCCGGAATATGCCGCCGTCAGCATGTGGGTTCTGGCTACAAATCCGGTTCCGGCACCGGCAGGGCAGCTTGTCGTCTGGGTCACCGGTATCGTGCAGATGTTTGTTGCACCGTCGTAAAACGTCACTGTCCCCGATAAGGGGGTGCCATCGCTGGAGCTGACCAGCGCGTAGCCGCCAACGTCCTCGCCATAGGAGATCGTAGACGCTGTAGAGATCGTGAGGACGACACTGGTTGCGACGGCTGTTGTCTGGGATGTCGCGACTGTCTTGACTTCATTCTTCGTGGTCTGGTCGGTCGAAAGCTGTTGCGTCGCCGCCGGGAGAGACACAGATATCAATGCGATAAGGGTGATCGTCTTCAGGGCGAAGCTTTGAATCGACATTTGGGACACTCTTTGAGCCGTCGTGGCGTACGGTCTCTTTATCGGCATTTCAGGGGGAATACGAGAGAGATGTTGAATGCAGGAGATTTATTGTCGAAGCGAGCTGAGATTTAAAGAAGAATCGGTAAAGGGGGCAACAATTTCGCCGCGAGGGTCGTCTTCCAGATAAGAGGTCTGCATGGCTTTTACGCCGCTGCTATCCCCGATGTGGCAGAATTACTATCATTGGGCGGTATATCCTCCCACGCCGTTTTCGACCGTCTGCGCATGAATTTGCCCAACTCCATCACGATGAGCCGCGTTGCCTGCGTGCCCCTTCTGCTCTGGATACTCTCGCCCGCTTTTCCGTGGACGGGTGGTCATGGAGCCGTGGGCCTGCGTGGCGGCGAGCAGGAAGTGATTGCCTCCATCGTCTTTATTTTGGCGAGCATTACCGACGGGCTCGACGGCTACCTCGCGCGGCGGCGCCAGCAGATCACGACGACGGGAATGCTGCTTGACCCGCTCGCCGATAAGCTCATGGTCAGCGCGGCCTTTATTATTTTGGTCGCTTACAATCCGCGCGTCGTTCCGCCGTGGATCGCCGTTCTGGTCATAGGGCGAGAGTTTCTCGTCTCCGGGTTGCGTTCGATCGCCGCGACCGAAGGCTTCACCATTCAGGCCAGCGAGATCGGCAAGCTCAAAACCGTCATTCAGATCGTCTCGGTGGTCGCCGC
>NZ_LMUS01000002.1 GCF_009765835.1 Granulicella sp. L56 | reverse complement strand
CTCACCGGAACGGGAACCACCGCACTCACCTCGACCCTGACGGTCGCTCCCTCCAGCCTCACCTTCGGTGCGGTCACCCTGGGAAGCACGGCACGGCAGACCGTCATCCTCACCGCCACCGGAACCGCCGCCGTGACCATCAACTCCGCCACCATCGCGGGCACCGGCTTCACCGTCTCCGGAGCGACCTTCCCTGTCGTCCTTAACCCCAGCCAGACCCTCACCCTCACCGTCCAGTTCGCCCCTACCGCAGACGGGGCCGCAACCGCTACCCTCACCCTCGATAACAACTCCACCAATAACCCCACTCCAGCCATCACCCTCACCGGAACGGGAACCACCGCA
>NZ_LMUS01000001.1:1450512-1559558 GCF_009765835.1 Granulicella sp. L56 | reverse complement strand
TGGCTCGGGAAAAATCCCCGGTTGCCCACTATCACACCCATCGTCATCTGCTTCGACATCTACGTCTCCATCTCTCTCGGTTAAAACCCGCGTACGGGGATTGTTTAAGTTATTTATGCATTGAGTAGAGCTTCCTGCGACGCTGAGTGGCTCTCGTGAGCGATCTCGCGTAGCTGACGGAAGGTCTCCAGCATGGTTACGGATTCTGGTGCGCTCTCGCCGAAATTAAAGTAATGCGCTCGATAGTGGCGATAGAGCTTGTCATAAATCGCGACTGCTTCGGGTTCCGGATTGTAGGTTCGATATTTCAGGCAGAGTTTTTCCTGCGCTTCTTCTACGGTCTTGAAGATACCCGCCGCCAGCATGGCAAATATTCCCGAGCCGAGGCTGGTGGGAATGCCGTCAGGAACGACGACAGGCTTGTTGAGCACATTCGCGTAGATCTGGTTAAGTGTCGCGTTATTCTGCGGAATGCCTCCCGCATTGACGACCCGCTCGACCGGAACGCCATGCTCGGCCATGCGCTCAAGGATGATGCGCGTATGAAACGCCGTGCCCTCGATGGCGGCGTAAAGCTCATCCTGCGCGGTCGTCAATAGGTTCCAGCCGATAGTGATACCGGCGAGGTCGGCGTTGACCAGAACAGTGCGGTCGCCGTTGTCCCAAGTGAGTCGCAGCAAGCCGGTCTGGCCGGGGCGATTCTTCTCGATGCCTTCAGCAAGCGCCTTCACCGTGGTTTCAGCGCGGCGGGCGATGGCTTCGAAGATATCACCGGTGGCTGAGAGCCCGGCCTCGACACCGGCATAGTTGGGATGCACGCTGCCGGGAACGACGCCGCAGACCCCGGGGATGAGGCTGATCTCCGGCTGCATCGCAATGATGCAGGTTGACGTGCCGATTACGTTGACAACATCGCCCGTGCGGCAGCCAGCGCCGATGGCGTCCCAGTGCGCGTCAAACGCGCCGACCGGGATGGGAATGCCTGCGCGCAGGCCCAGCTCGGACGCCCAGTGCTCAGAGAGATGCCCAGCGAGATGGTCGGAGGTGAGATATTCGCCCGAGAGCTTTTCGACCACGCCGTCGAATAGCGGATCGAGCTTCGAGAGAAACGCCTGTGGAGGGAAGCCGCCCCACTTGGGGTTCCAGAGCCACTTGTGGCCCATCGCGCAGACGCTGCGCTTTGCCTTGCGCGGATCGGTGATGCCGGAGAGTGTCGCGGCGACCATGTCGCAGTGCTCGAAGGCGCTGGCGAAGTTGGCACGCTTGTCGGGGTTGTTGCGAAGCCAGTGCAGCAGTTTGGCGAAGCCCCACTCGTGCGAGTAGACGCCGCCGCACCACTCGATCGCTTCGATGCCATCGCGATGACAGGCCTCGGTGATCTCGCGGGCCTCGCGCTTGGCGCGGTGATCGCACCAGAGGTAGTACTCGTCGAGCGGCTGGAGATTTTTGTCTACCGGGATGACGCTGGAACCGGTGGTGTCGAGTGCGATGGCTTCAACCTTATCGCCCGAGACGTTACACTTTGCCAACACGTCGCGCATGGCCTTGGCCAGACCGCGCATGTGGTCTTCGTGAGACTGTGTCGCGTAGTCGGGGTCTTCGCGTTTGCGATGCAGCGGATACTCCGCCATGGCGGTTCCGAGCGGGCCGCGCTCGCTGTCGAGAAGCGTGACGCGCACGCTCAGGGTTCCGAAATCTACTCCTGCAACAATTGCCATGGTGTTATTGTCCCCGTTCGCAGGTTAGATCGTGCTTTGCAAGAGAGCCTTGCTTTAAAAGGGTGACGGCGGATCGGGCCAGCTTGACGATCATCATGAGCATAGAAGAACAATCCATCAATTCAGATTAGAGTGTTTTGATTAAATATTGAAGAAAACGTTTACCAAATAACGCTATCTTCTTTAATCTATCGATGTCAATAAGGTTTTTCAGGGTGAGACTGTCGGAACGGGAGAAAGCGACCATGTCCAGGTTCCATTCCTCGCAGTCGCGCGAGAGATGGAACCTGGGCGTTCTGGATGGTCCGAGCGGTTTAGGCGAGCTGGATGGTGATGCGCGAGACAGAAGCCGGAGGAATGGTGATATTCAACCGGCCACCCTGCACATCGACTGCCAGCTTTTTGAGCTGAACGGCATTAGGCTGCTCGAACGTGTTGTGGGCGTGCATGTCGGCGTCGGTCAGTACCGATGCCTCCGCGGAGGCTATCCTTGCAGAGCCCCGAAGAGCAATCTCGGTCACCTTCGACTCTTTGAGGTCGGGGTTGGTCGCGGTGATCGTGACAGTTTTGCCGCGCATGGAGGCAGAGCCGAGCAATCCCGCCAGCGTGGTGGGCTTGCCGTTACGTTGATAGTGGATCTGCGGCGAAGAGAAGTTCACGCGCAGTGATTGAGCGCCCTGATGCGCGGCGTACATATCGAAGACGTGGAAGACTGGGGTGGTGATGAACTTGTCTTCGTGCGAAAAAAAGAGGGCATTCAGGCAATTGACCAGTTGCGCGCAGGCGGCCATGCCGACTTTTTCCGCATGGCGGTTGAAGATGTCGAGCGTCATGGCGGTCAGCAAAGCATCGCGAAGAGTAACCTGCTGGCCGAGCAGGTGTGTGGGATCGAGTTGGGTGCCGGGTTTGTACCAGGGTCCATACTCATCCACGACGAGCTTGATGTTGCGGTTGGGATCGAATTCACCCAGTAATCCCCACTGCGCTCGCACGATCTCTTCCATGTAGAGGCCCTGCAGGAAGAGTTCGTACCATCCGGTCTCGTCGAAGTCGAGCGCATCGCGCTTGCCCGCGACCCAGTCGGTGGTCTGACCCAGGCTCAGGTTCCAGGTGTAGTAGTGGACGCTCCACCCATGAAGCTCGCGCGGCATATAGTTCTTTTTGCGCAGCGCCTCGAAGAAGCCGTTGGTCCACTCCAGATTGTTGTCGTTGGGGCCTGAGCCGATGAACGAGAGCGGCACGCCGTAGTGTGGAACCCAGGTGGTGAAGCGGCGAAACTCCTCGGCATATTCCTCCGGCTCGAAGTTGCCGCCGCAACCCCAGCTTTCGTTGCCGACGCCCCAATACTTCACATCATAGGGAGCAGCAGAGCCGTTGCCTGCACGCTGCTTCGCCAGCGTGGTGGAGTCGGCGGGCGAGTTGCAATATTCGACCCAGCGAGAGAACTCGAGCGCGGGCAGGCTGCGCAGATTGCTCGCGAGGTAGGGCTCGGCACCGCTGAGATTGCAGAAGCGTACAAATTCGTCCGTACCAAAGGCGTTATTTTCATAAGCCTGAACGGCGTTGCCCTTCAGCCGCGCTGCGTCGGGATCGTCAGCCCAGAAGTTGGTGCGGGTGGGCCGGTCCTTGCGTGGACCAACACCGTCTCGCCAGTCGTAGCTGTCGGCGAAGCAGCCGCCGGGCCAGCGCACGACGGGGACGTGGATCTGCTTCATCCGATCGATGATCTGCTTGCGTATCCCGCCGACGTTTGGGATGGGCGAGTCCTCGCCTACCCAGATACCGTCATAGATGACGCCGCCGAGATGCTCGGTGAACTGGCCGTAGATCTCGGGCGCGATGGTGCCGACGCTCTCGTCGAGCAGAACTTCGACATGTGCATCGGCGGTTGCGCTCCATGCGGGACGGGCAGCGAATGCGAATGCGGCTCCGGCGAGTGACGATGCCTGCAGGAATCTTCTACGGTCCACGGGGTTTCTCCTATGCGGTGAATTCAGGGACGATGTCTGCCCTCGACACATCCACTGTAGTGGCGAGGCCGATTAACAGCAAACGTTTCCAATAAATGGATCCGGTTGGGGAAAGAGTGGCTCGGACGAAAGAGATCTTCCGAGAGTTGCCGGGGGGAACGGTGCACAGGCTGCGAATCGCGGTCTCTGTAGCGGGCGATGTGCCAATGTGGAGGCTATCGGGTTACATAATCGTTTTAGCTGCGTAGGCTATTCTGTAAACGCATTCCTGATACTCTCTATGGCCAACCTTGGACAGAGCACGAAGAAGAAGCGCACGACGACGAAGAAGACCCCGGAGCGTATGGATATTCGCACCATTGCGCGTCTGGCGAACGTTTCGATTGCAACTGTTTCGCGCACGATCAACCGCGTACCGACGGTGAACGCAAAGATCGCCAAGCGCGTGTGGGAGGTCATCGAAGAGCTTGACTACTTTCCCAACACGCAGGCGAGAGCCCTTGTATCCGGGCGCAGTTGGATCCTGGGCCTGATCGTCTCCGAAATCACCAACCCATTCTTCCCTGAGCTGATTCAGGGCTTTGAGGACATCGCCGTCGAGCATGGGTACGAGATACTGGTAAGCTCGACCAACCACGATCCCAAGCGCATGTCGCACTGCATCCGCCGCATGTTGGAGCGCAAGGTGGACGGTGTCGCGGTCATGACCTTCGGCATCGAGGCGCCACTGCTGGACCAGTTGGCCCAGCGCAAGGTGCCGTTGGTCTTTGTCGATGTAGGGCCGGATGGTCCCGGCATTAACGTGCTGAAGGTGGATTATCACCACGGCATACGCCAGGGCGTGCAACACCTCGCGGCACTGGGACATAGAAATATCGCCTTCCTGCGTGGCCCCGTGGGCCTCCATTCGGCTCAGTCCCGCCTCGACGCATTTTTGGAATCGCTGCGCGAGTGCGGCATCGCACCTAACCCGGCGTGGATTCTGCAGGGTGACCATACTTTGGAAGGTGGCATGGCGGCCATGCAGCAACTGCTGGCAGAAAAAAACATGCCGACCGCGGTGATGTGCTCGAACGATATGACCGCCATCGGCGTGCTGCACACGATGTACCGTGCCGGGTTGCGGGTGCCGGACGATCTCTCGGTCATCGGCTTCGACAACATTCACATCGCCGAGGTGACCATCCCTCCGCTGACGACGGTCCAGATGTCGCGCTTCGATCTGGCAAAGGCAGCGGTGACCGCATTGCGGGCCTGTGCGGAAGGGACGGAGAAATCCGTGCAGAAGCACGAGTACAACATTCAGACCGACCTTGTGGTGCGCGAATCGACTGGCTTTCCGCGAGGAACGATGAAGGACCTTCGCAAAAAGTCGCCGCCGAAAAAGAAATAGATTGGCCTTGGCTAAACCGTATCGACATATTCCCCGGAGTAAGTCGTTGCTCCTATATCGATGATGAGCGGTGAGAACGAACTTCGCGCTGAAGGCGCGGTCTATACCAGCATGGGGCACAGCCCCATGAAACGTACAAGCAGGAAATGCAAGGGCTGAAGGCCCGACCTGGTCAAAGGTTCCACGAAAAGTGCCGTCACCGAAAGCTAACGGTGACGGCACTTTATTTACGCATAAGACGAGAGTTAGTCTGCGATGCCTACATCGGGAACATCGATACCGAGGGCGGTAGCGAGAGAGATCTGGTGGTCCTGCTCCTGCAGAAGGATGTCGCGGATATGCTCCGCCGTGGCGAACTCGCCAAGCTCGTCGCACTGCTTGACGCGGCGGCGATACTGGCGGATCGTCTCGTTCTCATTATCCAGATCGAAGTGAAGCATGTCCGTGGCCTTCTCGGAGGTCTTGACCGGCTTGGGGGTAACGCTGGGCATTCCGCCGAGGTAGTCGATCTGGTTGGCGATGGTGATGGCGTGGGCCAGCTCTTCACCGGCGTGCACGGCCAGTTCAGCGGCGATGTTCATATACTGCGCGCCCTTGAGGACCTGGGAATAATTGACGTACGCAATGATGGCCTGATATTCGCGGGCGAGGTCTTCGTTGAGGGCATCGATGAGTTTTTTGCGGGTGACGGAAGCTTTGGCAGTTTTTTCGGTTGGCATCTCTTCTCCAGGATTTTATGAGTACTCTCATAGTGAGATGCAGGAAGTTCAGGCCGCGTTTTTGAGGAGCGGTTCGAAAAATAGAGGACATAGTGTCTGGCAGCCCTACTCTTTTCTACAGAGAAGGGTAGTCCGTATAACCATGACGCCCGGGAGCATAGAAGGTATTTGGCTCAGGCCGATTAAGCGGCGCGTGTTTCGCGAAACGGGCAGGCAGGTCAGGGTTTGCGATGAAAAGCTTGCCAAAGGCCACGGCATCTGCCTTTCCTTCGTCGAGAAGCTGTTGCCCCGTCTGCTGGTCGATGGCTTCATTTGCGACGAAGGTGCCGCCGAATATCTGCTTGAGCTGGGGCCCGATGCTGTCAGGGCCGACGTGCTCGCGCGCAGCGATAAAGGCGATCTTGCGTCGGCCCAGCTCGCGGGCGACGTAACTGAAGGTCGCGGTTAAGTTGGAGTCGGAGATGCCGTGAGAATCGCCGCGCGGCGCGAGATGCATTCCGACCCGCCCAGCGCCGAAGACGGAGATGGCGGCATCGGCAGCTTCGAGCATCAGCCGGGCGCGGTTTTCAATGGGGCCGCCATACTCGTCGGTGCGGTGGTTAGAGCCGTCCTGAAGAAACTGGTCGAGCAGATAGCCATTGGCTCCATGCAGCTCGACGCCGTCGAATCCGGCAGCCTGTGCGTTCTGCGCGCCACGGCGGAAGGCTTCGACCACGCCCTTGACCTCGTCGAGCTCGAGCGCTCGCGGAGTAGGGAAGGCGCGCTGCGGACGAAGCAGGCTGACAGTCCCCGATGCCGCTATGGCGCTGGGTGCGACGGGAAGCTGTCCATTGAGAAATTCGGGATCGGAGATGCGGCCGACGTGCCAGATCTGCGCGAAGATGCGACCTCCGGCATGATGGACGGCGGCGGTAACGGGCTTCCACGCCTCGACCTGCGCCTGCGACCAGATGCCGGGAACGTTAGCGTAACCGACGCCCATAGGATCGACCGGCGTTCCTTCGGAGATGATGAGTCCCGCGCTGGCGCGCTGGGTGTAGTACTCGATCATCATTGCGGTGGGGATGTGGTCAAACGTGCCGCGGAGACGAGTAAGCGGCGCCATGAAGATGCGGTTGGGAAGCTGCAGGTCGCCGAGTTGAATCGGGTCGAACAGTGACGGCATTGGTTACTCCTTCGCGTCCTTCAAAGGCGCGTCGATGATTGGATGCCCGAGGTACGAGAACGGTGCTTAGGGGTGAGATGGAGTAAATGGAATGAAGACATCCCATCCTTCGTGATGAAGTTGCGAAGGATGGGCGTCTTTGTTTGTCCCACTTTAGATTGGAAAAGATTTAAGCCAGGCACGAAACGCCGGCCCGAGGTCCTCGCGCTTGAGCGCGAGCTCGACGGTGGCCTTCAGGAAGCCCAGCTTGTCCCCGGCATCGTGACGCTTGCCCTCATAGCTGAAGCCGTAGACCTTTTCGTATTGCAGCAGGGCCTTAATGGCATCGGTGAGCTGCAGCTCGCCGCCCGCGCCGGGAGTGATGCCTTCGATCATTTCGAAGATGCGCGGAGTAAGAATGTAGCGCCCGATGATGGCGTTCTGCGAAGGCGCTTCTTTCGGCTTCGGCTTCTCGACCATGTTCTTTACGGCGAGCAGGCGAGGATTCTTTGGATCGGGCGTGCAATCGAGGCAGCCATAGGCCGAGATGGCCGCGCCTTCGACAACCTCGGAGCCGAGAATGCTGCACTGCGTCTCGTTGAACGCTTCGACCATCTGCTTCATGCAGGGAACAGTGGCGTCGACGATATCGTCAGGCAGCAATACAGCGAAAGGCTCGTTCCCGACAATCTCTTTAGCCTGAAGGACAGCATGGCCCAGGCCGAGCGGCTCCGACTGACGAGTGTAGGTGATCTTGGCGAGCTTTGAGACGCTGCGCGCGATTTCGAGTAGCGCAGTCTTGTTCTTGGCTTCGAGCGCGGCTTCGAGTTCAGGGCTGCGGTCGAAGTGGTCCTCCATAATGCCTTTACCGCGGCTGGTAATGATGATGATCTCGGTGCAGCCGGCCGCCACAGCCTCTTCGATGCCGTACTGGATCAGCGGTTTGTCGACGAGACAGAGCATCTCTTTTGGCAGCGCCTTGGTTGCAGGCAGGAAGCGAGTGCCCATGCCTGCGGCTGGGAAGACAGCTTTGCGAATCTTCTGGGGAGTCTTTTGGGTCATAAATTCCTTGGATGCAATTTGATTGTTGAAAATGCTAGCAGGCAGGAGTTACAAGTGAATCAATCCAATGGCGGCAGAAAGACCTAACACCGATTTACATCGATCGCACCGATTAACTACGAAGAACAATTCAAGCCTTATCGGTTTAATCAGTGTAAATCGGTGTTAGGTCTTTGGGCTTAAAGTACTGGCGAGTCACTATGCAGCATGGCTTTGCGAATGATCTCAATAGGAGCAAAGCCCTGGCGCATGAAGTTGTTGTGGAAGGTCTCAAGATTGAAGGCCGCGCCCTCTTTCTTCATCATGTCCGCGCGGAGCTGCATGATCTCCAGCTTACCCAGTGTGTAGTAAAGATAAGTCGGGTCAGAGGTGCCTCGTTTGGTTTCAACCACACCCACGGAGCGCGACTGGTATCCCTCCTTCACAAAGAAGTCCTCAGCCTGTTCCATCGTCCACTTTCCGTCAGGCTCGCCCTCGCCGGTGTGCAGCTTGATGCTGTTGACGAAGCGCGCGTCGCGCAGCAGCGCATCCTGCAACTGCCCAAGACGGACAAGATGCGACTCGCGAATCTGTGCAGCCGTGGCATTCGGGCCGGGCGCGTCGTAGCCTTCGTCGAGCATCATCTGCTCGGTGTAGTGAGCCCAGCCTTCAATGTTGGTGTTGGCTCCAAGCACCTTGCGGATCTTGCTCGAAAACTCAGGCATCCAGAGGAACTGAACATAGTGGCCGGGATATGCCTCATGCACGCTGGTGCTGATAATCGTGCCCACGTTGAAGCTGGCCATGTGCTCGGCGATGTGCTGCGCCGTCCAGTCTTTCTCCGGCAGCGTTACGTTGAAATAGGCCTTCGCGGAGTGCGTCTCAAATGGCCCCGGAGGGTCCATCGAAGCGAAGGTGGTGGCGCGCATAAACGGCGGTGTCTCTTCGAGCGTAGGTTGCACCGTGCTTGGGATGGTAATGATGTGGTGCGTATTAATAAACGTAATGAGCGAGTCGAAGGTGCTGTGGAATGCCGAAAGAAGCTGGTCAGGCGCGGGATGAATGGTGGCGAGTTCGGCAAGGACCTCCTGTGGCGTCTTGGTAGGATCGACCTCCTTTGCTACGCGCGCGAACTCAGCCTGGTTCTTGTGCAGGTCGGCAAAGGCAATCTGTAAAAGTCTGTCCAGTGGAATATCAACCATCTCGTCATAGGAGAGCTTCTTGCGGAACGTATCCGCCCCAAGTCGAAAGTCGCCGTTGGAACGCGGAAGAAGATCGGTCTTCATCCACGCTCCGTAAGACTGAAGCGCCGCGATGACCGCCGCATTGGACTTGGCGAAATCAGCCTTCGTGTCAGGATCGGTAACGGATGCAAACGCGCTGGGCACGTCATTTTGAAAAAAGCTGACCAGCCCGTCGATCTGTTCGAGAGCGATCTCGGTATAGATGTGCGGCGGATTCTTAAGGTTCTTCCGTGCCTCTTCGAGCACCTGCGGAATCAACTTCTCGCGCTCCACCACAGCATGAAGCCGCGTATCGGCAGGAGCATAAGGCCGTTCCATGATGACGAAGATGGAGTTAGTGACACCCGAGGAATAAGTGTCGGGGTTCTTCTCCCAAGGCCGAATGACTTCGAGCGTCAGCAGTTGCGAGCGAATATTATTCAGCAGAATCTCGCGGTCCCCCGCGACGCTGGCATCGAGAGCGGTAGGGTCAATCGTTTCGACCTTCTTCTCGAAGTCGTGAAGAGCCGCAATCTCCTTCTGAATCCCCGCAGCGGAGTAATCCTCAAGCTGCGTGTCGTATTGATGCAGCCCCGCACTCGTGCCCGCAGTCGGAGAGAAGTGGAAGTAGACATCGCTGAAGTATTGATCGGAGACGTACTGGAAGGTCTGTGGCGAACCGTCGGCAGAGATGCGTTGCGCGTTGGCTGTCTGAGCGACGGGGATGGCCATGAGAAATCCTAAATATGCGGTCAGGAGGGCGATGGTACGGAAGGATTTGTGCAAAAGACGCCTCATTAGTTAATTCGGTTGAATGGGGGGTTCCGCGGGTGGATGATAACCGCCCGGAGGCATTTGGTCGAAGACCTCAAAATTTACCTGTACTACGAGCTCGACTGCCACGGGCTGTCCGTGTAACGTCGCTGGCTTGAAGCGGTATTTTTTCACTGCATCCATAGAGTTTTTATCGAAACCTGCATTGCTCGACTTGACGATGCGAATTTGGGTTGGTTTGCCGGATGTATCGACAACTACACCAACGTGGACAACGGCTGTGGTTCCTACCCCGCGGAGGCCGCGAGGAAATTTTGGATTTGCCATATGAATTAGAACAGGCGGGAGAACATCTCCGCCTATCTTCAGGGGTGTGGACGCATCTGCTGGCGTTGTGGCGGGGAGAGGGGTAGTCGTTTGAGCGAGGACAGGCAGGGCGAACAAGAGCAACGCAGCGGGAACAAGGAGTTTGAGTGTCATAGATGTTGAAGTGAGTTTACGGCATTGTGTTATGCGGTTTCAGACAAAGGGTAATCGAAGCCTTGGGAGGGATTTGGTTCAGCCATGCGTATCGAGAGCATCCAGCAGCGCACGCGTCTCAGCAATCACATCTTCGGCTTTGGCACTGGTAAGCGGCCAGCGCAGAATACCCTGCGGCGTGAACTGCGCGCCTTTTTTCGTATTGCGGCTGACCAGCTTCATCAGCACTCCCGGATCGACGCTTCGCTCGCGCGCCGGAGCCACGCCCGGAGCGGTCGCAGGTGATCCACCCGATAGCCGTTCGGCAAACTTCAGATGCAGCATCTCGACAAAAGTCTTGGTCTTGCCCAGTTCAATCTGGGTACGTTTGCGGTCGAGCTGTGCAATGCCAAGCTGCTCGCACTGTAGCCGAATCTCCCCAGCTGCCAGCAGGTTCAGCACGGACTCTGGCGGCGTGCCGTAGCGGTCCTGCAACTCGGCACGAACATCGGCAAGTGTGGCAAAGTCCTCCGCCCCGGCGATGCGCTTGTACATGCGCAGGCGCTGGTTCTCTTCGGGGATGTAGTCCGAATCGATGCGAACGCTGATGCCGAGGTTGATGACCGTGTTGGCATGGGCAGGCTTGTCCTCCTCGCCCTTCATCTTGCGCACGGCCTCTTCCAGCATGGTCGTGTACATCTCGAAGCCGATGGCCTCGATGTGGCCCGACTGCTCGCCGCCCAGCATGTTGCCCGCGCCGCGCAGTTCCAGATCAAGCGCAGCGATCTTGAAGCCCGCGCCAAGATCGGAGAACTCCTTCAACGCCGCAAGCCTGCGCCGCGATACCTCGCTCAGCTCCTTCTCCGGAGGAATCAGAAGGTACGAGTAAGCGCGCCGATTGCTGCGCCCCACGCGTCCACGCAGTTGATACAGCTCGCTCAGCCCATGTCGATCTGCACGATTGATGATGATGGTGTTGGCGAGCGGAATATCAAGACCGTTTTCAATGATGCTGGTCGCAAGCAAAACATCGTACTCATGATTCATGAAGGCGAGCATCACCCGCTCCAGCTCTGCCTCGGGAAGCTGCCCATGACCAATCACGACGCGGGCCTGCGGAACCAGCTCGCGAATCTTCGCCGCGAGCTCGTAGATCGACTCCACGCGATTGTGTACGAAGTAGGTCTGCCCGCCGCGCTCCAGCTCCATCTCAATGGCGGTGCGCACCAGCTTCTCGTCGAACTTGGCGACGATGGTCTGAATGGCCATGCGGTCTTTGGGCGGCGTCTCGATCACGCTCATATCGCGCAGCCCGATCAGCGACATATGCAGCGTGCGCGGAATCGGTGTGGCAGACATCGCAAGTACGTCAATGGCCGTTCGCATCTGTTTCAGCCGCTCTTTATGACGCACGCCAAAGCGTTGCTCTTCATCGACCACCAGCAGCCCGAGGTCCTGAAACTTCAGGTCCTTCGACAGAATGCGATGCGTGCCGATGAGAATGTCGACCTTCCCCTGCTCCACCTTTTCGAGAATGATCTTCTGCTCCTTCGCTGTGCGGAAGCGCGAGATCATCTCGATATTGACGGGAAAGTTGGCGAAGCGTCGCTTGAAGGTTTCGTAGTGCTGAAAACTCAGCACCGTCGTCGGCGTTAGTATTGCGACCTGCTTCGAGTCCTGCACCGCCTTGAACGCCGCGCGCATGGCAACCTCGGTCTTGCCGTAGCCCACGTCGCCGCAGAGCAGGCGGTCCATCGGCTGCGTCGATTCCATATCGCGCTTGATGTCGGCAATGGCGTTGAGCTGGTCGTCGGTCTCGTTGAAGTCGAACGCATCCTCAAACTCGCGCTGCATGTTCGTATCCGGCGAAAAAGGAGTGCCCTGAATCGACTCGCGCTGTGCGTAGAGCTTCAACAGCTCGGCGGCCATGTCGGCCATCGCCTTTTTGACGCGCGCCTTGGTCTTCTGCCAACCCTGCGTGCCCAGTTTGTTCAGTTGCGGAGCAGGCCCTGTATCGGTGCTGCGGTACTTCTGGATCAGATCGAGCCGCGTAAGCGGAACGTAGAGCTTGGCCTCGTCGGCAAACTCAAGGATCATCAGCTCCAGTGGTGGCGAATCGTTTTCTTCGATAACGCGCAGTCCGCAATACTGTGCGATGCCATGTTCGACGTGAACAACGTAGTCGCCGACAGCAAGATCGCGAAAATCGGAGATGAAAGCGGAAGCCTTCGATTTGCCGCGCCGCGCCGTCCGCACCGTTACGTCGGCGTCGTCCGATAAATCCTGTGCTCCAAAGATGACAACCTGACGCGCTGTCGTCCGGTCGAGGTCGAGTATCTGCACACCCGCGGCGATCGTCGTCTTTACGATCACAGGCGTGCGCAGGTCGCCCGCAAGATAGCTGGACTCCGAATAAACCGTCGAGCTGCCATGCTGCTCCGTCCGCGAACCGAGGCGATAAGGAACGTGATACTCCTGCAAAAGCCCGGCAAGCCGCTCCACTTCACCCTGATTAGGAGCCGTGAGCAGAATGCGTGCATCCTGCTTCATCAGCACGTTAAGCTGATCGATCAGCGCCGGAATGCTGCCATGAAATCGCTGCGTGGGCCGAGTGGCGAAGTCCACCTCCGACAGGTCGCTGCGGTCGGCGTCGAGTATATCGACCAGCCCAAGCTGATCGAGTTCGCAACCGCAGAATTTGTGGAGGCGGTCATCAAGGTCCCATGGCGAAAGATAAATATCTTCGGGTCGAACCAGATTGCCGATGCCGGAACGATCATGACGCTGCTCAACTTTGTTCCACCAGCGCTCGCCCTGATTTTTGACCATCGCAGGTTCTTCAATGAAGACGCGAGGCGCAGGGCCGCTTGCCGTCAGCAAGTCTAAAAGTGTGTGCGTAGCTCCAGCGACCGGCGCGAAAAACTCCCAGCCGGGAAACACCGTCGCCTCGCCGGTACGTGTGGCAATGTGCGTCTGCAACTCGACCGGCTCTTCTCCACCTTCGAGCGCAGCCCCGGCAACTCCGCTGCGCGTGAGCCGTGCATTGATCGCGGTCAGAACTTTCTCGGTGACAGGAATCTCTGTAAGCGGAAGCAGCAGGGCCTCATCGAGCGGGTTGCTGCTGCGCTGCGTCTCGGCGTCAAAGGTGCGGATGGACTCGATCTCGTCGCCGAAGAAGTCGATGCGCACCGGGCGCTCCATCTCGGGCGAGAAGGCGTCGATGATGCCGCCGCGCAGCGTAACCTGCCCCGGCATCTCCACCACATCGACGCGGGTGTAGCCCACCGAGAGCAGATGCTCGATCAGCATGTCCGGCATGTACTCTTCGCCGACCTTCAGATGCAGTGCCAGCGCCTTGTAAAAGTCGCGGGTAAAGAGCTTCATGCAGGCAGCTTCGACCGGAGCAATCATAAGCCGCGCCGTCCCGTTCGCGATCTTCCACAGCGTCGCAGCCCGGGTCTCCTGAATCTCAGGGTGCGGGGATAGATTTTCAAACGGAAGAACATCGTGCGCCGGAAGCCGCAAGACCTGTGCAGGGTCCAACGCTCCGGTCAACTCGCAGGCAGAGAGTACTGCGGCATGAAGTGCCTCGGCGGCCTTGTTGTCCGAAACGACAATCACGCACGGAGCATTGGCCGCGCGAACGAACAGCGGCAGATAAAGTGCCCGCGCCGTAGCGGTCAATCCAGACACACGTCTGCGCCCCGTGCCCCCGCTCAGGTGGCGGCGTACACGCTCAAAGGCCTCAGAGTGTTCAAGGTCCGCAAGTAGTTCGCGGACGAAGGGAAGAACCATGCTGCATTGATTCTAGTGGAAATCGATGTTTTCAGGCACCGCCCGACCAGACGGTGGACCTGACGCGTTGAGACACGTGTTAAGCCCGCTGCGGGAAGTGGCCTTCGTCGTCCAGATCGTCACCTTATTTCGACCTGAACGTAGCGAAGTGAGGTCCCTGTCCCTCGGTACTATCGTTGCGTCTCCGCGTCAGATTTTTTGGTGGTCGAGCCCGGAGAATCCGGCTCGGGAGGAAGCGCCTCCGCCTCGGCATCGCCGCCGTAGACCACCTGGCCATATTCAAGCAACGTAACCATCCCGACTCCGCCGCAGATATTGCCCGCCACGGCGAGCCATAGCCAGTGCAGAAAGTCCGTCAGCGAGGCCTGCCCGACCAGCACCGCAGTCAGAATCTCGCCGCTGGCCGCGATGCAGTGGGCAAAGTTACCCAGCCCGACGACGAAGGCCAGCATCCAGATAATCATCACCGACCCGGTGATCGAGTGCGAGCCCGAGACCAGCCACGCCACAGTCGCTATGATCCAGCCGCCCATCACCCCGCTCCAAAAGGTAGTCTCCATCGGACGGTGCAGCGCTTCCAGGCCCAGTTGCGACAGCGCATGAACCACATTCGGATGCAGCGCTCCCGTAAGCCCGGCAATCGCGGCAAAGGCCAGCGCGCCCAGCACATTTGAAGGAAGCACGATGCCCCACAGCCGCAGCGTCTTCCACAGATGCTTCTTCTCCGAAAGCACCAGCGCCACCGGATAAAGCGTATTTTCGGTAAAAAGCTGCGAACGCCCCAGGATCACCACGATGAACCCCAGCGGATAAAACATCTTCGCGATAAACAAAGTGGTGTTCGTCGGCTCCGTCCCCGGAGCGGTCAGCAGGGCGATTGCAATTGCATTCCCCAACCCCGACAGCCCCATAAAGATGCCGCCCGCCAGCCCCGAGATGGCGAGTGCCACGCTCGACCGGCCCAACTCCTGACGGGCGTTGTTCGCCACCTGCTCGTAGATATCCTGCGCGCTGGGACGTTCCAGGTTCTTCTGCGCTTCATTCTTCGGGGCGGGCTGGCTGGGGCGTAGGCGATAGGGCATAGGCTTCCTTGGTTTGATCCGTTGCACTTGTGAGATGCAAAAATAGCAGCCGTGACGGCGCTTGTTAGAATCAACTTTGATTATGTCTACCGCTACCGCGCTCTCGCCAGAGGTTCTCGCCAAATATCAGCCCGTCATCGGGCTTGAGGTCCACGTTCAGCTCCTGACCGCTTCAAAGGCCTTCTGCGGCTGCGTCAACCAGTATGGCGGTGAGCCGAATACGCACGTCTGCCCCACCTGCCTCGGGCTGCCCGGCGCGCTGCCCGTGCTCAATCGCAAGGCAGTCGAGTTCGCTGTGCTCGCGGCAAAGGCCATCAACTGCGAGATCCGCGAGACCAGCATCTTCTCGCGCAAGAACTACTTCTACCCCGACTCGCCCAAGGGCTATCAGATCTCTCAGTTCGACAAGCCCATCGCCGAACATGGCTGGCTCGACGTGCCCGACGCCAGCGGCGCGTCCAAGCGCATCGGCGTCACCCGGCTCCACATGGAAGAGGATGCGGGCAAGAGCGTACACGACGGCTTTGCAGATTCCGTATCGAAGACTTACATCGACCTCAACCGCTGCGGCACGCCGCTGATCGAGATCGTCAGCGAGCCCGACCTGCGCACCGCCGACGAGGTCTTCGAGTACCTCACCAAACTGAAAGAGATTCTCCTCTACACGGGCGTTAGCGACTGCAACATGGAAGAAGGCTCTCTCCGCTGCGACGCCAACGTAAGCGTCATGCTCAAAGGCGCGAAGGAGTATGGCACCAAGGCCGAGGTCAAAAACGTCAACAGCTTTCGCTATATCCGCGCGGCGGTCGAGTACGAGATCGAGCGCCAGATCGGCGTCATCGAAGAAGGCGGCCGCGTCGTGCAGGAGTCGCGCCTCTGGAACAACGCCGAAGGCCGGACGTTCTCGATGCGTTCGAAGGAACAGGCGCACGACTACCGCTACTTCCCAGAGCCAGACCTTCCGCCGCTGGTCGTAGGCGCAGAGTGGCAGGCCGAAATCCTGAAGTCGCTTCCCGAGCTGCCCGAGGCCCGTCGCGCGCGCATGATCGCCGAGTACGAGATTAGCGAGCAGGACGCCGCAACCCTGACGGCAACCCGCTCCTTCGCCGACAGCTTCGAGTCCGCAGCAAAGAAAGCGAAGAGCCCCACGCGCGTAGCCGCTCTGCTGACCAGCGAGTTGACCATGCGCCTACGCCTCGCAAATCTCGAACTGGACCAGTCTCCCGTATCGATGGCAGGAATCGTTATGGCCGCCGACCTCGCTGAGTCAGGCGAGCTTTCGAGCAAGATGCTCAAGCAGCTTCTCGACACCTGTTTCGAAAAGAACGAGGACTTCCCCGCAGTCTACGACCGCGAGAAGCCGCAGCAGATCTCCGACGCCTTGGCCATCGAGAAGATGATCGACGAAGTCATCGCCGCAAATCCAAAACAGGTCGAACAATATCGCGGCGGCAAGAAGACGGTCTCTGCCTTCTTCGTAGGCCAGGTCATGCGCCTCTCCAAGGGACAGGCCAACCCCGCGCTGCTGAACGAACTGGTAGTAAAAAAACTCGATAGCTAAAAATCGTTGGTTCGCTTCATCTGCACGTCATCTCGACCGGAGCGAAGCGCAGTGGAGAGACCCCTGTATTTCGCCTTTGCCTCTCTGCCCCGCTTGACACCTGCCCATCAATTGGCTAAACAGGTGTGAGAAAAGTGGCTATGGCAAACCTGTTGAGATGCAAATCGAGTTCGGTCCGCAAGCTGTTACTGTTCACGTTTGTATGGATGGTTGTCGCCGCGCCAGTCACATTCGCGCAGGCAGGCGCGGTTCCAGATGTGGCTGCGACTACAAGCAAAGCGTATGTACCGACGCTGACGTTTGATGTTGCTTCGATCCGGCAAAGCCCAGCCGCGGATTCTTATATGGTGAGCGGTTCCTTCGCGCCTCACTCCAGCTCTTTGCGTGTGACAGACTTCGATGCCATGAACCTCCTTTCCATGGCATACGGTGTCCGGTGGGACCAAATATCGGGCATGCCAAACTGGAGCGCGATGTTCAATATCCAGGCAAAGTCAGACAGCGCTGCCGATGAACGTTTGGCGAAGTTGAGCAAAGCTCAGGAGAGGCTGGAACAGCAGCACATGATGCAAGCGCTCCTCGCCGACCGCTTCAAGCTGAAGGCCCACTGGGAGACGCGAGAAGGCCCAGCCTACGATCTGGTGCTGTCGAAGAATGGATCGAAGATGCAGGAGGCGAAGGGCGAACCGCCCAGTGCCGAGGAGAGGAAAGCATGGGGCGACTATCCCATACCCCCTCTCTACCAGCGAGGCGATAGCCGGGTCGGTTTCGATTATGTCGCTCACGGATGTTCGATGAACGATATAGTTCAGCAACTGGCCGCACAGTTTGGCCATCCCGTCGTCGATAAGACTGGACTCACAGGTAAATATGACTTCACGCTGCGATACCACGGCACGCGGCTAAGCGACAGGAAAGCCGACGATATGGACCCCATCCAACCGCTCGATATAGCGATTCAGGAGCAGTTGGGGCTGAAACTGAAACCCACCAAGGGTTCGGTACAAATGCTCGTGATCGATCACATCGAGAAACCTTCAGAGAATTAGTGGGGGATGGAAATTTTCTGAGGTCTAATAGGCGAATGCATACTCCAGTCAATGGAAAGCTTGGCCGCATCTGCTGTGCGATCGTTCTGGCCGCATTGATCGGCTGCAAAAGCGACGCGCCCTACGTCGTGCCGGAGGAGCCGATGCCTGCCAATACCGTGATGTTGTCGCAAATGATGCGCGAGCTTTCAGCCACTCCCGGCTTCACCGAAGCCGTCCTCGCAGAGCTGGACAAGAGTGGAAAGCAAGGCCCTGCCTTGATGACACCAGTCCTGATGCATCGCCTGCGCGAGTTAATTCTGGGCAAAGACTGGCAAGGGCTCGACCGCTTCCCCGGCTGGACCATGCAGGAGATCAATCCCACCGTGCGCGTCGCCGGACGCATCGCCGGAAAGAATGAAGCACTCCAAGACCTCGCCGCGCGGCATCCCGGCAGCCCGAAGAGCAGCCTGTCCACTGCGCAGGCAAAGCAGTTCATCGACCTCGGCCCCTACACGCTCGAACACGCCGAGACCGTCGATCTCGACAAGCCATCGCAGTTGCCCGGCTTCACCCGCGCAGGCCTCGTCAGCGACCTCGGAGCAGGCGTCCTGCGCGGAGACGATGCCAACCCGCAGCTCGCTCCGCTCCATGCTGAGAGCCAGCGCATAGCCGACGTGCTCAACCGCCTGAGCCTCAACGGACTCGACGACGCACCGCAAGCCACCGCAAAGCTAGCCGGGAAAAATTCCGCAACTCCCGAGGCACTCATACAGACGCTGATCGATTCCGGTCACACCGTCACCGTGTGGGACGCGCGTTACTTCGCGAACTTCGGCCACTTCCACTACAAGGGGCAGGACGTAATGATGCCCTTCTGGGTGAGTTCGCAGATCAAAATTCCCGGCACCAAACGAACGCTGCTCATTCCCGTAAGCCACGCCGAGTACGAGTGGCAGATTCGCGGGCCAAAGATTAACGCCGACGTAAGCTGGTACTTCGGCGTCGATGGCAAGGCCGAGTTCCGCACCATGGACACGCTCGACCAGCCCTGGGTACTCGTCCGCCACGCGCACGAGTACCGCAACGCCGACGCGCTCGAAGTAACCCGCCTCACAGGCAGGATGTCGATCGCCTACATGCATCAACACCAGGCACGCCCAACCCTGCCCTTCGGCGGCTACTACGCTCTCGGCGTCTGCCAGGACAGCGTCGCCGCCATCGAAAAGAAGATGACCGGCAACGCGACGCTCTTCCCAAACACCGCGGATGGCGCGTTCTTCGACGATCCACGCGACGCCGAAGTCAACGCACTCCTCGAAGCCATCCCGAAAGACCGCAACGGAAAGCCGCCGGAGCCGGAGCGAATCTTCGGTTCTTTACCGACGGCAGATTTAAATGCAATCACCATCCCCGGCCTCACTGCCGATCTCGTAGCCGTGCAAACCGCATGGCATGATGGCTCGCTCGAACGTACGCAATCGTGGACGAGAAAGATGCTGGGAAGATTGCTGGGCATATCCGCAGCGGCATTGCTGCTGGGAATCGTAGTGGTAAAGCGCCGACGCTCGCGATAGCACTGTCTGCAACGATGCAACTTATCGCTGCGATTCCATACTCCTAGATGCAGGGAGAATTTTATGGCAAACAAAAAAGCAACAAAGAAGTCCGCAACTAAAAAATCGGCAATCAAGAAATCAGCCAGCAAAAAAACTACAAGCAAGAAAACCGCAACAAAAAAGACTGCGACGAAAAAGAGTGTCAGCAGGAAGACACCTGCGAAGAAGAGCAGCTCAGGCCGCAAGTACGGAACGGCCGCTGGCAAGAGCGTCGAGCGCGAGATGAAGGCGATGAAGCAGGGCAAGCTCAAGAGCGGCCGCAGCGGCAAGAAGGTCACCAGCCGCAAGCAGGCTATTGCAATTGGCCTCTCCGAAGCGCGCAAAGCCGGTGCAAAGGTTCCCAAGAAGAAGAGCTAGAACGTATGACTTTCTGAGTCCACGCTCTGCCATCACCATCAAAACGAGATGAGCGAAAATACGATTTTCCGAAAGCCTTTATTGAGCGCGGCACTTGGAAGCCGAACGGTTACGCAGGTAGAAGTTCGTGAGATTGTCTTTGCGCCCGGCCAGCGCACCGGCAGGCACTCTCATCCCTGTCCGGTCGTCGGGTATATCGCTGAAGGAACTGCCGTATTTCAGCGGGAAGACGAAGCGGAAGCGCGAACGCTCGATACAGGCTCAGCCTTCCACGAACCGGCAGACGCAGTGATTACGCGTTTCGACAACGCATCTGCCTCGCATCCCATGAAGTTCGTTGCATACTACCTGCTCAACGGCGATCAGGAGCTGATTCATATGCTGCCGCAGGAGTAGCGCTTTCGTTATTTCTTATCCGAACTGGCTGCAGGTGCTGGAGCAGAAGCTGCGGGCGCCGCCGCAGCCGCTGGTGCAGGAGTAGTGTTCGAACCCGAGTCTGAACTCGGCGCAGAACTTTTACTCTCGGTGGAAGCCTTTGGCTTGGCGTTGCCATAGCCGTCCGCATACCAGCCTCCGCCTTTGAAGCTGACGGCAGGCGCGGAGATAACGCGCTCAAGAGGCCCACTGCAATAAGGGCAAATCGTGATCTCGGGGTCGGAGAATTTCTGTATCTTCTCGGTGCGGCGATGGCAGGCAGTGCATTCGTATTCGTAGAGCGGCATTGCGGAGTCGTTTCCTATCTGTCCAGGTACAACTCTATTTTATAGCCTCTGGCAAGGGCGCTCGCGCTACAGGCGAGAATCGCTACTCCGCTTCCGCCAAACCGCCTTCACCTTTGCGCGCCATCGCTCATCCAGCGCAACCAGAGACCACTCCACTCGCGGCGACAGATATCGCAGCACCACCTCCGTCGCCGGATGCACCCGCAACGCCGGAGCCACCAGATAGAGCTTCGGCGCCTCGGCCGACAGCCTGACCCCGCCAAAGTATCCATGCCGTTGAAACTCGCCCAGCCCGCTCATTTGATCGGGATTCTGCAGATGATGCCATCGCACTCGCACCCAGTAGTCCAACCCCTGCAAGGCAAGGTGCAGATCTTCGTCGGCCTTCAGCTCGATCACCGCCAGTCGTCCATCATCGGTCACGCCCAGCAGATCGAGCATCCCGCGATCCGCCGCGGCGAACGCCGGAACCTGCGTATAAACATGCGCCGCATTCAAATGCGCATCCAGCGGTTCGACATCGCGCCGCAGAACGCTCTCCAGCCAACGCTCCGGCTGCATCCTGTACAGCGGATCGCGGCTGTCGCCATTCGCAGCCCGTCGCGCAAACAGCCGCGACACCAGCTCCCGCAGCTCGGCTTCATTCTCGCCGGTCAGCACCGTCTCATTCGCGCCCGCGCCAAACGTAATCTCCTGCGTGCTGTTGAAGGAGCTGCCCCCATACCCCATCCGCACCCGCGCAAACTCCAACCCATGCAGCAGAAACGCCATCTCCGTTCCGCTGCGAATCTTCTGCTCCACCACCTCGCGCATCGGTTCCGGCACCAGCGCCATCACTCGCGCAGCCGACTCGCCAAACCGCTCCCGCGCGGCCTCCATATTTGGCGCATGCATCAACCGAGTCGTCAGGTTGCCATGGTCGGCAGCATCGCGCTGCTCCAACTCTTCGCTCGCCTGGTCCAGCTCCCACAACTCCCACAGCGCAGCATCGCAATTGAGCCACGCCAGCCGCGACAGCGTCAGCGTTGCCATGCCACGCGGCACAATCACCCGCAGCCCCTGATACAGCCTCCGTCCGCCGCCCGATTCGCGACAGTGTTGCAGCCACAAAATTCCCAGCGTCAAAATCCCATCGACGGTGGCCTGCGTCTCTTCTTCATTCACGGCGATGACGGCCCAGGCCTTCTGTCCTTGCACCAGCGATCCCCGCGCATACGCTGGCCCAAAGCTCTTTTCAAGGTCCATCGCGGTACGAAACCCATCCGGTTTCCAGTCGTCGAAGTTCCGCTGCAGCACCCGTTCCAGCACGCGCAGATACTTCACCCGCGTTGCCTCGCGCGTCGAAGGCGTGCGCCGGTCTTTATCTGCGGCAAGCTCCAGCATCTGCGGTTTCGTCTGTCCAAAGCGATGCGTGCTCAGCCGCAGTACGCCGTTCCGCAGCGCAGTTCCGCTCACTCGGCGAACCAGGTTGCGGTCCTCGCCCCAAAGATGCAGCGTGCATCGTCCATGCTCCGTGGCCAGCGAATACTTCGCCTCGCGCATGTCGAAGAGCACCTTGCCGTCTTCGAGCACGACTGCCTTCGGGTGTTCGGCAAGAAACCCCTCCAGCGCCGCGGCAATCTGCTCCACGGTCTGCTCCGGCTCTGCCCCTGCCGTGCGCGACAATCTCATGCCGCCAGCTACCACTCTTCTTTTGCGCGCAGATGCGTAATGTGCGCCACATGATGCATCGAGTGCCACGCATACGTTAGCGTCATCACATCCAGCGTCACCGGTCCGTTCTCGGGATGCAGAAACCCGCGCTGCCACTGCTCCTCGCTCAGCGATTGCAGCAACATCACCCAGCGCGCATGAAGGCTCTCCACCAGCTCCAGCGACCACTCGATCGGGGCGGCATAGTCGCGAAGCGTTGCCCATGCTTTTTCGTCATAGGGCTTGATCGTCGGCCAGTCTTCGGTCAGCGCCAGCCGCAAGCGGACAAATGCGTTCATGTGGCTGTCCGCCATGTGGTGTACCACCTGCCGCACCGTCCATCCTCCCTCGCGATAGGGCGTGCTCAGTTGTGCTGTATCCAACCTATCAACGGCGTTGCGTAACATCTCCGGCGTCTCCGCCAGCGTCGAAATCGCTTGCAGTCGGTCGTCCGGTGTAATGATTGCCGGCTTCTCAAACCTTCCAATCGGATAGTGCGGATCATGCTCGGACATACAAAGCTCCTCAAAGATTCATTGAATTGCAAGGTAGCATATGGCCTCGTATCTTCAGTTAAGGCTTTTTCAACGTCTCATCTATTACATGCGTCTTCTGATCACGGGTCTCGTCCTCTCCACTCTCGCTGCCTTTGCCAGCGCTCAGCAGCCCTCATCTGCTAATCGTCAGCAATCAGACGCTGCACACGCATATCTAGGCTTCGATCTCAACGACTATCCCGGCGATCAGGCGCTCCCAGCTCTGCGGCAACACTTTTCCTTTACGGGATATTGGCTCAACACTCCCCCCGGCGATCGGCAGAATAGCTGGCAGGGCAAACGCGACATCATCCTTCGCAACGGCTTCGGATTTCTTGTGCTCTTCAACGGACGGCTCGATACCGAAATTACGAAGGCACAGAAGTCCGGCACCGCTCCCGCCGCACTCGGCAAAAGTGACGCTGCCGCCGCCATCGCCGCCGCTCGGCGCGAACATTTTCCACTTAACGCGATCATCTTTCTCGATCAGGAGGAAGGTGGACGACTTCTGCCGGAGCAGGCAGACTATCTCTTTGCATGGACGGAGGTTATAGCTCGCTCCGGCTATCGACCTGGCGTGTATGGCAGCGGCCAGCTCGTCAACGAGGGACATGGACACACCATCACCACGGCGCAGGACATCCGCAGTCACGTCGCCGCACAGCATCTCCACGAGATAGCGCTGTGGGTGGTGCAGGACGGGTGTCCGCCTTCGAATGGCTGTGTTTTGAATGCTTTACCGCTTGCTGCCAGCGGAACTCCGGATGCCATGGTGTGGCAATATGCTCAGTCTCCGCGGCGCAAATCCCTCACTGAGGCCTGTGCGCAGAGCTACGGCCGAGACGGCAACTGTCACGCTCCGGGCGCTCCCGATCTCTCGATCGACCTCAACACTGCAGCTTCGCCTGACCCGTCCCATGGTCGATGAAACCACCTAAACGGAGTTTTACCGGTTACACTAAATCAAATGTAACCATTCCAGTGCTATTTTACTGGTTACATGTTGACTGCCGTCGTTTGCCGCCCTTCCCCCGGGAGCCTACAATGAAATAAGATGACAACCCCCTCCGCAGACCACAAGCGTTATTTCATCGAAAAGCTGGGTATCTCCGAACGCCTGATGGAACGGTGTCTTGGGGAGGCGCTCTCTGCGGGTGGAGAGTATGCAGACCTTTATTTTGAGTCGGTTACGTCGACCTCTCTAGGAATCGACGAGTCGCTGGTCAAGTCCGCCAGCCAAGGCATCAGCGTCGGTTGCGGCATCCGCGTTCTGAGCGGCGAGCGCACCGGATTCGCCTATACCGACGACCTCTCCAGCGACCGCCTCCTCAAAGCCGCCCGCACTGCAGCCTTGATCGCCAGCGGCCCGGCGAAGGAGTTGGCTCATGGGTTTACGCATACCGAGACGCCGACGCTTTACCCTGTTGCCGGAGCTACCTCCGACGCCGAGATCTCGGAAAAGCTCAAGCTCATCCAGCGCGCCGATAAGGCTGCTCGCGCCTATGACTCGCGCATCGTGCAGGTTCGCGCCGGGTTCAATGATGAGCTACGCCGCATCCTTGTAGCTGCCTCCGATGGCACCTTTGCCAGCGACACGCAGCCGTTGGCTCGGCTTAATGTTTTTGTTATTGCGAAAGACGGCCCCAACACTGCGCGCGGTACCAGCGGCGGCGGCGGACGTGTGGCTCTTGATTTCTTTGAGGGCAAAAAGAGCCCTGAGTTTTATGCCCGTGAGGCTGCTCGCACCGCCATGTTGCAACTGGGAGCGGTCGATGCTCCGGCTGGCGAGATGGAAGTTGTGCTCGGTCCCGGCTGGCCCGGCGTTCTGTTGCACGAGGCTGTAGGGCATGGGCTCGAAGCCGACTTCAACCGCAAGGGCACATCTGCCTTTAGCGGTCTCATCGGTCAGCAGGTTGCGTCCAGCAAGGTGACGGTGGTCGACAACGGCACGATGCCCAACCGGCGCGGGTCGTTGAATGTGGACGATGAAGGCACGCCGACACAGGAGAACGTGCTGATCGAGAACGGCATCCTCAAGGGCTATTTGACCGACAAGCTCAGCGCCCGTCTGATGGGGACGACGAGCACCGGCAGCGGACGCCGCGAGAGCTATCAGGCCATCACCATGCCACGCATGACCAACACCTACATGCTCAACGGCGACGACATGCCCGAGGACATCATCAAGAGCGTGAAGCGCGGTCTTTATGCCGTGAACTTCGGCGGCGGCCAGGTGGACATCACCAATGGCAAGTTCGTCTTCTCGGCCAGCGAGGCCTACCTGATCGAAGACGGCAAGGTGACGCAGCCGGTGAAGGGCGCGACGCTGATCGGCAACGGACCGGAGGCACTGAAGTACGTGTCGATGGTGGGGAACGATCTTGCGCTCGATGAGGGCATCGGTACCTGCGGCAAGAACGGCCAAAGCGTTCCTGTCGGCGTAGGTATGCCTACCGTGAAGCTCGACCGCATGACGGTCGGCGGTACCGGCGGATAAAGTTTGATTTTAATTTTTATATCCCATGGAATCGAACCCATGCGTACCGCACAAAGCAACAATTGAGGTGAATCATGGCAGTCGAACGCGAAAAGTTTTATGAGTGCGAAGTGAAGCGTCGGCGAGTCAAAGCCACCGGTGGCTACGAGCCGTTCTGGAAGGTGAAGATGATTGCCGATGCTCTCATCGATAACGATACGGAGTTCCGCTGCAAGAGCTGCGGTGGTCCGCTCAAGGTGTTTCGCCGCAATGTCGAGAATGCGCCACCGCCACACGTCGAGCACAAGCTGAAGAGCGACTCGGAATACTGCGCGGCTGGTCTGCATTTCCTCAAGGCCACCGATGGCCGTGAGGCGCGTCCGTCGCAATCGCCTGTTCACTAAGTGTTTGTGGTTGAACTAAACAAAATACAGGGGTCTCGCTCCGGTTGAGATGACCTGTTTTTGTTCTGGCAGAATGATTGAAGATGCACTCAAGAGGAACTGACCATTGCAAGCTGAACAAATTGCTTCCGACCTGAAGAATCTTGCTTCGGATGTTCTTGCCAAGGCGCTCAAGACGGGCGCGACCGATGCTGAGGCCGTCGTCTATGAAGGCGATGAGTTTTCCGCGCTGGTTCGTCTCGGGCAGGTTGAGACGCTGAAGGAGTCGGGCTCGCGGGCCATTGGCTTGCGCGTCTTTGTTGGTCAGAGGACGGCGAGCACGTCTTCGTCGGATTTTTCGGCGGAGTCGATTGAGCGGCTGGTGGATGGTGCGATTACGCTGGCGAAGATTACCAGCGAAGATCCGTTTGCCGGTCTGCCTGAGGCGCATGAGTTTGGCAAGATCGAAGAAGATCAGCACCTCTACTTCGAGGACGTCAACGAGATGCCTCCGGCGGATCGCATCGAGACGGCGCGGCGAGTAGAAGCTGCTGCGATGGGCTACGACACGCGCATTCAGAATTCCGGCGGCGGCGACTTCGATACGGCGACCTCACATAAGATCCTGGTCAACTCGCGTGGCTTTGTAGGTGAGTATCGCCGCTCGTATTGCGGCTTCTCTGCGATGCCGATTGCGGTGGATGAGAAGGGCGGAATGCAGCGTAATTACTGGTACTCGGCTGCGCGGACGACGCGCAAGCTGGAGTCGCCGGAGGAGATTGGCCACGAGGCGGCGCGGCGGACGCTGGCGCGGCTGGGAGCGCGGCAGGTGAAGACGCAGAAGGCCCCGGTAGTGTTTTCGCCGGAGATTGCGCGGTCGATTATCGGCAACATCTTCGAGGGGGCCAATGGCGATTCGATCTATCGCAATGCCAGCTTCTTTTGCGATCAGCTTGGGCAGCAGGTTGCGGGAGAGAACATTACTGTCGTCGATGACGGCACGATGATTTTTGATGGTATCGGCGGGTTTGGGACTTCTCCTTTTGATGGCGAGGGTCTGCCTACGCGGCGAACGGTTCTGGTGGAGAACGGCATTCTGAAGAACTATGTTTTGAATACCTACACTGCCAAGAAGCTGGGGATGAAGTCGACCGGGAATGCTTCGCGTGGGCTGGCGGGAAATCCGGGGATTGGTGCTGGGAACTTTTATCTTGAGCCGGGTACACTTACGCCGCAAGAACTGATTGGCGATGTGAAGAGCGGGCTTTATGTGACGGAGACGATGGGCTTCGGCGTGAACCTTGTGACGGGTGATTACTCGCAGGGAGCCAGCGGCATGTGGATTGAGAATGGCGAGCTGGCTTATCCGGTGGAAGAGATTACCATCGCTGGAAATCTGAAGGACATGTACAAGAACATCGTTGCGATTGGGAATGATCTTGTCTTTCGCGGGTCTAGTGCGGCGCCTACGATTCGGGTTGAGGGGATGATGATCGCCGGGGCTTAGAGAGGTTCTCCTCCAGATATGTAGTATTGGTGATTCGGGCAAAACGCAGATTCCCTTCGGGAATGACAAACAAAGAAACCTTCCCCTGATTTGCTGTTTTCTATCCGTGCGCTCGAGGAAATGAAATCGGCGCGGGGCCGATTGAAGAAACTACAATCCGGGGGTGGGATTGAGTTTTCATTTCGAACATGTTGTTGACTTCGCGCCGGAGCGGGCAGAGGAAATTCTGCGGGCTGTGCCTGCGTTGCCGGGCGTGTTTGCGCTGTGCGGCGCGCGCGAGGGCGATGAGCCTTATCTGACGCGCACGGCTGATCTGCGGCGGCGGATGAGGCGGCTGCTCGATCCGCCGGAGTCGCAGTCGAAGCGGCTCAATCTGCGGGACAAAGTGGCGCGGATTGAATATTGCGTTACCGGCTCTGACTTTGAGTCGTCGCTGGTGCTGTATGACGCGGCAGTGGCGCTGTTCGGATATGCCGAGGCGCGGCGCAGGCTGAAGCTGCATACTCCTTATTTTTTGCGGTTGACGATGGAGAATGCGCATCCGCGGGTCTATGCGACGAACCGACTGTCGAAGCGCGGGCTGGCGGAGATGTATGGGCCGTTTCCTTCGCGGGCGGCTGCGGAGCGGTACTGCGATGCGGTGCTCGATCTGTTTAAGCTGCGGCGGTGCTGGGAGGACCTGGAGCCTTATCCGGAGCATCCGGGGTGCGTGTACGGGGAGATGAAGAAGTGCATGGAGCCGTGTAAGCAGGCCTGCACGCCGGAGCAGTATGCGGCTGAGGCTGAGGCGGTGAAGGCGTTCTTCGACACGCGCGGCGAGAGCAGGCTGGCGGCGATCGAGTTGGAGCGGGAGCAGGCTTCGGCGGAGATGGAGTTTGAGAAGGCGGCGGCGCTGCATACTCAGTGGCAGAAGGTAAAGGCTGCTGCGGCGCTGGCGGATGAGATGGTGCAGCCGGTTCCGAAGCTGCGGGCAGTGATCGTGCAGGCTGCGGCGGTGGAGAAGGAAACACCGGAGCAGGCGGCGCTGTTTTTGCTGGAGGGTGGATGCATTGCCGGGCCGGAGCGGCTTTCGACGCTGGGGGTAAGGGTGGTGAAGGAGCAGACGAGCGTCGGCTCCTCGTTGTTTGCACAGCCGCTGATGTTGCAGGCGGTTCCGCTGGAGGGGGAGGCAGGTGCGCCTGCGGACTCGCCTGAGGTGAGGGCTGCGGCGGTGCTGGCTTCATTGGAGGCTAAGGTGGGGAAGGCCAGTGATCTGGCGCTGCTGAGCGATCATCTTTCGCTGTTCAAGCGATGGTATTACAGGCCGGAGAAGCAGCGGACGGGCGAGGTTTTTTTGCCGAATGCGGATGGAGGGTGGCCGGTGCGGCGGATTCTGCGCGGTGCGGCCAGAGCGGCGCTGGGCGAGCCGAAGAAGATGGCCGAGACGCAGCGGGAGGCGGCCAAGGGGGCGAAGGTGAAGATTCTGCATGAGGGCAGGGAAGGCGTGGAGCGAGTGGTTCTGGTGGCGGAGAAGAGAGAAAAGATCGAATAGAGGAGTCTCGGGGGTTGAGTGGAAACCCATGTCCCAGAATCGGGACATGGGGCACCCGGTTTGTTGAGGAGCATGATGGAGAAGCAGATTGCGGTGGCGCTGGTAAACTGGCTGGCAGGAGCGAATTCCTTTTGATTGAACTGGCATTTTCGATATTGGCGTCTGACTTTGCGCACCTGGCCGATGAAGTGGCGGCGGCGGAGCGGGGTGGCGGGACCATCGTCCATGTGGATGTGATGGATGGGCATTTCGTGCCGAATATTACGTTTGGGCCGCCGATGGTGCAGTCGTTGCGGCGGGTGACGAAGCTGCCGCTGGACTGCCATCTGATGGTCGAGAATCCGGATGCGTTCATTCCGGCCTTTGCCGAGGCGGGGGCGAACATGGTGAGCGTGCAGCAGGAGGTTTGCCGGCATCTGCATCGGACGCTGCAACTGATTGAACAGCATGGGATGAAGCCGGGAGTCGTGATCAATCCGGCGACGCCTGTGGATACGTTGATCGAAGTGCTGCCGATGGTGCACTATGTGCTGGTGATGAGCGTGAATCCGGGGTTTGGTGGGCAGAAGTTTCTGCCGCTGGCGCTCGAAAAGATTGCGTATCTGGCCGCGGTGCGCAAGGAGATGGGATTAGGTTTCCGCATCGAGGTGGATGGCGGCGTTGCTCTCGATACGGTGGCCCGCGTGGTCGACGCAGGAGCGGATATGCTGGTGGCTGGCTCGGCCATCTTCAGCCCGAAGAAGACGGAGCAGAATGCGCGGAAGTTTTTGAAGGTAGCCCGTGCGGCCGCGCCGAAACAAAACTAGCCACGACCTAAGGGACAAGGCTGACAGGAAAGACTAGAATAGAAGGCAGCCTGTGCGCCGATGCGCGAGGCTTATGGGGTACACCGCAGGATGAGTGAGCGTTCCTTTTTTCCAAGTTTGAAGGCCAGTGCGCTGGCCGGGGTGGCGGTAGCGGTATTACTGACGTCTTCAATGGTTGCAGGGGCACAGGTGACGGGCTCGTCGCAGACGACGACCGACGCCAATGGGCAGCAGCAGGAGAGCGTGACGCTGTCGGCCTCGGACAGCAAGAAGCCCAAGGAGAAGAAGGAAAAGGTCGTGGTGTCGAAGGACACCAAGAAAGAGCTGCGGAAGCAGAAGGCGCTCACTCCGATTGCGGAGCAGGACGCGAAGTTGCCCGATAAGGCGCTCTATGACAAGGCTGTGATTGCGACCAAGAAGGGGCACTTCGACGTAGCCCGACTGGACCTGCAGACGTTGTTGAATACCTATCCCGATTCGCAGTATCAGATGCGGGCGAAGCTGGCGATTGCCGATAGCTGGTACAAGGAGGGCGGCACGGCGGCATTGATGCAGGCCGAGAGTGAGTACAAGGACTTCATCACCTTCTTCCCCAACGCTCCTGAGGCCGCCGAGGCGCAGATGCGCGTGGGCGATATCTATTTCCGGCAGATGGACAAACCGGACCGTGACTATACGAACGCCACCCATGCCGAGGAAGAGTACCGGCTGATGCTGCAGCAGTTCCCGGAGTCGGCGCTGGTGCCTCAGGCCAGGCAGCGTCTGCGCGAGGTGCAGGAGGTGATGGCGGAGCGCGAGGCGGAGATTGGAGATTTTTACGCTTCCCGTGCTGCGTGGCCTGCGACGATCGCCCGCTATCAGACGGTGGTGGACACGTATCCCGAGTACAGCCACATGGACGATGTGCTGGTGGGACTGGGAGACGCTTACGAGGCTGAGGCGAAGTACGTCCGCTCGATCCGTCTGCCCGAGGCCGCGAAGGCACGGCTGGAACATATTTATGACGACCAGGCGGCAGATGCTTATCGCAAGGTGGTGCTTGAGCACTCGGCTTCGCCGCACGTAGAAGATGCACGCGACCGGCTGGCGGCGATGGAGCTGCCGATTCCGAAGCCTACGGCGGAGCAGGTGGCGGCGAGCGAGGCGTTGGAGAACAGCCGCTCGGGCTACAACCTGAAAGAACGGGCCAGGCTGCTGGTAATGCATACGCCGGATACGGTGATGGCGGCCCATGCCGGCGATCCGTCGCTGACCGATCCCAAGGCGACTTTGGCTCCGGATGTTACGCGCAAGATTATCTCGGACTTCAATACCTCGATGCATCCTGAGACCGCGACGACCCCGGCGGCCAAGCCGGCGTCGGCTGCGACGACCGATGCTGCACCGGCGGATGAGGCTGTAGCCCCTGCGGCACCGGCTGCTCCGCTGGCGTTCCATGATGTTCCTACGGCTGCTCCGGGTGCGGACAACGGCTCTGCGGTGCAGACGAGCGTTCCGGGGGCGACCAGCAATACATCGTCGGGAACTGCCTCAGATTCGATGGGCGTGGAGATTGTTTCGCCTTCCTCGGCCCCGAAGCCGGATGGCGGGTTGAAGGCGGTAGGGCCGACGAACAATACACCTCTGCCTGCGATCGAGAAGGCCGGGGATTCTCCGATGCAAGCGAACGACATCAAGCCGGGAACGCAGCCCGCGGCGCAGGCCCCGAACGCTAAGGGGAAGAAGACGAAGCCTGGGTTCGACAAGTCAGATGAGTCGTCGAGCAAGCACAAGAAGAAGAAGGGTCTGGACAAGCTCAATCCTTTCTAGGAGTTGATGAAGTAGCAGCAGAGAAAGCCCTGGATGATCTCCAGGGCTTTTCTGTGGGGGCTGGGTTTGGAGAATCGTGCAGGGAACGGCGAAATACGGGGGTCTCTCCACTGCGCGCTGCGCCCCGGTCAAGATGACGTGCATTTATGGTTAGGGTAAGCTTCGGGGCGGGCTAGATAACAAAGCCTTCTGCTCATTGGGATATGCGTGAAGCTCTATTGACATGCTTTGCTGTGGCATGTACGTTGGCTGCAACGTAACCGCTTACTTATTGGCTAGTTTGAGGCAGGGGATTGTTTTGACAGTGCCGGTGGCAGATTGTGCATCCGGAGAAAGAACTGGCGACGGCAAGAAGAACGGCGAAATACAGGGGTCTCCGCTGCGCCGCAGGACGACGCCGCGTGGCTCCGGTAGAGATGACGTTTCTATAGGTTTTGATGGCTGGTTCGAGTTTTCAGGCAGGTTCGAAGGTGGAGGGTTTTGCGATGGGTTTTTGGCGCGGCGTGAGGACGATTGTGACCGATAGTCACTTTCTGGTGCCGTTTTTTGTACTGCTCGCCGGGATTGCCCTGCTGGTGGCGCTGCACTAGATAAAAGTCCCGGCCATTTTTGTAAAAGATGCTCAATTGAACGTGGAGAAGTGTGTGGGAAGCGTGGTAACCAAGAGGCAAAAAGATGGGATGTCGCTGCATGGCCTGGGCGTGGTCTGCGGGCTGACGGCGGGAGTGTGGCTGGGCGCGGCGGAGGCCCCGACGAAGCTGGTGAACGCGGGGTTCTCCCCGTTTGCGATCTCGCTGTGCATGGTGGCGGGGGTGTTTACGGCGCGGTGGACGTTTCCGACGCTGCTGAAGGGAACGAGCTACGTCTTCGCCGATCTGTTTGCGAAGAAGCACCTGATCGTTTGGGCGCTGCTGGCTGGGGCGCTGTGGGCGGTGGCGAATACGCTGACGGTGTTTGCGATTCGCGATGTGGGGCTGGCGGTGGCGTTTCCGCTGTGGAATACGAACTCGCTGATCGGGCTTTTGTGGGGACGGCTGCTGTTCCGCGAGCTTGAAGGAGCGAGCGCGAAGAACATCGGCAAGGTGGTGCTGGGGACCGCGGCCATTGTGGCTGCGGCGGTGATGCTGGGCTTCAGCACGCTACATGGCGGGACGGCGACCGGCCACAATGCGGTGGGAGGGATATTAGCTGCCGCTGGTGCGAGTTTGATGTGGGGGACGATGTATGTTCCTTACCGGAAGGCTTATCTGAGCGGCATGAATCCGCTGTCGTTTGTGACGGCCTTTACGGTGGGGGAGCTGAGCACGGTGTTTGCGCTGACGCTGGCGCTCGATGGCGGACTGCACTCGCCCTCGTTCCAGTTGTTCCATCTGCGGGGAATGGTCTTCTGGCTGTTTCTGGGTGGTTTTGTTTGGGTGATTGGCGATTTGTTTCAGCAGTTTGCTACGAAGTATGTCGGCATTGGCCGGGGGATTCCGCTTTCGAACACGAACCAGCTTTGGGGATTGGCGTGGGGAGCGCTGGTGTTTGGGGAGCTGGCGGCGGCGGACCATCGGCATAAGCTGCTGGTGGTGACGGGATCGGTGGTGATGATTCTGGGGGCGCTGGCGATCAGTACGGCGGTGGCGTCGGCGAAGGAGCAGACCTCGACCAATGAGGCGGTGCTGCGGGAGTGCGAGCGCTATGGGCTGGACTATAACCGGACGATGATGGCGATGGCCGGCGAAGAGTTCAACACGCGCAACGAGAAGCGGCGTTGGTGGGACTATGCGATCATTGCCGCGGCTACAGGCGTGTTTATCTGGCTTGGAGTGAGGGCGGTCGTGCCTCCGCTGGCGATGAATGTTCGCTGGATTGCTGCCCTGGGTGCGGTGTTGCTGCTGAGCTTGATTGTGGGGACCTGGAGCTTGTGGAGAAGGACTCGGTTTTCTTAGGGTTTGGAGTCGATGGGGAGGAAGGCGTGCCCCAGGGGCTAAAGCCCTTTTCCTCTGCTGAGTATTAGAGAGCCAAGGCTGAAGCCTTGGCGTACCTAGAGGCAAGGGCAACCGCAAGAGCAATTGCAACGGCGAGAGCAAATGCAGCGGCAAATGCGGGTAGGTGGTTTGGTTTTGACCTGAGATCGTTCAGGATGGCTGAGTTTGGGTATGCTTCAGGTGTGGAGAAGTTTCAGGAGCGGACATGGCTGTAAGGCTGAAAGATATTGCGCGTGATTTGGGAGTGTCGGTCGTAACCGTGTCGAAGGTGTTGCGGGGCAATGCCGATATCGGAGAAGAGACGCGGAAACGGGTGTTGAAGCGCATGAAGGAGCTGAACTATCAGCCCAACATGATGGCGCGGGGGCTGGCCAGCGGGCGCACCTATACCGTGGGGCTGGTGGTGCCGGACCTGGTGCATCCGTTCTTTGCCGAGTTTGCCAAGTCTCTGAGCGGCGTTTTGCGAACGAGCAAGCGGGCTTTGATTCTGGCTTCGTCGGAGGAAGACCCCGAGGTGGAGCAGCAGGAGATTCGGACGCTGCTGAGCCGGGGAATCGATGTTCTACTGATCGCATCGTGCCAGGCGAGCCTGCGTAATTTTTATGAGCTGGGAGATGTACGGACTCCGTACCTGCTGTTTGACCGGAACTTTCCTCATCTGGCGGCGCACTTTGTCGGGACGGACGATGTGAAGGTTGGCGAGATGGCTACGCGGCACCTGATCGAGATTGGGCGGAAGCGTATTGCACATATCGGCGGGAAGAACACCAGTCCTTCGTTCGACCGTCTGCGCGGCTATCGGAGTGTGATGGCGGAGCATCGGCTGATCGTGCCGGAGAGCTATGTTCTGGTGCGGGAGCGAGTGGAAGAGGCGGGCGATACTGCGGGGTTTCAGGCGATGCAGGAGCTTCTGCGGCTGAGCCCTCGTCCGGATGCGGTGTTCTGCTACAACGACCTGACCGCTATCGGAGCGATTGAAGCGACGCTGCAGGCAGGGTTGCGGGTGCCTGAGGACATTGCGTTTATTGGCTGCGGAAACCTGCGCTATGCGGATTATCTGAGGGTGCCGCTGAGCTCGATCGACCATGGGACCTCTGAGCTGGGACGGGTGGCGGGAGAGTTTGCGCTGGATCTGTCGGCCAAGCCGGAGCAGTCGCCGCGCAGCGTTCTGCTGGAGTCGACGCTCGTGGTGCGGCAGTCTTCCGTTGGCGCTGCCGCTGTGAAATAAGTAGAAGATTCCACTTGCCATCGCGGCATTTTCAGGGCTACTATAGTTAGCGGTAACGCGAGCCGCGGATTTTTCGCGCCGAAGAGGAAATTCCTATGGCAACGACAGCAATCTCGAACGACGCCCCGCTGAAGGACATGGATGAGTGGGATGAATTTTTAACCGGGCGCTATCAGGAAGGCAAGAGCGAGGACGAGTTCCGTCAGTATGACGAACATGCGACCCCCGGTGTCGCTGAGTTCTATCGCCTGAATCACCTGCACCAGAGCTTTGACTATGTGATGGCGAAGGAGAAGGAATACTTCAGCTTGAACAAAGGCGAGAAGAGCATCTGGGAGGCTGCGGAGTTTCTGAATACGCTGGTGGACGATAGCGATCCGGACACCGATCTTACGCAGATCGAGCATCTGCTGCAGACGTCGGAGGCAATTCGCAAGGACGGGCATCCGCGCTGGTTTGTGCTGACAGGATTTATCCACGATCTGGGCAAGGTGCTGTGCCTGTGGGGCGAGCCGCAGTGGGGCGTGGTGGGCGATACGTTCCCGGTCGGTTGCGCTTACTCCGACCAGATCGTCTTTCCGCAGTACTTCAAGGCGAACCCCGATATCAACAACGCGCTGTATCAGACGAAGTACGGCATCTACGAGCCGAACTGCGGACTGAGTAAGGTGCACCTGTCGTTTGGGCACGACGGCTATATCGGCGAAGTGATGAAGAACTACATGCCCGAAGAGTCGCTCTACATGCTGCGCTATCACTCGTTTTATGCGGCGCACCGGCATGGCGCGTACCGCCACCTGATGAGCGACCACGATGTGAAGATGTTTGATTGGGTGAACAAGTTCAACGTGTATGACCTGTATTCGAAGGGACATACGAAGCCAAATCTGAAGGAGCTGAAGCCTTACTACGACGATCTGTTTGCCGAGTTCTTTCCGGCGAAGATTGCCTGGTAACGGAGACCTTCCCCGAGTTTTCACTGAGCAGCCCCGAGATTGCGAGAGCTTTTTCGGGGCTATTTTTTTTGACCTTTGCAGGTGATTGTTGGAGCCGGGTTGGGTTAAGAACAAACAACTGCAAGAGCAACAGCGAATACAGGGGTCTCTCCACTGCGCTTCGCTCCGGTCGAGATGACGTAAGTTAGTGGCTGGGTTTGGTTGAGATGACGTATAGACGAGATAGTGGCGAGAGCCGGAGAAGGACGAGGCGATGTCGAAGCGTTTGATTGGCGGTACGGCTGGTTTGAAGGGGCGGAACATCTTCATCTCTCCGAGCAACAGCTCGATGCGGGAGATGAGCTATGGGCGGATTCGGCTGGATGCAGAGCAGAGCCGCGTGAGATTTACGAATGACGGGCAGGAGACGGGGCTGGTATGCCTGAGCGGCGCGGCTACGGTTACGGTCGGAGAGCAGCACTTTGAGCTGGGGGCGAAAGATGCTCTGTATGTTTCGAAGGGATTGCCGGTGACGGTGGAGACTACTGCCGCGGTCGACTTGGTGGAGTGCTCTGCTGTGGTGGAGGGCGAGTACCCGGTGCAGTTCGTCCCCTATGCCAGCGTGAAGGCGAATGAGAAGCTGCACTTTGTGGCGGGCAATGAGAGCTCGAAGCGCGAGATCAATATCATGCTGGGGACGAATGTGCAGGCGGGGCGGTTGGTGGTGGGGGTGACGAGTTCGCTGCCGGGCAACTGGACGAGCTGGCCTCCGCATGAACATGCGGCGATGCTCGAGGAGATCTATGTGTTCTTCGATATGCCGGAGCCTGCGTTTGGGCTGCAACTGGTATACACGGACGGGATCTCAGCCGCCGAGGTGGAGGTGGTGCGCGATGGGGATGCCGTGCTGTTGCCGGAGGGATATCACCCGAATGTGGCGATCCCCGGCAGTGAGCTGAACTTTGTATGGATGATGGCGGCGCATCGCGAGGTGGTGGATCGTCAGTGGGGCGTGGTGACGGTGGACGCTCGATTTGCCTAAGTTGTGATAATGATCTGGTGAACCGGACCTGGGCGCTGCGTATGTTTATGGCGGCGTCATTGGCTGTTCACTTTCTATTCACATCAAAACAGCATGATGGAGTTTATGCGCTTCTGAGCAATTTTCAGGTCGTTTTAGTTTTCGCTAAACAATATGGTTTTTCACTATTAAGTATATTGTTTTGAGTAGCTTGTCTGTGTTTTTCTGGAATTTACGTTATCGGTTCCGTTAGCGCATTTTGGTTGACAGGTGTTCTACGGGGTGCGTAATGTTCATTTCGGTTGAACAAGGCAGTACGTTGTGAAGCGTAAACGCGGATGATGCCGCTGCGCTGGTACCACCCAATGAAGTTCATTTTTTCCGAGAAGGCAGGACAGATGATGCAAAGTATGCAAGCAGTGAGCCCGAATTGTTCGGGAAGCGGATTTACGAGAACACGGTTGGTGGCGCAGACATGGGGATGGTTGCCGCTGGTGCTGGCGATTCTGTTGCTCTTGCCAGCGCTCCAGTGCTATGGACAGTTTGAGTCGGCTTCGGTGCTCGGCTATGTCAGGGACACGACGAGCGCGGCGATACCGAACAGCAAGGTGACGCTGACCAACGTTGCAACGAGCATTCAGCAGACCGCGACGACGGACGCTGAGGGCCGCTATGAGTTTTCGAGCGTGCAGATCGGTTCGTACAAGGTCGTTGCCGAGGCGCAGGGCTTTCAGCAGACGCAGACGCAGGCCTTCACGGTGACCACCAACGCTCGTCAACGCGTGGACCTGGCGCTGAAGGCTGGATCGGTTGCCGAGACGGTGACTGTGTCGGCTGCACCGACGGCGCTGGAAACGGAGACAAGCTCACGCGGCCAGGTGATTGGGACGCGCGAGGTTGAGAACCTTCCTCTCAATGGCCGGTCCTATGCTGACCTTGTTCTGCTTGCTCCTGGTGTGCGTAAATCCGCGCTGGAGAACCAGACGGCATCGAGCCGCGAGGGTTCGTTCAATGTGAACGGCCAGCGCTCTGCCTTCAACAACTTCCTTCTCGACGGTCTCGACAACAACAACTACGGCACCTCGAACCAGGGCTTCGCGAATGAGAACATTCCGCCTTCGCCTGATGCGGTGAGTGAGTTCCGCGTTGAGACCAGCAACTACTCCGCTGAGTATGGCCGGGCTTCGGGCGCGGTCATCAACGTGTCGACACAGCGCGGCACTAACAAGTTTCATGGCAAGGGATATGACTATCTCCGCAATACGAACCTGAACGCCATTGGGCCATTTCAGCCGGCAGGCGGGATCAAGCAGATCTTCATCCGCAACCAGTTTGGCGGAACGTTCGGCGGGCCGATCTACAAGGACCACACGTTCTTTTTCGCGGACTATGAAGGGTTGCGTCAGATCTTCCGCAACCAGGTGACGACGGTGACGCTGCCCAATGCGGAACAGCGCCAGGGAATCTTCCTGTTCCACTACAAAGACCCATCGATTGCGCCGACACCGATTACGCTGCAGAACCCGGTTACTGGTGCGGTCTTTACGTCGGGGAACATCTCGTCACAGGCGACGCCGTTTGCTCTGGCTGTGATGAATGCGCTGCCAGCCAACAATGCGACCTCTGTAACCGGTGGCGGTCCTGGTGCCGTTGCCTATGACACGATTGCCAACAACTATATTGCTTCGCCGCGCGGCACGATTCAGGATGACAAGGGCGATGCCCGGGTCGATGAGACCTTCAACCAGAAGTGGAGCATGTTTGCCCGCTACAGCGAGCATCGCGGGACCATCTTCGATCCTCCGACGGTGCTGGGGCGCGCGGGCGGTAATGGCAACTCGAATGTTCATCTGCTGAACCGCCAGATTGCAGGTGGCACGACATGGATTATTTCGCCTACCAAGCTGCTCGACATACGCTTTGCTTATACGAAGAACCAGGGTGCGAAGACGCCTTATGGGCAGGGAGACTCCTCGCTGTTGACGGAAAACGGCATCACCAATGGTGTGCCAACCGATAAGAGCATCGTGCGCGATCTTAATGCGCAGCAGGTCACGGGCTTTACACAGTTTGGAGCACAACCTTCTAGCCCGCAGTTTCAGAACCCGACGATCTATGACCCGAAAGCCAACTTTACGTGGGTTCGCGGGCGGCACTCGATGAAGTTCGGCTATGAGTATCAGGCGGTCAATACACAGGTCAACGACTTCAACCCGAGCTACGGACAGGACAACTACGCGGCTGGTTATGCAGCCGTTCCGGTCTGCACGACACCTCCTGCGGCTCCGGTGTCGCCTTGCGTGGCATCGAATCCGTCTGACCCTGCACAGGGAAGCAGCGCGGCTGCTCAACTTTCGCAGGCGGCAGACATGGCCGACTTCCTCTTTGGCAATCAGTCTTCGTATTCGCTGACGAACTATACGGTGGTGAACCTCCGGCAGCGGTTCAACTTCATGTATGTGCAGGATGACATCAAGGTTTCGCCCACGCTTACGATCAATGCAGGGTTGCGGTATGAGATTGCGACTCCGCAGTGGGAGCGCGATAACAAGCTCGCGAACTTCGATCCGACGACGAATACTCTGATTCAGGCGAAGAACGGCAGCGTCTACGACCGCGCGCTTGTACATGTGCCGATGAAGAACTGGGGACCGCGCTTCGGGTTTGCCTGGAGCGAATCGCCGAAAACGGTCGTTCGGGGCGGCTATGGCATCAGCTATACGCAGTACAACCGCGAGGGCGGCGAAAACAACCTGACTTACAACGGGCCGAACGTCGTCAACGCTTCGATCAACAATCCAACGCCGACTATGACCAACCGTTGTGTCAACGACACGCAGGACCAGACGGCTTGCTTCCGTCAGATGCAGCAGGGCTACGCAGTTGGGCTAACGAGTCCTTCCAACTTCGACCCGAAGAAGGTGACATCACGTTATATTCCGAAGAACTTTGAGACGGGTTATGTGCAGAGCTATTTCTTCGGCTTCCAGCGGGAGCTTCCGTGGGGATTGGTGATGGACATCGCCTATGTCGGCAACAAGGGCACGCACCTTCAGGTACTCGCCGACTATAACCAGGCTGCGCCTTGCCTCAATGCAGGTGGAGCAGGCTGCGCGACCTACCAGTCGCGCCGTCCGGTGACGACATTTGGCGATATCGAGATTGCTTATGGCGGTAACTCGTCTTCCTATAATTCGCTGCAAGCTAAGTTGGAGAAGCGCGTCGGCGCGCTTTACTTGCTGAACTCGTTTACGTGGGGCCGTGCATTCGACCTGGCTTCGGGACATCTCGAGACCAGCAACGGCGATAACTCCCGCGTGAACTTTGCAAATCCGCGCAATGACTATGGCCCGTCGGGTTATGATCAGCCGATCAACAACACGCTTTCGATTGTGTATGACCTGCCGTACGGTCATGGACGCAAGTTCGGAGCTAACTCAAACTTCCTGATCAATGCAGTTCTTGGTGGATGGCAGACTACGGTCATCAATACATCGACAAGTGGATTGCCTTTCAATCTGAACTACAGCAGCTCTGCCAATAATCCGCTGTATACGTCCGATCTGGTGACTCTCCGCCCACAGTTGACGATGGCTGGTGCGAAGATCAAGAACCCAGGCTCGAAGCAGATCAAGACGGCCACTTCGTTGAAGGGCTATCTGGATGGAACGTATCTGGCGGTGCCATCGGTGGCGTTAGGAAATACGAACGCTTATGGCAATGTCTCGCGTAATAAATTTCGTTCCTTCGCGTACTTCGATACGGATTTCGGTCTTCACAAGGCGTTCAATCTTTGGAATGAAGCCTCCAAGCTGGACTTCCGCGCCGAGGCCTTCAACGTGCTCAATCAAGTGGATTATCAGGCCCCTGACAGCGCGATCACCGATGGAGGCTTTGGTGCCATCACAAGCGCTTACCCCGCACGACAGCTTCAGCTTGCAGCCAAGCTGATCTTCTAGTGGGTTAGGTGTACGGAAACTGGAAATGCTTCGGCACCGTCCTCTTCAGGGCGGTGCCGAACCTAACTGAAGGCATTGATGTCGCAAAGAATGGAGTTCAGGTTTGAAGATTGATCGCCGCGCGTTTGGCATGATGGGAGCATCGGCGCTGGGTACGCTTTGGACGCAACGAGGATGGAGCGAAGTAACGCAGGCAGCATCTCCTTCCAGATTTCACTTTGCGGTTGTGGCAGACCCACATATCATCGACGAATTTTATGTGAAGGGAACCGAGAACGGCGTGGAGGACAATGAAAGCATCCTTCACACGTCAGAGCGTCTCATCTCGGCGCGAGAGCTGATCAATTCACTCCATCCGAAGATCGAGCAGGTCTTTGTTGCAGGAGATTGTTTTCATAACTACCCCTCTGCGGATTACGATTTTTACTTCAAGAACAAGACACGCATCGACAATGCGAAAGAGATCTTCGATGGCTTTCAGATGCCGGTGCACCTGGGCTTTGGCAATCATGACTATGACGTTCCACGAGTTTCGCGGGAGATGTCTCATCGGCTATTCGCTGAAAAGCTGAAGGCAAAGCCGTATTCGTCGGTTGACTACAAAGGCTTTCGGTTTGTGCACCTTAATAACTTTCTGGGAGCGAGATGGGATCGAAACTCGCCTCAGTTCGACAAGCGGCTGGGTTCGCTTGGGGAAGAGCAGCTTAATTGGTTTGAAGGGCTTCTGAATGATCGCAAGCCTACCATTGTGTTTATCCACTATCCGCTATGGCTGGTGGATGCAACGGAGGTGCGTGACTATGGTTTGCATCCGCTGCTTAGAAAGCATAGCGATACGATCCAGATGGTGATTGCGGGGCATTGGCATAAGTGGGTGGACTTCGCCCATACCTATGGGCCGCAGCATTACGTTACGGCAGCTACTCGCTACGATGCTAATGCCTATATGTTGTTTGAGGCGGACAGTCGCAACCAGAAACTGCGATGGATGAATGCAGATCTGGTGGAGTGGTCGACGCATTACAGCAAGCCCTACCTGGTTGGATAACAAACGCATCACGGGACAGATATGACGATCAAAAAGACAGCTCAAATCTCACTGGCCATGACGATATTTGCTATGGCTGGATCGGCGCTGGCGCAACAGACAACTGCTGCGCAGCAGGACCAGCGGGTACATGTAAATCAGATTCAGGTGATTGGCTCGCATAATAGTTATCATGCAGGGTTTCCGCCTAGCGCGAGGAAGCTGATGGCGATGAAAAGTCCCGAGGGATTGCATGGGCTCGATTATCATCATGCTCCGCTGGCCGATCAGCTATCGGGTGGCGTGCGACAGATAGAGATCGACGTGTATTCCGATACGAAAGGCGGCAGGTACGCGCATCCTGCGATTCTGGGTATGGTGGCGAAGGCTGGATTGCCAGCGGACCCGGAGTTCGATCCGCATCATGTAATGGACAAGCCGGGATTCAAGGTACTGCATATGCAGGACATCGATGTACGCAGCACATGCATGACTCTTGTTGCCTGTCTCAGCGATGTTCGCGGTTGGTCGAAGCAGCATCTTCATCATCTGCCGATCTTTATTTTGATCGAGACGAAAGAGGGGCGAGACCGCAACCTTCCGAATGCAGTAACACCAGAACCATTTACTGCTCCTGTATTCGATGCGCTGGATAAAGAGATTCAGTCCGTATTCACGGCCGACGAGATGATTACACCGGATGACGTGCGCGGCAATTCGGCGACGCTGGTAGAGGCTGTTCATGCTGGCAAGTGGCCTACGCTGGCAGAGGCTCGCGGTAAGGTTCTCTTCTTGCTCGATCAGAGACATGTGGAGCCTATCTACACGAAGGGGCATCCATCGCTGCGTGGGCGAGTGCTCTTTACTAATGCGGAGCCAAGCGCTCCTGATGCGGCGTTTACGGAAGAGAACGACGGAGCGCGTGAAGAGATTGACGCGCTGGTGAAGCAGGGCTATCTGGTGCGGACACGCTCCGATGAGAATACGGATCAGGCGCGCACGAATGATACGACGCGGCGCGATCTTGCGCTTTCGAGTGGAGCGCAGATGATCAGTACGGACTATCCGGCGTCCGAGCCTTCGCCGTGGACCAAGTACGTTGTCGAATTTCCCGCGGGGCTTGTTGCCAGATGTAATCCGGTGACGAAGCCTGTGGGTTGCGTCGATAAACTTTTGGCACCACCTGTCAGTGCTCACTGACAGGTGGTTTGGTTTTATCGTTTCGAGAAGTTCAGGTAGATGGGATTTCCTACAATGAGGAGAACACCGCTTTCGGAACGGATGTTGACTCGGAGCCAATGGCGCTTGCCGTCGCTTTGATAGTCGAAGTTCCTTATTTCTTCGTTCTGCTTTGCGGCCCATGTATCCAGTAATGTGGTTGGCTGGCCATCCAGAATAATCTCTGGATGGTCACTCGCGAGGGCTGTCATCTTTAGCGTGAAGTGGATCTGCTCTCCCGCAGGAGATTGAATTTCATCTCCCATGGATGCAACGCTTGTAGCCGTCTTTGCTGTAAATTCGATGGCTCTGTCTTTTGTGCCCTGAGCATCGACGAAGACGTGACCTGCGCGAATCGCATCGAGGATGGCATTCTCCGATAAATTAGCCGCATAGATCGCGGTTGTAGGATGGCCGATGGCTGAATAGGTTTGAGCCTTGAGATCGGAGTCATGGTTATCGCTGCCGCCTAATGCTGTCAGACGAAATCCATTGTTGAGTTGCTGCTGCCAGAGGGGGATGCCGGAGTGTGGGCCGTCGGCTGTGCCGCCGTTGATCACTTCGATGGCGGTGACTCGGCTGAAGTCTGTATCAGGAACTGTCCAGCCGCAGCCCATGCAGGACTCTCCCGAAGGAATGCCGGGATGATTGATGGAGAGAATGCCATGCACGCTTTGAACTTCATCGAGCAGTCGGTTGAAATTCGGCACGTGTGGGCTGGTCAAGCGGAAGTCGATGAAGTCAGTGGGGCCGTAGACGTTGGCGTGTCCTTGGAAGGTAGTTATTTCACGAGCGGGGATTAGGAGCAGCTTGTCGAAGTAGGGTTGTAGCTCGCGCATGTCGTTGTATTGCGAGATGGTGTTGTGATCGCTGATGGCGATGAAGTCGAGGCCTCGTTCGGCTGCGGTCTCGACGGTCTTATAGAGAGGGCAGGGAACCTTCTTGCCAGATTGGCTGAGGCATGAGCCATCGCTGTGGGCGTCGTGCATGTGCAGATCGCCGCGATACCATGCCGGGCCGTTGCGGAGAGGAGCTTCGCTGAAGGTGGATACCTCTGGCCTGTCTCCAGCGTGCGAGAAGTGAATTTTGGCTTCGTACCCGGAGCGAACGCCTTCCCGGATATTAGGAACGCCGAGTATCAGCTTCCATCTTCCGGGGATGATCGGGCCGGGAAGATAAGAAGGAGTCGCGTCGGTGGCTGATACGGTGAAGGTCGACTTGTTGCCGCCGCTCCACCCGCGAAAACGTTCGCTGTCGAACATGCCGAGATCGATGGTTGTGTGTTTGTCGCGTTCTGTGTAAGAGAATTCCACGGTTACGCGAGTGACTCCTTTGGACACTTCGAAGGGGACTTCGACGTAGCTCTGGCGATTCGCATAGGTTATTGTTCCGTGCAGATCCAAGTCGGAGGATGGCTTCTGTGCGCGACATGCTACCGAGGTAAAGCCGGCGAGGAGACAGACGATTGTCGTTGCGGATTTGATTCGAGTTCGAGAGCGCCGCGAAGTTTTTGGGAGTAGCGGATAGCTGGCGCGACTCTTGCTGGAATCGAGAAAGGAGAACCATGTCATGGCAATCATTATGGCAGCATCGTGGTTGGCTCTGTCATGAAGATGGTATGACGGTGATATTTTTTGGATAGAAACAAGCCACGGCAACGGCGAAATACAGAGGTCGCTGCACTTCGCTACGCTACGGTCGAGATAACGTTATTTTTGAGGAGGGAGAGAAGTTACTTCCAGGCGCGGGACCACTTTGGGCCAGAGGTATCGCCGGTGCGAAGGCGAGCGTCGATGCCCGCGGTCAATTCGATCAGCCTGCCGAAGAGCCAGATGAGATCGGAGAGGCGGTTGAGGTAGGCGATGATCTCGGGCTTTACCTCTACGCCATTTTCTGCGAGACGAACAGCGTTGCGTTCGGCGCGGCGGCAGACTGTGCGAGCGATCTCGTAGGCGGCGGACTCAGTGTGCGCTCCGGGTAGCGACCAGTCGGAGAGGATGCCTTCGGTCGCTTCGATCTGATGGACGAGTTTTGTGAGAACGTCGACATCATCGAGCGAGATGACTGGAGCGTTCTTCTGGTTTTCGGGAGGAGTGGCCAGGGCGCCTCCGACGCGGAAGAGTGTCCGCTGAATCTCTTCGGTCCATGCACCGATTTCTTTGTGATTGCAGATGCTGCGGGCGAAGCCGAGGGTCGCATTCAACTCATCGACCGAGCCGTATGCCTCTACGCGCAGGTCTGCTTTTGAGACGCGTACGCCGCCAGCTAATCCTGTTTGCCCGCTGTCTCCCTGGGTGGTTGCGATGCTCATGGCTTGTCTCCTTCTATGCATTGCTGCGCGGCTGCGCGCGCGTCTCTGACCAGGTCGGGTAGACCGACGCCGCGGTATCCATTTCCTAAAAGATATAGTCCATGGAGGCTTCCTATGCGTTCGTCGAGTTCCTTCATTCGTTCAAGGTGGCCGACGGCATATTGTGGGAGGCTCTTCGGCCAGCGCCGCACTACAGTTACCTGAGGCTTTGGCAATGGGCCGAGGATGTGTGCGATCTCGAGGCGTGCTACGGAGGATACTTCGTCGTTGCCGCAGCGTATCAATCGTTCTGCGGCGTCTCCGCCGAAGAAGGCGCGAATCAGCTTTCCATTTTGCGGCACGCGGTTGGCGAACTTCTGGTCGACAAAGGTGCAGGCCAGCAGGCGGCTTCCCGAGCCTTCGGGAACAAGAAAGCCAAAGCCCGGGGGAGTAGAGAATTTTGCTGCATCGGAGAATCCGAAGGCTACGACCACTGCGGAGCTTGCGTCCATCTCCATGAGCTGTGCAGCTCGCGCGTCGATGGGCTGCATCAACTCTCGCGCGATGTGGACAGGTGCAGCCAGCATGACGGCATCAAAGTGCTCCTGAGCCTTAGAGGTATTTACCTCCCAGCCATGGTGACTGTGCGAGATCGAGTGGATCGTGGTTCCCAGGCGGAGCCAGTGTTTGGGAATGGTTGCGACCATCCTGTCTACAAGTGTTCCCAATCCACTTTGCAGCGTGGTAAAGATGGCAGCCTGCTTATTTTTGCTTGCGGCAAGGTTGGCCTGCATTGCTGCGATCAGGCTGCCGTGCTCGTGCTCCATCGCAACGAACGGAGCCATGACGGCGCGCACGCTTAATTGCGTTACGTCTCCGCCGAAGACCCCGCGTAGCAGCGGAGCGCCGATGGTTTCGAGCACTTCACTGCCGAAGTGCCGTTGTACAAATGCTGCGACGCTCTCGTCCTGCTGCGGTGCGCTGGCCTTGAGTTCAGTCGCTCGATTTATCTCGGCGTGAAAAGACTTTTTGGCCTCTTCGCTGAATAAGTCTGACTGATCGAGAGCATGGAGGTTGGATGGAACCATCATGCGCATTCCATCCGGCATCGCTTCGAGCTGGCCGTCCCTCAGGACGTAGGTCTTGCGCGTGGCATCGTTAGAAGAGATGATCTCATCGGCCACGCCAAGTTCTTCTGCCAGCTCGCGGGCCCATGGCTTTTCTGTCACCCAGGCATCGGGGCCGCACTCGATGACGAAGCCGCCTTCGCGCACGGTCTCGACGATGCCGCCCAGCCGCGGTGAGGCTTCGAAGAGCACGGCTTCTACCGCGGCTCCGTTGCTCGCCAGGCGCGATAGCTCATAGGCTGCCGTCAATCCTGCTATGCCGCCACCGATGATTGCTATTCGCTTCATCCACGCTCCAAAAAATGCTCTGGCTTTTATTAGCCTAGAGCATTTTCACAGAGAATCTTTGCGGGTGGAGTGAAAAGCGAAATACAGAGGTCTCTCCACTGCGCTGCGCTCCGGTTGAGATGACGTGATTTGGTGGACGGCGAAATCGGAATGCCTAAACCTACGCTGGAACTATTACCTCATCGACTACGGCTTTATATTGACCTGACGCGATCTCTGTTAAGGCGTTGATCAGTATGTCGGAGTCGTTCAGGCTTTCGGCTCGCCACAGTTTTAAGCCGAGCGCCTTTGCCTTCTCTGTGAAGGCTATATCGATGTCGTACAGAATTTCGACGTGGTCGCAGAGAAAACCTACGGGCTGCATGACGACGCCAACGTGGCCCTCTTCTTTGATGGCCTTGAGCGTGTCCTCTACGGTCGGGCCGATCCATGGGCCTCCGCTGATGCCCTGGCTCTGGAAGGCGAAGTACCAGTCCTTCTCTCCAAATCCGACCGGGGCCATGCGCTCGGCGACGAGCTCGGCGGTGCGCTTTGCCTCTACGGCGTAGGTGTCGGGAGGCTCGGATGTTCCGTCATCAGCCGTCTTTGTCATTACGGTGCGGCAGGGAACGCTGTGCGCTGTGAACAGCACGGGAATGCGTCGTCCTGATTGGGCGCAGGCCAACGCCCACACCGGCCACAGGCGCTCGGCAAACGCCTGCGCGAGCAGGGGATGCTCGGCCCATCCGGCGACGAAGTCAACCTCGAGGCCATCAGCGGCGGCGAGCACGGCCTTGCGATAGAGGCCAACGCTGGTGCGGGAGTTTTGCGGAGCGAGGCAGATCGCCTTGATGTGGGTTACGCCGTCGAGCCGCATCTTGGCGATGGCATCGGCGATGTAGGGATGCCAGTTCCGCATCCCCACGTAAACCCTGGTATTGGAGTCGCCGATTCGATCCAAGGCGCGCTCCAGCAGATTCGCTTGAATGAGCGTCCATTTGGTCAGCGGTGGGGCTTCGGCTCCCGGCGTTTCGCCCAGGCCAATCTGCTGATACCTGTGCTGCAACTCTTCCACAACTTCTTGGGGGAGCGGTCTGCCACCGGTCACTTTGGCAAGATACGCGGCCATCTCACCGAGCACGTCGGGAGTGCCGTGCGCGAGCAGCAGAACGGCGCTTCGGCCTGCCTCTCCGCTCATAGCGCTCCGTACTCCTTGACCCATTCGACGACTTTGATTACGTTTTCAACGGGAGTTCCGGGGACGATGCCGTGACCGAGGTTGAAGATATGGCCGGGACGCCCGGCTGCTGCTGCCAACACCTCGCGTACTCGGTCTTTGAGAATCTCTTCGGGGGCAAACAGAGTGATAGGGTCGAGGTTTCCTTGCACGGCATGGCCGGTGCCGACGGCCTTCCATCCCTGGTCGAGAGGAATGCGCCAGTCGAGCCCGATGACGTCTGCTCCGGTCTCGGCCATGGCGGGGAGAAGCGAGGCGGTGTCTACGCCGAAGTAGATGACGGGAACTCCCATCGACTGAATTCTGCGGACGAGTTCTGTGACGGCGGGGAGGCAGTAGCGGCGGTAATCGGTCACGCTCAGCGCGCCGACCCAGCTATCGAAGATCTGGATGACGTCGGCTCCGGCTTCCACCTGCTGCTGTGCAAATCCGACCAGCACCGTCACCAGCTTTTCCATCAGCATCGGCCACGCGATGTTGTCGCTGTACATCAGTTTTTTAGTTTCGATGTAGTTGCGCGAAGAGCCGCCCTCGATCATGTAACTGGCCAAGGTGAACGGCGCGCCGCAAAATCCGATGATGCCAAGCTGGTCGCCATCTGCTCGTGGAGCGGAGAAGTGAGCGGCGACCTTCTCAATGGCCCGCGCTACATAACTTAGTTCGTCGATGCGGTCGGTGCGGAGAGCGCGTACGTGTTCAACGGTGCGCACGGGGGAGTGCACGACCGGACCTTCGCCGGCGAGAAATTCGAAGTCGAGCCCCATGGGGGTAAACGGCAGCAGCAGATCGGCAAAGATAATTGCGGCGTCGACGCTCAGCCGCTCGGCGGCGGTGATGGTCACTTCGGCGGCAATATCAGGGGTTCGGCAGATGTCGAGCAGCGAATGGTGCTTGCGCACTGCCATGTATTCGGGCATGTATCGCCCAGCCTGGCGCAGCAGCCAGATGGGGGTGCGATCGACAGGCTGACGAAGACAGGCGCGAACAAATCTGCTTCCGGCGGAGGCATTTCCGGCAGGTTGAAGCGCCGCAATGGTTTCCAGGGATGCAGGGATCGACGAAGGACTCAAAGGGTTCTCCATTGCTATGCTTTTGAGCCTAGCACCAGCCGATTGCCGCTTCCAGCCATGGCGATGAATTTTGACCGGAAACGGTGGGAACGCAGTGTTTAGGGTTCCAGCCGGAAGGTAAACTCTTCGATTACCGGATTGGTCAGCACCTCGCGCGCGATCCGTTCGATCTCGGCCTGCGCCGCGTTCTGGTCCAATCCATCTTCCAAAGTCAGCAGGAAATACTTTCCCTGCCGTACGTCAGCAACGCCGCGATATTCCATTCGCCGTAGTGCATCCGCAACTGTCTGCCCCTGGGCATCCAGCACCGTTCGTTTCAGCGTGACATAGACATGAGCCTTCATTCTGCTTGATTATAGACAAGGTGCCGCTTTCCTTCCTAAAACGGAGAGGGAGCAGTTGCCGCCGGCAGTTGCGATCGCATTGCCACAAGCTGCAAAATTTCGCACACGAGAAGAGATCCCAGATTTTATGCCGAACTATCTTGAGCTACCCATCGGAGATAAAGCGCCCGAGGTAATCAACGCCGTCATCGAGATCCCCTCCGAAGGCATCAACAAATACGAGTATGACAAGAAGCTGCATGTCTTCCGGCTGGACCGCAATCTTTATTCGCCCGTTCACTATCCCGGGGATTATGGCTTTATTCCGAGCACCCTTGCGGCTGATGGCGATCCGCTGGACGTCCTGGTGCTCGTTGATACGCCTAGTTTTTCGGGCTGCATTCAAGAGGTTCGTCCCATCGGTGTGCTGGAGATGCTCGATCAGGGCGTAGCTGATGAGAAGGTACTGTGTGTCGGCAAGAATAATCCGCGCTACCAGGACGTCTGGAACTACTCCGAGATCTACCCGCACATGCTCAAGGAGATCACGCACTTCTTTGCTATCTATAAGGACCTTGAGGGTAAGCGTGTCGAGGTAAAAGGCTGGCGCGATGCTTCTTTTGCCCGCGATAAGGTGCTCGAAGCACAGCAGACCTTTATCGACAATAAGGCGAAGATTCAGGCAGAGGCTGTTGCTAAGAAGTAGAAAGTAATTGAGGGAAGACGTAAAGTCAGGGGCCGCTATATATTGGCGGCCCCTTTCGTTTTCCGTGGGCCGGCGCGCAATGACGGAATGTAGAGGGTGTGGTGAGCGAGGCAGGGCTCGAACCTGCAACCGTCAGCTTAGAAGGCTGATGCTCTATCCATTGAGCTACTCGCCCCTATACGTTCCTGATTCGATTGTAGCGGGTGGGACGGTCAACCGGAAAACACTTAGGCGAAGGAGAGATCTTTGCTGCGGACGAGGCCTACGATGGCGTCGAGGGCGCTGGCCCAGTTCTCTTCGGCAGATTGTGGATCGTGGCCGAGGGACTTGATATAGAGGCTGAGGGCGAAGCCCTCCTGTGGCCCGGTGAGGTCGACGAGCGCAGGGCGCAGAACGCAGTCGAGCATTGCATAGGGATGGCTGAGCGGAGCGGCGTGCCGGGTGAGGCGGTGGAGAAGCTGCTCGTGCTGGTGGAACGAGGTGAAGATCGAGCGCTCGCGCCAGAGGATGTCGATATAGCTGACGAAGCCGTCCGAGGCATCGTGGGAGGCGTCATCGAAGATATCGAGGTTGAGGCGAAGCTGTTCCAGCTCGTCTGCATCTTGTTTGGGTTGGAGCGGCCATGCATCGCATTTGGCCGTGAATACAGGCGAGCGGGGCGCGTTGAGGGAGCGGAGAGCATGCATGAGCGGAGGATGAAGCTCCGCTTCGGGGAGATGTTCGAGGTCGTACGGATTTTCGCGCAGGTCGATGAAACGACGATTGCCGCTGGGGTCTGAGGGGTCAGACCAGGGAATGACGAGGACGGGATCGTCTGCGGAGGCTTCTACGGACCATTCGGCGAGCATCAATCACTATCTTAGCGGGAGTCTGAGGCTGGTAGGGAATGGCTTATGCATTGGCAAGGATGAAGCGCAGGAGGGTGTGCTCGGCCCAGTAGCCGTCGTAGCAGATGGAGGGGTCCGGTTGGGCGAGAAAGGCGCAGTGGCCGCCCTGGGCAGTTTCGAGGAAGGTGATATTTGGGTTCGCCACGATCTTATCGCGGGTATCGGGCGCGATGCGGATGAAAGGGTCGTCGAGAGAGTTCAGGATGAGCGTGGGGACGGTGATTTGATCGATGACGCGGGCTGCGGCCACGCGATGGTAGTAGTCCTCGGCCCCGGAGAAACCGGCGTAGAGGGCGATGATGCGCTCGTCGAAGTCGCGGAGCGAACTGATGCCGATGGCACGATTGGGATCGAAGGCGCGAGGGAAGAGCGCTGCCTTACGGCGAAAACGGCGAAGCATGGCCCGCACAAATTTCTTCTCGTAGATGCGGTTCTGCCAGAGATGAAGAGCGTCGGAGGAGGGCGCAAGGTCGATGACCGGGGAGACGCCGATGACCGCGCGGAGCTGTGGCGGCGGAGTTTTGCCGAGGTCGCCGGCGAGCTTGAGCACAAGGTTGCCACCCATAGAGTAGCCGATGAGCGCGATGGATTGAAGCTGATGCAGATCGACGAAGAAGCGCATGACCGCGTCGACGTCGCTCGATAGTCCGGAGTGGTAGAGCGTGGGTGCAAGCGCTTCGGTGCCACCACAGTTACGCATGTTCATGCGGACGATGTTGCAACCTGCCCGCCAAAGCTTGTTGGAGTTGCCGATTACATACTGCGAGTTGGACGAGCCTTCGAGGCCATGCACGATGATGATCGTAGGACGTGCGGCGCGGACGTCTTCGGGCTGCCAGTGGCAGTGGCAGAGGACCTGGCTGGAGATCTGGTAGTCGGTGGCCGGGGAGACCTCGACGAGCTGGGCCTCGCCCGGAGGAAGGCTGTTCGTGCGCGGCAGATAGTTGCCGAAGATGGTCTGCAGATGGCCATTGTGCAGGAAGCGCCGCGGTTGAAAATCGGCGATTTGAACGGTGTCGGTTGCGAGCGTTGTTGCTGACATCAATGCTTGTCCTCGATGGCAAGTGTGCGGTCGAGGAAAGCTTTGGCGTTGAGTGCGCCGGTGGGTTCGTCCTCGTGCTTGAAGTAGGCGTAGACATTGCGCTGCTGCGCGAGTGCGGTGAAACGTTTGGCGAACGAGTCGAGCTCGACGGAGGAATAGCCGCCGCTGCTACGCAGACGGAAGCAGGTAAATTCAGTTGCGGTATGGATCTCGGGGGTAACGAGGTCGTCACTTTGGGCGATACAGAGCGCGGCTTCGTGCTGGCGCAGGATGGTATAAATCTCTTCGTTGAACCAGGATTGGTGGCGAAATTCAAACGCGATGCGGGGCGTGCCTGATGTCTGCAATGCCGGGGTAGTGAGGAACGCTGTGAGCAGGCTGGCGTCGGCCTTGAAGTTTGGCGGAAGTTGAAAGAGCAGGAGGCCGAGCTTGCCAGCTTGGCGGACCGGTTCGAGCGCGGCGATAAACTGAGCCACGTCGGCATCACAATCGCGGAGGCGTCTGAAGTGGGTGATGCGCTGCGGGGCCTTGAAGCTGAAGCGGAAATGCGGCGGAGTGGCAGCGAGCCAGCCTTCGAGTATTTTTGTGGTAGGCAAGGCGCGAAAGGTGTAATTGACCTCGACAGAGGTGAGCTGCGAGGCGTAGAACTCGAGGAACTTCTTTGCGGGAGTGCGAGGAGGATAGAAGTCAGGTTTCCACGTCGGGTAAGCCCAGCCGGAGGTTCCGGCGAAGATTCGAGTTGAGGCTTGGGTAGACACCACGATGGATCGAGAACCTGGAGTCGTCTATAAGCTGGACTTCTACGAGGAGAGAAGATTTTGGGGCGGCTAGTGGGTTTCGAACCCACGACATCCGCTGCCACAGAGCGGCGTTCTGCCACTGAACTATAGCCGCCGTATACTCAGAATTATAGCACCGGGATAGTGGGGAGCGCGATGGAATTTACAGCAAAGCCCGAGGTTCTGCCGCCACGCACGAAACGCGGGGGAAAGCTATTCGATGACGAGAACCTGGACCTGCTGTCGCATGTTCTCGACGACTTCCTGAGGATTCCCGGAACGTCGATTCGCTTTGGCCTCGATGGCATTGTCGGCGTCATTCCGGGAATCGGCGATGTGATCGGCGGAATTGCTTCGTGCATCATCATTATCGCGGCATGGATTCGCGGTGTTTCGTATGTAACGCTGGCGCGCATGGCGGCCAATGTCGGTATCGAGGTGGTGGTGGGATCGGTCCCGATTATTGGCGATATGTTCGACATCGCCTGGCGCGCGAACCGGCGCAACTACGCCCTGCTGGCAGGCAGCCTGGTGCAGCCGCGAAAAAATACGATCCAGAGTTGGATATTCCTGATTGTGCTGTGCATTGTGCTGGCCGCGCTGATTCTATTGCCGCTGTTGCTGGTTGCATGGATGGCGGAACATGTGTTGCAAGCGATTGGCATGGATATGCATCGCCTCTTCGCAATGTAGCGTGAGCTGCCGCATGAATGCGATAGACTAAAAGAAGTCGGGGCGTAGCGCAGTCTGGTAGCGCATCTGGTTTGGGACCAGAGGGTCGGGGGTTCGAATCCCTCCGCCCCGACCATGTTTTCAATCACTTACAGGCTTGTTTCCGAGTGTGTTCATTAAATTCCGGCGGTTGGCCTTGCTCAAACGGTATATACCTTTGAGGTCCGCATGGAAGTCCGACTCTATCTCCACATCAAAAAGAACAATGGTAAAGCGCAGTTTTGCGCCCGTGGCTTACGGAAAAAACAGCAAGATTCTTCCTCAGCGAGTGCTCGTTGGTGGCCAGGCCGAGTTGCATCCTGAAGGTTGTGTAGCGTCGATTGCTGCCGGCAAAAAACAATAAGTCCGAACTTCAGTACGCAGTCCGGAGGATTAAATACAAAGCAGTGTCAGGCGCCGGATACCGCAGATATGGTGTATTGCTTGAGGAACGCGTCGCGAAGCTCGATATCGCGGAAGGCTTCCGTGCCGCCTGTCCGTAAAGTAGATAAGGCTCCGGTGACGTTTCCCATAGCGGCGGCGCGCACGGGATCTTCGCCCTTTAGATACGAGCTGAGGAAGCCGGCGTTGAAGCTGTCGCCAGCTCCAATGGTGTCGACGGGTTCGACCGAGAGAGGGGAGACCCAATCGCGTTGCTTCCCTTGCTGCACGACGGCCCCGCGCGCGCCACACTTCACGACGATCAATGGAACGCGAGCAGCCAGCAGATCGAGCGATTGTTCGAGCGTGGGCCTTCGAGCGATGCGCATGACCTCGTCCTCGTTGGGCAGAAGAAGGTCGGTCCGGTCGAGGAGCTGATCGAGTACGCCTCCCCATGTATCGCTGGGATCGTCGTTGGTGTCGAGCGAGATCGTCAGATCGGCAGCCTTCAACCGATCGAAAAGTTCAGGCAATCCGGGTTGAAGTGCTGTTTGCAGAAAGAGCGATGAGAGATGAAAGTGGCGGGATGAGGTGAGATAGTCGAGACTCAAATCGGAGACGGTCATCTCCGCCATCGCCCCAAGGTAGGTCAGGATGTGACGCCGGCGGCCATGCGGCAGCAACAGGGTGACGCCGGTATCGACGCGGTGCTGGCGTTTGATCTGAGAGAGGTCGACGCCGCTTTCGGCGAGGCGGGCAAGGGCGATCTCTCCCATCTCGTCACTGCCAACCTGCGAGGCAAAGCCTACTCGGTTGCCGAGCATAGCAAGATTGTGGGCGAGGATTGAGGAGGATCCGCCGAGAGTGACCTTGAAGCCGGAGCCAAGCAGCTCTCGCTCAACGGGCATCTCCTCCGGCAGACCGTAGAGGATAAGGTCGAGGTTGGTCTCCCCCGCGATAGTGATATCGAATGATTTTTCCTGTCCGCCGGGACGCTTGGTATCCATAAAAGCCTCTTGTTGTTTTGTGATGCAAATACGAGTATATGTATTATTATTACTTATGTTTGATTTCGATTCTGATTCAATGTTTCTAATTCTTCCACTATAAAGGAATCTCCGTGGTGTCTCGTTCAAGCTTTGTTGACTTGCCTGTACAGGAACAAAAGGCTCGCGGCGTTTTCTTCACAGCGCGCGAGATTGCGCAGCAGCCGGATACATGGGAGAAAACGCTACACATCTTCAAGGAGAATCAGGAGCGGATCTGTCATTTCCTTGAGGAAGCCGGGTTGCGGGGCGATTTGGAGAAGCGGCCCGTAGTGATGCTGGTGGGAGCTGGAACCTCCGATTATATTGGCCAGGCGCTCGAGCTGCTGCTGCGGCAGAAGTGGGGTTGCGAGGTGTCAGCATGTGCAAGCACGGAGTTGCTGCCTAATCTGGACGAGTATGTCGTTCCGGGGCGGAGATATCTCTGGATCTCGTTTTCGAGATCGGGAGATTCGCCGGAGGCGGTCGCGGTGGTGGAACAGGCGATCAAGTTATATCCAGGTATCGCCCATATTGTGGTGACCTGCAACGCGCAGGCACGATTGATCGCTATCTGCGAAGAGGCGGCACACGCCTGCGTCATTGTGCTGGACGACGCGGTGAATGACCGCAGCCTGGCGATGACGAGTTCGTTTACGAACATGGTGCTGATGGGGCAGTGCCTGGCTCATGCATGGTCGATCGAAGAGTATTCGGCGATTCTCGAAAGGCTGGTTCGCGCCGGACGGAAGTTTATGCCGCTGGCGGAGACCGAAGCAGAGCGGCTGTCGTCGCTCAGGCGCTCTCGCGTATGCATGGTCGGGACGGGATCGCTGGCGAGTGTAGCGAAGGAGTCGGCGCTGAAGGTGTTGGAGATGACGGCGGGCCAGGTGAAGACGATGTCCGAGACCGTGCTTGGACTTCGTCATGGACCTATGGCAGCGCTCGATGCGGAGACTCTCTTTGTATGCTTTGTCTCCGGGGAAGAGCGTAGGGCAAATTACGCGGCAGACCTGCTGCGCGAGGTCGGAGAGAAGGGAATTACCGCGGAACGGATCGCGATCGGGCCTCGGTCGGCGAGCGAAGAGATTGCACCTTACTGCGATTCGTATCTTGCCATCGACGACGATATCGAGGATGCCTATCGACCGGTGGTGGATGTGATCTTCGGCCAGCTACTTGGGTTGCATTGCTCGGTAGCTCGCGGCTTGCAACCGGATTCGCCGAGTCCCGGCGGCGTGATTAATCGAGTGGTGCAGAAGTTCAGGATCTATTGAGCGCCATGAGTTCATCACTGCAGAAACATCTCGAAAAGCGTGTGCAGGGGACCCCGATCGGCATCTATTCGGTCTGCTCCGCGCATCCCTGGGTCATTCGTGCAGCGGCGGAGCAAGCCGCCGAGGATGGATCGTTGTTGTTGGTAGAGGCTACCAGCAACCAGGTGAACCAGTTTGGCGGCTACACGGGAATGCGGCCGGCGGAGTTTCGCAGCTTCGTGCTCGAGCATGTCGCCGCCGCCGGGCTCGATGCGAGATCACTGATTCTCGGCGGAGACCATCTCGGTCCCAATCCGTGGCGCGCGATGCCTGCGGAGAAGGCGATGGAGAACGCGGTAGCGATGGTCGCCGAGTATGTACAGGCGGGCTTTACCAAGATCCATCTGGACGCGAGCATGGCGTGCGGTGGCGATCCGGCGCACCTCTCCGATGAAGCGGTCGCGAAGCGCGCCGTCGAGCTATGCAAGGCCGCTGAGGCTGCGCGAACGCCGGGCGATGCGCCGGTGTATGTGATTGGAACCGAGGTTCCGGTGCCAGGAGGGGCGACGCACTCGGTCAAGGAACTCGATGTGACTTCGACCGCTGCGGCTGCTTATACGCTCGAAGTTCATAAGCGCGCCTTTGCAGAGCAGGGTCTGGATGACGTCTGGCCACGAGTGATCGCGCTGGTGGTGCAGCCGGGCGTCGAGTTCGATCACGATGCCGTGGTTGCGTATGATCGCGCCAAGGCCAGACCACTGGTGGATTGGCTGCAGGCGCAGCAGGAAGAGATAGTGTTCGAGGCGCACTCGACCGACTATCAACTGCCGCTGGCTTACAAGGCGCTGGTGGAAGATGGATTTGCGATTCTGAAGGTAGGGCCGGCGCTGACGTTCGCCATGCGCGAGGCGCTGTGCGCGCTAGAAGATATGGAGTCGCAACTGGTGCCGGAGGCGCAGCGGTCCTTGCTGACGCGGGTGATCGAGGAGACGATGCTGCGAGAGCCTGCGAATTGGCAGCCTTATTACAGCGGCAGCCCCGCAGACCAGAAGCTGCTGCGTCTCTACAGCTATAGCGACAGGATTCGTTACTACTGGAACCAACCAGAGATTGCGACAGCAGTCGATAAGCTGGTTACCAACCTGTCCACGGTGGCGATGCCGGAGAGTATGTGCAGTCGTTATTTGCCCGCGCAATATCTGCGGCTGCGAAAGAAAGAGATAGCCGGAGACCCAGAGTCGCTGATTGTGGACCATATTCGCGACGTGCTGCGGGTCTACGCGGCAGCTTGCAGCTAGAGCACAGCTTCATCGTAGTCGATGGTGTCGTGCGCGATGCTGCTGTCGCATCGATCGCAATTTAATTCGACGCTGTCAGGTCAGACTGGCTTGAGGTCTCGTTTGCTGCTTTCGACGAGAACTCGCCATTCATTTAATTCAAAGCGAGCATTCATCCAGAAGTACCCAAGACATCCGGAATCTCCGGCGGTTGCCGCATCTCCATTCGCCTCGTCACTGCTAATAATTCGTCATTCCCGTTATAGGTTTTCATGCCATCGTGTGATTTTCGCGTGCTTTCGTTCGAAGCTCGATAATTCCCTTGACATATCTGTAACGTAACGTTATGAATGATCTACCGAAGTAAAACATAAGTAAAAAGTACTAATCAAACCTTGCAAACATTTCGTTTATGCATCGGAAACATTTTGTTTATCCCGCATTCGGAGCAAGCCATGACCCCTTTATCATCCATCTATCGTCTACAAGCTCGTCTTTGTCTTGCCCTTGCGGCAGGCGTTTTTCTGCTCCTTGCGAGTGGTCCGCTGTGTCTTGCGCAAAAGGACGCCGGTGCCATCGCCGGCACAGTGCATGATGGCTCCGGGGCGGTGATCGAGGGAGTGACGATTGCGGCTACGGATGTTGATCATGGCGCGGTGGTCACTGCCACCTCTAACGCCAGCGGCGAGTATGTTATCGCTCCGCTCAAGGTGGGCCACTACGTCCTCAAGGCCAGCAGGTCCGGATTCAACAGCGTTGTATCTACTCCAATCACACTGCAGATACAGCAGCGCGTCGTCTTCGATGTCACGCTCAGCGTGGGAGTGGTCAGCCAGTCTGTCACTGTTACCGACTCCACCGCTCAGTTACAGACGGAGACCTCCGATCTTGGCCAGGTGATCGACAGCCGCCAGATCTCGAATCTTCCACTCAACGGCCGCAACTTCGCGCAGCTTGCCTTGTTGTCGCCCGGTACGGCGCCCGCGGCCCCCGGCTCGCGCGATCAAAGCAGCTTCGGCTTCAGCGCCAACGGAGCTCGCAGTCTGCAAAATAATTTTCTGCTGGACGGCATCGACAACAACTCCAACCTGCCCGATCTTCTCAACGGTTCGAGCTACGTCATTGAGCCGCCGGTCGAGTCGCTGCAGGAGTTCAAGGTCCAGACCAGCTCTTACACCGCGGAGTTTGGCCGCGGCAATGGTGCGGTCATCAACGCCGTGACGCGCTCCGGCACCAACCAGCTTCATGGCGCGTTCTATGAGTTCTTTCGCAATGACGCGCTGGATGCCCGCAATTATTACGACGTCACCCGTCAACCATACAAGCAGAACCAGTTCGGTGGCACCATCGGCGGCCCCATTGTTCTGCCGAAGATCTTCAACGGCCGCAATCGCACCTTCTTTTTCACCGACTACGAAGGCTTCCGCTCCGTCGACTCCGAGCCTATTCCTGCGATTGTCCCCACGCTGGCGCAGCGCTCTGGCGACTTCTCTTCTAACATCGACTACAGCAGCCCCGTCACCGATCCTGTCTCCGGTATGCCGGTATTGGATTGCAATGGGCAGTCCACGTATCCGGGGGAGATCTTCAACAGCCGCCTGGCGCAGCAGTCCTCGGTAAACAGCGCTGGTTATTGTGGAGTTCCGTTCGGCTACTCCGGCGGACAGGCGGCCAATGTGATTCCCGGCAGCGTGATTGATCCTCTGGCCGCGCGCATTGCCGCACTGTATCCCGCACCGAATGCGAACAATCCCGCTTACAATTTCGTTTCCAGCCCCAAGCGCGTGATCAACCGCAATAACTTCGATCTTCGTCTCGATGAGCAGATCAGCGATACGGACACCGCCTTTGCCCGCTATAGCTTCGAAACTGTCCCCTCCAATATTCCCGCTGTCTTCGGTCCGGTGGCTGACGGCGGCGACTTCTTCTCCGGCATCAGCAATACTCACTATCACAGCCTTGCTATTGGGGAAACGCACATCTTCACGCCGCATCTCGTAAATGAGTTTCGGTTCGGCTATAACCGTATCTACTCGAACCGGCTTCAGCCCGGCTATAACTCCGACATCGCGCAACAGATCGGATTTCCGGGCATTCCCTCTGCACCCTCCAATGGGGGGCTGCCTCAGTTGACCTTCAGCGATGTTTCCCAAATTGGAAGCTCGCTCTTCCTTCCTTCGCGCGAACTTCAGAACACCTATATCATCTCGGAGAATCTGAGCTGGAATGTGGGAAACCACAGCGTCCGTTTCGGCGCGGAGATCGATCGCAATGAATTTGCCATCTATCAACCCGCGGAACCGCGTGGCACGCTCGACTTCGGTACCCAGTTTACGGATAACGCAGGTTCTTCGACGACAGGTACTGGAGGCTCAGGATTCGCATCGTTCCTGATTGGCATCCCCGATGGCGGCAGTATCAGCAACGCTATCAATATCGACTACTTCCGCCCAAGCTGGAACTTCTATGCCCAGGACGATTGGAAGTTGAGCCGCAGGCTTACTCTCAACTTCGGCCTGCGCTACGAGCTTTATCAGACCGTCCGTGAGCGAAACAACCACGAGGCCACCTTTGACCTGGCCACGCAGACCCTGATCCTGCCCAAGGGCCAGCCTACGACCCTAACGCCGCAACTCGCTTCCATCATCCATGTCAGCGCTACTGGCAGCGATGGTCTCATCAAGCCCGACCTCAATAACTTTGCACCTCGTCTCGGCGTGGCCTATGGCCTGACCTCTAAATCAGTGCTCCGCGCGGGTTATGGCTTCTTCTATGGCGGCAGCGAGAGCGGACCATATTCCAACCCCAGCCCTGGCTACAATCCACCCTATTACGCGACTAATTCTTATTCGCCGAATTGCTCGCTGGGCAGCGCCAACCCCGCACAGACAGACTGCTCCATCCCCGGCCTCAGCGTGCTCTCTGACGGCTTTCCTGTCAACGCCCTTACCGATCCCAATACACCGCTGCTCTACTCACTCGATCCGAACCTGGTTACGCCTTACGTGCAGCAGTACCAGCTCTCCACTGAATATCAGCTTCCCTCGAACCTGCTCTTCACCGCGGCCTACGCCGGTTCCCACGGTCTCAAGCTCTACACCTTCTTCAATGGCAATGAGGCTACCCCCACGGCCGATCCTACTGCACCGGTTGCACCTCGGCGACCTATCCCTTCTATTGATGCTCCGATTCAGTGGTTTCGTTCTTCAGGGCGGTCCAACTATAACGCGCTGGAGTTCAGTCTTGCGCGCAGCTCCAGCTCCGGTCTCTCGCTGCTGGCCGCGTACACGTATGCCCATGGCCTCGACAATGCCTCATCCGCAAACCTCGGCTCACAGAACGGAGGCGACTTCCGCGACTTCCGTCACCCTGAAGCGGAGTATGGCAACTCAGACACGGACGTTCGCCATCGCTTTACCTTCAGCTCTCTCTATCCGCTTCCAATAGGCCAGGGGCAGCGCTTCCTCGGCAGCACTGGCAAAGCACTGAACACGGTCATCGGCAACTGGCAGCTCGGCAGCATTGTCACGCTCTCCACCGGCAATTGGTATACGGCCACGGATGCGGTCAACTTCTCCAACGTCCCTGACGGCGGCGGTAACGTGGGCAGCTCGCAGCGTCCGAACTATGCGGGGAACCCAAACAGCAAGCCTTGCATCGCTGGTACCTACTTCAACACCTGCGCCTTTACCGATCCGGCCCAGGGCTCCTTCGGCAATGTCAACCGCAATACCATCGCGGGTCCCGGTACGGAAAACATAGACTTCTCTCTCTTCAAGCTCCTTCACCTTACGGACCGCTTCAATCTAGAGTTCCGTTCGGAGTTCTTCAACATTCTCAATCACTACAATCCGCTCTTCGCTCCTGCCGCTGCCAGCGCCACTGTCGGCGCAACGGTGCGCGACACGCCTGGATTCGGCTTCCTTACTGCCGCTCAGCCACCACGCCAGATCCAGTTTTCGCTCAAGCTTTCGTATTAGCCGAGCGTAATATTTCATCGACAACGGACCACAGATATTCAAAGCGTTCAAAAATCAAAGAGATGAGCCGCATAGATGAAGCAGCGAAGCATCCGTCAAATTATCGGTCTTACCCTTGCAATTCTCTGTCCTCTGGCTTTCGCTGCTGCACCGAAGGATGCAGCCCTGGAGTTGAGCGCGAATGCGGCTGACGGCAGCTATACGCTCTCCGCGCCCGGCTTCGCTGCACCTGTGCTTCGGGCCAGTGCGGCGGTTAAGGTGAACGGCAAGTGGCTCCATGCCGCGGACTATCCAAAGCACATCGTCAGCACTGCGAGCGGTGCAGGTGAGCTTGGCCCTGCCAGGGTGACGACCATTCGCTACACCGGTCGCGACGATGCGCCGGATCTGCTGCTCAAGCTGCGTACTTACGAGGACACTCCTTTCGGCGATATGCAACTCACGGCGGACAATACGACGGGACACGCTATTGAGGTTCAATCACTGCGTGTCCTTGAATCGAACAACAGTGAATCAAACGGCAGCGCTCTGATCAACCTGAATGGGCCCGCTGGCGATGATCGCGTGTTGTCCGACAGCTTCAGCGAAGATCGCCCTGCGATGAAGCTCCGCGACCTTGGCGATGCGGAGAACGATCTTCACCGTGCCGTCGGCGTGCAGCTTCTTTATAACCTCGAAAGCAAGCGTAGCTGGTTCATTGGTGCTTTGACTTCGGACAAGTTCCTCAGCGTCCTTCGCTTGCACATGGCTCCGACTGGAGACCCGGCAACGATGACATCGTATGAGGTCGACTCTACCGGCACGACCGAGCTGCTCGTCGAAAACTCTTTGGAGCACTCTCCCGCAAAAGACCGCGTTGAACTCAGCCTGAGCGTTGCTCCCGGCGCGAAACTCTCCTCCGAGCGGATGCTCTTCAGCGTCGACAGCGACTACCATCGCCAGCTCGAGACCTACGCTCACCTGATCCTCGATATGCACCATGCGCGCGTCACGGCACCGACGCCGATAGGCTGGTGGAGTTGGACCGCCTACTACTTCGGGCTCAACGAGGGCACGGCATTGACCAACGCCCAGTGGCTCTCTGAAAATCTCAAGTCGCATGGTTATACCTTCTTCCACATGGACGAGGGCTACCAGTTCGCTCGCGGCGAGTACGCTACGCCCAACGCGGACCTGTTCCCGCAGGGCATCGCGGAGTTGGAGCGCAAGGTCATGAACGAGGGCCTGACGCCCGGCATCTGGACGGCGCCCTTCGAAGTGTCGGAGCGGTCGTGGGTCTATACGCATCATCCCGACTGGCTAGTTCACAATGCAGAGGGCGAGCCGATTCATATTGGCCTCGTCACCAATGGTCTTGATCGACTTTACGCGCTCGATACCACCAACCCCGGCGCGCAGGCCTATCTGCGCAGCACCTACTCCACGCTGGTTAACAACTGGGGCATCCGCTACATCAAGATGGACTTCATGGAAGACAGCGCTGTCGAGGGGAGCTATTACAAACCGCAGACGACGGCGCTCGAGGCGCAACGTCTCGGCATCCAGATCATCCGCGACACGGTCGGGCCTAACGTGCTGCTCGACAAAGATGGATGCGAACTTCTAAATCCCGTAGGACTAGTCGATATGGGCCGCATCTCGCAGGATACGGGCCATACCTTCTCTTCGAGCAAGGACGCAGCTACCGGCATTGCGGCCCGCTATTACATGAACCGCAACTACTATCTCGCAGACCCTGATGCCTTCTCGGTATCGACACAGACTGTCGATGATCAGAACTGGCACGGTGGCGAGAAGCCGCTCACGCTCGACGAGGCAAAGATCTCTATTGTGCTCTCGGCGATTTCCGGCGGACTCTACGAGATCGGCGACGATCTGCCGACTTTGGGTGAAGCCGCCGACCGGATCGCGCTAGTGAAGAACCGCGATCTGCTCGACATGGCCAAGCTGGGACACGCATCGATCCCGCTTGACCTGATGACCTACGACGCCAAGGATTTGCAGCCGAGCATCTTTCTATTGAAAGAGACCCCGCGCCAGTCCATCGTTACAGTCTTCAACTGGTCGGAGACTAACCGGCAGCATAGCCTTACGCGCTCGATGCTTCATCTCGATCCCAGCGCGCACTATGCTGTCTCTGAAGTATTGGGCGCGACAGGCGGACCAGGTACGCTTGGCGCAGCACTCGTGGTCCAGCAGCCACCCCACTCCGTACGCGTCTTCAAGGTGGTCAACACCGACATTGCTGCAAAGGCGCCTGCCGTTACGATCAAGGTAGCGTCTTCCGGCAAAGCCGGTGAACCGATCGGCTTCCACGCAGCGCCAGCAGACGAGGCGCAGCCGGTACTTCATTACACATGGCACTTCGGAGATGGCGTCACGATGGAAGGGTCCGACGTCATGCACACCTATACCCATGCAGGCGTCTTCAAGGCACGGATCAAATCCGAAGGCTTTGCGCCGGAACCGGATGTGCATCCTTTCTCGATCACCATTACGGGAGCGATTGCTACGAAGTTCAGCCCGGAAAGGAATCGCCGCTTTGTTGAGGGGCAGCCAGGAGTCGATGCTTCACAGCAGTAAAGTCCAACGCGTCATCAATTAAAGATGGCTCTAGCGACAGGCTTTATCTATCTCCGGAATGGTGAAAACGATCACAATGCAATCAGACGGAGCCGAGACAACCGCACCTCATCTTAAGCGGTCGCTAAAGCTGTGGCATCTCATCGCCTACGGCATTGTCATCATCCAGCCCACGGCGCCGATGGGGATCTACGGCGTGGTCAGCAACGTTGCACGCGGCCATGTTGTCTCGACCATCCTCATTGCGATGGTCGCCATGCTCTTCACCGCCGTCAGCTATGGACGCATGGCGCGGGTCTATCCCAGCGCGGGCTCCGCCTACACCTACGTCGGCCGCGAGATCAACCCCGTAGCCGGATACATCGTCGGCTGGTCGATGTTGATGGACTATCTACTCAACCCCATCGTCTGCGCGATCTGGTGCAGCGCCGCAGCGCGGAACGTACTACCCAGCATCCCCTATGCTTCGTGGGCAGTTGCCTTTGTTCTTCTGTTCACGCTGCTCAACCTGCGCGGAGTCAAAGCATCGGGCCACTTTAACGGTGTTCTCGCCATCGGCATGAGCCTGGTCGTCGTCATCTTCTTCGCCTATGCCATCCGCTATCTTGCGTTCATCGCGCGTCCGGTTGGCGGCGAGTGGCTAACGCCCTTCTACAATCCTTCCACCTTTTCTCCGTCTCTGCTCTTTCGCGGGACTTCGATTGCGGTCCTCACTTACATTGGCTTCGACGGCATCTCCACCATGTCGGAAGAGGTAGAGAATCCGCGCCGCAACATCATGCTGGCCACCGTGCTGACGTGCCTTATCGTCGGCATCCTCTCGGCCATCGAGGTCTACGTCGCCCAGCTCGCATGGCCATATCACGGTCCCTTTGCCGAGGCATTCGTCGATACTGCCTATGTCCACGTCGCCCGTCGCATCGGTGGCAGCTTCCTCTTTCAATTGCTCAACGCGACTCTGCTGATCGCAAACATGGGCTCCGGCATCACCGCGCAGTTCGGAGCAGCGCGTCTGCTGTACGGCATGGGCCGCGGGAATGCGTTGCCTCAGCGATTCTTCGGAGCGCTGAGCCCAAAGACCGCGATTCCGCGCAACAATGTGCTTCTGGTAGGAGCCGTCACTCTGCTCGGCGTCTTTCTGCTGACTTATCAGCGCGGCGCGGAGCTGCTCAATTTTGGAGCCTTCATCGCCTTCATGGGGGTCAACGCCGCCGCACTTATCCACTACCGGTTCCGCTCGAAAGAGAAGGTGCTGCTGCCGTTGGCCATCCCACTCGCCGGCCTGCTTATCAGCGCCTTCATTTGGCTCAACCTTGGCCACAATGCACAGATTCTCGGTTCGATATGGATCGTACTTGGACTGGCACTCTACTGGGCTCGCCGCCGTACTCGCAGCGGAGCGGCCGCAGAGGAGCTGATGGATCCGATGGAGAGTTGAACCCGCCCTGCGCAATGGAGAGATCGCCTGTCAAAATCGCTAGCTCCTGAGCACAACGTTGAAGGACCAGTGGGGTTTCGACGGTCTCGTGCTGACTGACTACAACGCGCTTGCGCAACGAAGAAAGCAGCGTTTGCTCGATGAGGTTACTGTTCGCGCCTCGGAGGTAGTGTGGGAAGACTTTTGGAATACTGGTGCCGCTACCTTTAGCCGCCAGATCTGAGAGTTCGACTCTTCTGGTGGCCACGAATTATTCAAGTCTGACCAGGCGCACAGGTTGGGTCAAGCCCATGGGATAGAACGGCGTATTTTCTGTCCATACCCGGGCAGACTTATTGCCGGTCAATGTCTTCATGTAATCGCCAAGGGTCGATACGACTTTGATGGTCACTTCATTTACGCCAGGTATCAATGCACCTGATAGGTCATACGTGTGTTCGCCATACCAACGTGTACCGATGAGGCGACCGTTTATCACCAGTTGCGAAACACTGTGGAGATGTCCAAGGTCGAGGACGAAGTGCCGATCGGGGTGATCAACTTGAAAATGATTGCTATAGATCATCGCGCCTGCAAAGGACTTCAGATCGTCCTGCTGACTGAGGTCGATAAGAGTCTGCAGAACGCGAGACTGAGTTGTTCCATTCACATGAATGAGCTTCAGATTCCAGGGTCCCCCTATTATGCGTTCCGAGAGAGGGTTGTCTGTCGGAGCAGGCAGGATCTTCGATGCGCTGACTGAATTCGGCTTACCACTGGTTGCGGATTTCTCGAAGACAATTAGCCTCGATTCGGATGGGCCAAGCGTGATGTTTAACACATTCTTTGAGCCAAATATTGGATAAGATGCGCGCTCTCCTGTCTCGGCGTCCCATAGCCAGGGCGTCTTATCTTTGAGGCGAAAGTCCGCTTGAAAAGTGTGAGTTTGTTGTGGGCCGTAATTACTGAAGAAGAAGATGTCTTGATCTCCACTGATGTAATGTAACTGACTGATATAGTCAGTAGGCTTATTTATTAGCACATCAGGCACGAGCGCGTACTTTTTCTGCACCTCACGATACCAATTCACCATATCTTCTTCGTTCATGGCCAGAATAGGAGTACGAAGTGGATAGTTGTTTCGGAGGGACTGAATCACTTCATGGACAGTTCGACTCTCCGGTGCGTTATCGATGAACCCGCAGGCACGATACGGGACTTTCCCGATGCACAAGAGCGTTCCGCCGGATTCTACAAATGTTTTCAGCAGCTTGGCTGTAACAGGATGGATCGACTCGACATCTGGCAGAAAGATCGCCTTGTAGGATCTATCGTGAAACTGCAACCTGCCCTGGCTGACAGTCGATTGGCTGATTATCTCTTCGGTGAGATAGTCGCACCCACTTCCATTCTGATGAATGACCTCCCATAGCTTATAGAGATATGGTGGCTCGACCGTCTTGGGAAAAGGATCACGCTGAAAGCCGTATTGTGACGCGAGGTCCGCCAACGGAGGCAGGATTGCGATATCAGCCTGCATTACCGAGTGCTGAAAGAGGGCCGAAAGACGAGCCTTGTAGTCTACCCATAGCTTGAAGTAAGGCCACCACGTATTTCGTTCGCTGAAGTAGGTTCCATATCGAACCCAACCTGGAAATGGGGCATCCGGCGGGCTATAGTTGAAGCCATGCAAGACCGACTGGGTAACTCCGGACAACATACTTTGATCTCCGGCAACCTTGATTCTCTCGAGTGAGGCATGGAAGGGGTCGTCGGTATTTGTCATCTCCTCACAACTGATGAGTTGCTTGCCGGATAGATGAGCGGCGGAGGAGACAAATTTGTTGATCATGGTGTAGCTGCGGCCCTGACGATAATCGCCAGTACCGAAAGCCTCGATCTTCTCCGACCGTATCCATGTTTCACATTCTGGAATATCGATCATCATGCCGGCGGTGATGGCATCGAGGTCCATACCATACGCCTGCATTCTCGACTTGACTCCGTTTCTTGTGCACCAACTTGCGAAGGTTGCAACGAACCTTTCTTGGAATAGCTCATGCCGGGTGATTTCGAAGTCGTACCGAACAAGATCAGTCTGGGCCTTGAATGCAGGAGAAAAGTCTGCTCCGTATTTTTCACTGACAGGATTTCCCATCTCTCCCACTTTGAAGAGAATAAATGGGAGCCATGGGGAGAGGTCGTATCCTCTTCGATTGCGAAACTGAATGAACATGTCATCGCACCAGTTCGCTCCTTCAAGCTCGATACTATCGGTGAAAAATGCTCGGAAGTGTCCGCCTAATGATCCAATTCTGGCCGATAGCTTGCTCGAAAGGCGATCGAGGTAGCGTGTTACAGCCCCCTCGCTGTAGTGGTTCAAGACTGGTCCCGAAGCGCCCGGCGCGCCATTGATGACTGCCATAAACCCCGTGAGTTTTACAAGAAAATACAGAACATGATCACCGGTAGGAAGATCAAACTCGATGAATTCATCGTTTAGGTGATCATCCATACGTTGGCTTGCGGCGGTCGTGTTTAGCTGAGATGGAACTAACGTAAGTCCAAAGAGTTCCTTTAGGCTGTCCTTGTAAGGCGAGACGAAATGCGGGCTCACAGCTTCCAGTAGCCCTTCGCGAGCAAGCTTAATATGCGCGGGGCCAGTTAAAGTCTTTGTGCCTAGCGCTACCATCTGCGTTTGGTCTTTCCGGGAAAGGAACTCGCCTCCGTACGGCCAGCCCGAACCTACAATCATGTCGCAGGTCATACCTCGTTCCTTGGTGCCTTGGAGGGCCACGTCCAGCACATCGAGCCATTCATCGCTCATCCATGTGAGCGCGCGGGCATTCATTGGGTCCGCTTCATCTGGAAACCGAATCGGATTGATCTCAACTCCACCGATTCCAGCGGCCTGCAATACGTCTAGCTCTCGGAGAATCTCCTTTCCAACAACTCGATCCCCATTCCACCACCATCGGACCATTGGACGATATTGAGTTGCCGGCTGCTGAAAAAGATCGTACAAACTTGTCTCGGAGGTATTGGCAAGCTGAGGATGGGCTCTTGAACTTTCGGTACTAAATTCAGATAGACCAGAGCTACTTGCGCCGCAATCTTCTAGGCTGGTGAATGGCAGCGCACCTGCTGCTAGCGAAGCCAAACGAATAAACTCTCTGCGAATCACAAGGACACCAAACCTTCTACGGCTTCTGCCGCGGTGAATTAAGCCCAAAGGCCATTGACAGAACCAATCGAATTTTCTTGCAAGCACTTTTCCTTATTACATGACAGCTTGTGTGTGATTTAGTGGATATTTGATGTTTCTGGAGGGGAAAGAGGTAGCTTTAGCCAAGCTAATCCTACACTCCGCGCCATATGTGAAATGCTGTTGCCACCAGGTGCGTCATAAAAAATTGCAAGGCGGTTTTTATAGGGCAACACGGACGGCAGACCAATGCATCGCCTGGACCATTTGCTGTTCGTGCCATCCAGTACGATCGCCTTCTTTGACGAGTCCCAGTGGTTAAGGTCTTTCGTCCAATACACCCAGATGGCATCAGTGTACTCACCGTCACTATCGATACCGACATGATTGGTGAACAGAAACCATGTTGAGTTTGCTTTCTCAAAGTAGAGGGAGCTATTTTCAACCTGTTCCGTAGGAGGAAAAATCGGTGATGAATCAACGGTCCAACGCCCAGTCAGATTTGAGCTTCGGGCGATACTCAACGTTCGCAGGATTGGCCTGTCCGTTGAGGCGCTGAAGAACTGTAGGTATTGGCCGTCGCTTCGTATGATCTGACCCGGACTGGCCGTCGCGGAATAATAGGTTCCAGGTTTGGGTTTAAAGGGAGTTACACCTCGAAGCTTCGTCCACGGACCAATTGGTGAAGACGAGCGGGCCTCAAGCGTCAGATACGGGAAAGCCGGGATCCTATCCGGGAGAGCCGTGGCATGTGGGGTTCCCAGGTAAAACATGTACCACTGATGTCCATCAAGGAAGGTGGTTCCGTAGGAAGCGCTGGCGGAATCCCGGCTGCCGGGTGGCCCCAAGGCAAGAACTGGACCACGCTTTTCCCAATGCTCGAGGTCGCGACTGACAGCAAGCGCTGTCAACCATCCGTTAGCGCCTGCCGCATCGTAGTGCATGTAGAACTGTCCCTCATGTTCAAAGACCCAAACATCGCGAGCGCCATATTTATCGCACTCGTTGGGGCATCCACCGGGACGAAGAACGATACCTTGATCCACAGCATCATAACGAAGAGTAGCGACAGGCCGGTTGTCCAAATAGCGCCGACCTTCAGTGTGCTGAGCAGCCAATACGATCGTTGTACAGCATACGAACAAAGTAGCTAGTCCTGCCCTCACGTTAGTCATATCCGGTTCCTATATCGATATCTTCTCAAGTGTCATTCAATAATTCTTCAGTACGTCGCTCTTCCGCCACTTAGATCAAACACTGCTGCTGTAGTGAAGGAGTTCTCTTCGGAGACTAACCAGGCAACCATGGCGCTGACTTCATCGACTTCGAGAAAACGTCCACGCGGGATTTTGCTCAGCATATAGTCCACATGCTCTTTCGATATCTGCTCGAAGATGCGTGTACGGGCTGCGGCTGGTGTGATGCAATTGACTGCAATGTTGTTAGCTGCCGTCTCTTTGCCAAGCGACTTCGTCAAGGCGATGACACCAGCTTTTGAGGCGCTGTATGCGGAAGCGCTAGGGTTGCCTTCTTTACCCGCAATTGAAGCAACATTAACGATTCGCCCATAGTTCTGTCGTAGCATGTGCGGCACGATGGCACGACAGCAATAATAGACGCTCAGTAGATTCACGTTGATGACGCGTTGCCATTCGTCGATTGGGTACTCCCAGGTTTTATAATTCGGCCCTGCAATACCGGCATTCGCCACAAGTATGTCGATACGTTTGTGCTTATCGATCGTCGACTGAGTCGCCTGCTCCACGGAGGTCACCTCCGAGACGTCGACGATCTCCTTGGAAACCTGGCCAATTCCTTTCAGTTGTTCTACCGCAGTATCGAGAAGTGTGCGATCACGGTCCCAAATAGAGACTGATGCACCGGACTTTAGAAGGCGAGTAGCCACGGAGAGGCCGATTCCTTGAGCTCCTCCTGTTACTACCGCATGACGGCTATTCAAATCAATTTGATTCATCTCATCCTCAAAACAAGCGTGAACGTACTTAGCAGCGACGTATTTTCATTGTCTTTAGATCGATACTCCAATCACTGTGTTGGATAAAGCTTAGGGGCGCGTTCCAGCCTCTTTCATCAGTTCAGAGATAGTTGATTTCAGCGCATTTCTAAGCAGAATAGTTTCAGAGACGTTGTCCGTGCAATTGCAACCCTTCCAATCCACCCACACATATTCAAGCGCGAGAAAGCCACCATAAGCGAGTTGCTGTAGACCGGCAAGCATGTTGGGAAAATCGATTATGTTTTCGGCGACCGAGGTTTGAAGTCTTTCGCGAGCACCTCCGCGCACATGGATATGAGATGCAGATGGAAGCAGATTATGTACGTGATCGGAGGTTTCACCTGCCATAATGAAATGCCCATAATCCAATGTCAGCGTCAATCCTTCGGTAGTAGCAAGAAATCTATGAGTACTTTCAACATCAGGGCAGATCGAGCCAATATGAGGCTCAATTGCATAGACGACGCCTGCACTGGCACATTCCGCGACGCGCCACGCGCAAACTTCCGCGGCGATATCTAAATTTCGGCCGTGCGAGTCGTCAGCGTGATACACCCCGGGCAGGCCCGTCAGATGTTTCGAGCCAAGCGCTACACAGAACTCCAGTGCGCTTTTAAAGATGTCGCGATTCCGAAGGCGTACAGCGAGGTTTGGATCGTTGGCTGCAGCCTCGGAGGGATCGACTCCGATTTGAAGAAACACATCGGAGACACGTAGTTCCGCTGCATCAAGATCTTGCAGGACTTGCGCTGTATAACTGCGCGGTGACGCAAATAAATCAAAAGGTGAAAAATGTGTGCTGCGTGCGAATAACCCAATGTCCGCATGATCAAATCCGAGCAGCTTTACCAGATGCAAGGCGGTGGATCGCTCCAATACAGGGAAAGTGAAGTCTGCACAGGAGAACTTAAACATACTTTGTACTCTCTTTCAGGCTGGAGCGATAAAGCCCATCGATTTCTTCGATTGCTCTGCGTGGATTTCCATGGTGTTTGCAGTGCTCGGCTATGAGTTCTCCGGCACGCTCCTGCAGGTTTACATAACCTTTGTATCGTGGGCGCACATAGGCGGTTTCTATGCTGGCGGCGGTGCGCAAGAAGAAATCATCCGTGATCTGGTTAAGTAGGGGATCGCACCAGGCGCTGCGTCTTGCCGGTTGACCGCCACACATGCCATAAAGGGTGCTCTGACAAGATCGACCTGCCACAAACAAGCTGTAATCCAGAGCAAGAACTTGTTCGTTACATTTTGCCGAGATAGCAATTCCAGTACCGCCAAGCACTGTGCGCATCGGAAGATCTTTTTCCAGAGCTACCGGGTTAGAGAATCGAACATGCTTCGCTCCGAAACCATTCCGCGAGTAATTGCTGTAGGTATATGCGAATGGGCAGTAGGCAAAGTTGTCCCCACGCGACATTTGCTCATAGATAGCAATTGGATTCATGCGGTAAATCTCCTCCGGCATGAGAGCGGCAAGTTCATCAAGCTGTTCCAGGCAGAGCGAGCCGATTTCGTGATCGATAAGGTGTTCGGGACTTGCAGCCACGGCGCTGCCTCGTGAAACGCAGAGCCCCAAGAAGTTCAGAAATAGGTCTGCCGAGAAAGCTGGCATTCGTACCAGGCCTGACCGTGCGAGGGCGACCACGTCACTCCAGAGTATTGGTTCCTTGACACCGTTTCGCTCGAACAAGTCTGGACGGAAGCTTGCGGCAGGCGCAGCAGAGTCGATCGGTAGCGCATAGAGCTTCCCCTGATATAAGTAACTTGAAAAGGATGGGCCGAGCGAGTCATCTCGAAGGTCTTTGATCTCTTCGAACGAGAGCAGGGGGAGCAGATCTGTCAGTATATTTGCCGCTTCAGCGTCACCTGCCATTGGATGATCAATAATGAGCAGATCGAAATGATGAGCCAGCGTAGCAAGATCTGCATGCCCAAATTCATGGAGGCTTCGTTTTTCCCATTGAATTCGCACGCCCGGGTTAAGTTCTTCATAACGTTGTGCCGTGGCAATTAGCGGCGGTAACGCGCGACTATGGTTCCAGGTGATGCCCCGTAGCAGTACTTGCTTCATACAGTTTTCTCCACGAGTGATGTCACGAGAATATTGTTGCCGCTTTTTACCGACCGGCACGCACCTTCGATCACTTCCATCGCGGCTACCCCTAAAGCTGCCGGCGATTGATTACGGCTTGGATTCCGGATGGAGTCAATCAGATTGATTGCGGGAGCCTGGTGAGGATAGACTGCGTCTTCTTCGAGGTCAGGAAAGGTGCGGGGTTCTCCGACTAATGGCAAAAACTCCAATTTTCCGCGCCACAAATCAAGAAATATCATTCCCTTGGTTCCAAAGACGCGTATCTCAAAATCCTTCCGTTCAAGACTTGTAGCACCTGTGCTGGCAATAGTGACGATTGAACTGTCGTCCATACGCAGAGCAAGCGTATCGTAAATGTCTAGCGCTGCACCATCATTGTGAAAACGCGCAAAAACTTCGCTGGGTCGCGCACCAGTCAGAAAAGTTAGGTAAGCTGCTGCATGGCACACCTGCGCGTAGATTTGTCCTCCGCCAGCCAGCTTTGGATCACTATAGGTCCCTGCGCGCGGATGGATATAGGGTGTCCTATTTGTATGTGTAGGTATCGTATCCGCGCCGCGAAGCAGATCGCTGATCGGATTTGTCATCAAGATGCTGATCATTCGTATCTGCCCAACATCTCCATGGCGAATCAAGTGCTGTGCCTCGACAGCGTGCGCAGTGTAATGCCATGGGCAACTGATCAGAAACTGGCAGCCATGCTGATCTGCGATCTTTACCAGTTTCTTGGCTTCAGCAACTGTGAGCGTCATTGGTTTTTCGATCAGCACATTTTTACCAAGTGACAGAGCTGCGAAGGCATCTCGATAGTGAAAGCCGGGACTGCTGCTGACTACGATTGCCGAAATATCTTCGATAGCGAGAAGCTCGCTAACGGTAGTACATGCGAAGGCGACGCCGAAATCTTCACCAATCTTTTGCGCCTCCTGTGGATTATCGTTTTGAATCGCGACCAACTCCGCATCAGGATGCCCTTGGAGCGCGGGAATGTGGGCGAACGTTGCCCACCATCCCGCCCCGATGACTCCGCATTTGATCTTAGGTTGCACCATGCGCTCCTCTGTCCTTAGAAGTTGATTGGCTCAAGTAGTTCACGGTTGAGTTCAACGCCGAAGCCTGGACTGTTCCCAAGGGTGATATGTCCATTGACGGGAAGCGGCTCACCAATAACTGCTTCGAAGATAGGACGCACCTTCGTCCCATCTCCCACGGACAGATACTCTGCGAACGGCGAATTCAGGTTGGATTGCACAAAGTGATAGTTGTAGATGCCCGCACCGTGAGGAATGACTGGGACATCATACGGCTTCGCCATGGCAGCGATGCGCCGAACTGCGGTGAGTCCGCCGCACCACTGAATCTCGGGCTGAATCACGTCACATGCACGCGCGGCCAGAATTGCGGCGAAGGCCTTTACGTCGTATTCCAGGTTCCCAATGGCCACCTGTATAGGATTGATGCGTGTTCGTAATTCTGCATTCATGTGTTCAGCCCAGCCATTTTGAAGAGGGTCCTCATACCACTTGACATCGCACTCGCGTGAACGCTCTGCCAGCCGGGAAGCAAATTCGATGTCCCACGATAGGTAGCAGTCGACCATTAACTCCATCTCATTGCCCAATGTCGTGCGGCAATCTTCCAGACATTTCTGCATCTTGAGTAGGCCGGGACGGCCATCGGCTGCGCCCCACGGCGCGGCAATCTTTACACCCAGAAAGCCGCTGCCTTTCCAGTGCGATACGAGGTCTGGATGTGTGGTGACATAGCAGGGAATTGACTCTTTGGTTTCACCGCCAAGCAAGCGATATACGGGCTGTCCTAGCGCCTTGCCCATCAGGTCCCATAACGCTAGATCAACGCCACTCATGGCCATCGACGTGACACCCCCGAGCCCGTAAGGCATCGTGGATCGATACATCTGATCCCAGAGCAACTCGATATTGAATGGGTCCTGGCCAATCAAAAATTTACTGAAATGTTGCTCGATCACAGAGCAGGCAAAATAACCACCACCATAATTGACGGCGCATCCGGTGACGCCTTCGTCGGTAAAAATCTCGATAGCATATGGGTCTTGGCCAGGCCCCATCCACGAAGTACGCACTTTGGCATACTTTGGGTAAATAGACATTGGATTTGCAATGTGTGAACCTGTTTGCCAACCACCCCCCCAGTATTGAGATTCTCCGAAGCGCGCACCTTTCTCCCCGGTATTGCCCGACTTGATCCTGTAAAGCTTGATCTGCGTGATCTTCATTCCCTAGCCTCATTCGTTCCAACAGATTGACTGACCTAGATAATAGACAGCCAGTGTTCTGTCCTAAGCAATCAGGAAGATGAAGTGTTATTAAGTTTGCGTATATCGCAAATGGTGTGAGCTATCTTTTCCGCGTTAGTGGTTACCCGCTGAGGAGTTTGCGCTGATACATAACCTGGGCGTAGCCCAAAAGGGAACTCTTATGACTGTAGCTTCTTATCGGCATCGGCGAATAAAGTTCCGGGATAATACTTGTCGATGTTTTGTGGAGTAACCAGTTGAATAGGAGCATAAATCGCAGGTGGCACAGGCTTGCGATGAAGAATGTCCAAAGCGATCTGAATGAGGTTATCTCCATATCGTTCTGGAAACGTAGCAATCGAGCCGATCATTCTTGTTTGCGGAGAACGCAATTCATGGCGCGCTTCCGGGAATGCGCCCACGCCCAGGGCGAGGCAGCAATCGCTTCGACCTACTTCTGAGAAGGCACGGAGAGCACCTAGAACCGCAAGATCGTTGACCCCGCAAATAAGCGTCTTGCGCTTCGGAGAAAACTGCATATGGCGACGGACCAGTTCAAAGGACCGTTCCATTTCGCCACGCGAATCGAGATGAAGGATTTGATAGCTCCCTGCTAATGATTTGCGAACTGTAGACTCTGCGCCAGAGATACGCAGGTGCGGAAGGGAGCCGGCAACCTCAAGATCGAGCATCAGTAATTCATCGATTTGGCCTTGCCAATGCTGCTGGGCTGCCTTGACCAAGGCCTTACCTGCGAGTTGACCGACGTTATAGTTATCTATTCCAAAAAATACGGCTCCCGGTTGTGGAATCTCGACTGCGATTACAGGTATCGCCGCCTTTTCGTAGATGGCTGACAATTGAGTGCCAATGCGTTCGTATACCTGGAACTCGATAGCGAGATCGACTTTTTGATCAGCCAATCTTTGCGCATTACGCAATGCTGCCTTGGCGCTATAAAGGTTCTCCACCTCGATCAGATCAATTTGATGGCGAGTTGCTGCCCGCCGAATCCCCTGGGTCACAGCCTTGGAAAAGGAATCGCTGTTTTGTGAGGCGTATCCGATGCGGAAGCGCTTTTGGGTGACGATGTTGACATTGGAAAGATACCGTCGTCCTTCAGGTCGACGCAGCAAGCCGCCTTCTTCTAAAGTCCGCAGAAGCCGAAAAGCAATTGTGCGCTCAAATCCGGTCCTCTCTACAACTTCGCTGAGGCTCAGTGACTGTTGAGCCTCAGCGAATTGATGCAGGATCGTGCAGGCTCGTGCCACAGTCTCTAATTTGTATCGGGCGTGATCCTGCTTCGCAGCGCACATTATCGAATCCCAGCAGGCTAAATTTACGGCATCGTTGGTGGCCAAGTCGACCGTATTCGGGAGTGTAGCACTTGTTGCGATATACGCAATTGATCGACTGCGTGCTTTTTGCGGTTGTCAATTGACCATCTCCAAGCGCTTCATCTCGTTTTATCAGAGCAGTGAGGCAAACTGCTGAGTCATGCAAATTCGGAGGTCGAAACTTGAAACGACTATTTCGCAATAAAGGACTGCAAATTGCAGTCTTCCTTAGCTTATTGGCAGTCACAGGACGGTTCCTGAATGCACAGGCAAATACAGGTTCTATCTCTGGCACCGTGACCGACCCGACTGGTGCTGCTATCGCGGGCGCGACGGCAACAATTACGAACCAAGCAACGGCCGTCTCTCACACAGCGACGACGGATAGCAGCGGTTTCTACTCAGCCGAAGGACTTTCAGTCGGTCAATACAAGGTTGCGATTTCAAAGCCGGGGTTCAAAGAGACTCTCACGAATGGAATACAGCTTGACCCCGGTCAACGACGCGCAAACAACATTAAGCTTGAGGTCGGCAACGCGACGTCTGAGGTGACCGTTACGGCGGATGCAGTTCAGGTCAATACGGCAAGTTCTGAGAGCGGAGGAACGATCAGCAGTGCGCAGATCGATAATCTGATGTTGAACGGACGTAACTTCCAAACACTTGCGATTGCAATTCCTGGCGTGAGTAGTACAAACGCCGCCGATGCATTAGGTGGTGGCGGCCTCGAGGGTGGAACCACCCTGATTGTTAATGGGAATTCCGTCGAATACACGACCTACACGATCGATGGGGTTTACAACATGAACTCCGGCAACTTGGCCAATATCAATATCCTGCCAGTTGTCGATGGAATTTCCGAATTCTCGGTGCTGAAAGACAGCTACAGCGCAAAGTACGGATTTGCGGGTTCTGGCCAGGTCGTTGTTGAAACAAAGAGCGGGACGGGAACGTTTCATGGTTCGGCTTGGGATTATCTACGCAACAATGCGTTTGATGCCGCGAACTACTTCTCGACGGGTACCCAGGCGCTTCATCAAAATATCTACGGATATACGCTGGGAGGCCCAGTGATTATCCCGGGCCTCTACAACACGGACCGATCGAAGAAGACATTTTTCTTCGCTTCTAATCAATGGCAGAAGATCAGCGCAGCCTCAGTTATCCGGGCCGCGGTCTTCCCGCAGGCCATGCGGAATGGAGATTTTAGCAGTAGTCCGACACTGAATGGGAGCTTGACGCTGGATGCGCATAGTCAGGCACTTCTTGCCTCGGAAGGGAAAACCAATTGCATTACTGGGCCTACAACGCTGAATTCAGCGTGTCTGGATCCGGTGGCGGTTGGATTACTGAACGCCTATGTTCCGCTACCTAATAATGCAGCGGGAGGATTTCAAAACTATATCAATCAGGATCCGCAAACGACGAGTCAGATTGATTATCAGTTCCGCGGGGACCACCAGATCAATCAAAATAACCAGTTGATTGGCCGGGTCATGTACGAACAGGTCCTCAATGGTTTTCCGAATGACGCTTGGAGCGGAACTCCCTATAACACCATCACTAACGCCTACTACACGACAGGATTTAACGGTGTAGTACGTCTTCAGTCGGCGATTACGCCAAACTTTATGAATACGGCGAGTGTGGCTGAAACGGACGATAGACCCCATATCAAGCTCACTAAGGGAGGCGGCCAGCTACCCGAAGGACTGTCGATCATTCAAGCGTTTCCCGACGCACCGACTCTCAACCGTATTCCGAATATCTCTATTGCTGAAGGATGGGCCGGAAATGGAGTTGGGTCTCAGCCGATCTCCGCTTCGGATGGCGAGGGAATGGTCATGGACGACGTCAGTTGGATTCGTGGTCGACACGTTTTGCAGGCAGGTGCGTTGTATATGTTTGGCATCAAACGACAGACTGTCTTTACTAATCCACAAGGGTCCTTTAACTTCAGCGGTGCGCACACAGGAGATCCCGCTGCAGACTACATGCTGGGACTGGATTCGAGTTACTCGCAGGCTAGCACGGAGCGGGAAGGTGCCTTTCACTATCGGCAAGGTGAAGCCTATGTTCAGGATGACTGGAAAGTGACGCCTCGTCTCACCTTGAACCTGGGTGTGCGCTGGGTCTATTTCTCCAATGACTCAGTCAGTGGTGACCAGGTCACCAGCTTCAAGCCATCACTTTTCAATGCTACTCAGGCTCCTGTCGTGACTCCAACCGGAGCTTTCATCGTCAATGGCTCGAATGAGCCACTTACTTCCGGCGGGACACAGGCAAATCTTTTGAATGGGCTTACGTTTGCAGGGCAAAATGGAATTCCCGACGGCTTCTTTATCCCGAAGAAGACAAACTTCGGGCCGCGCGTTGGTTTCGCATACGATCTATCGGGAAATGGAACAACGTCTCTTCGAGGTGGATATGGAGTTGGTTACTCAAGAATTCCAGTAGCCGTAATCTACTATGCGTATGGCCAGAACCCACCCTACAACCAAAGCGCCAACATTCTTAATAGTCTATTGAGCAATGGAACGGCAGGGGGGACAGCAGCTGCTCCTACACCACAAAACCTGAATGCTGTTCCGTCTACTTTTACTCCCACTCAAATTCAGTCGTATAGCTTGACCCTGGAACATCAGATCAAAAGCAATATGATTGGCGCATTGGCTTATGCCGGTAGCCAAACGCGTCATCTTACGTCAGGGGTTGGCGGCGGCAATGACATCAATTGGCCATTGCAGGTAACTGCGCCGAGCGCAACTGGTTGTCTGCCCACCGGGCAGGCCGCCTCAGCCTCCTATGACTTTGATCCCTGCCTCAACGCAGGAGTGTCTTCAGCCGACTATACCCGTCCTTATCAGGGCTATAGCACTATCAACAATCAGTATGATGAAGGCAGTGCCAATTACAATTCGCTTCAATCCTCGCTTAGCTATCGAGCAGGAGCTTCGCAGTTCAGCCTGGCTTACACCTGGAGCAAGGCTCTTGCCACGGTGGCTGGACGCGGTGCAGGCAATACAACATCTCAGGGAGCGGGGCCGCAGAATCCGCGGAATTGGGCTGCGGAGTATGGCCCGCCGTCCTATGACTTTTCGAATGACATAACCGGAACCTGGGTATATGCCATCCCATATTTCAGGCATAGTAGCAAGCCATTGAAATATGCACTCGGAGACTGGAATGTTGGCGGACTGTTTTTACATCAGAGTGGTTTCGCCTTAAGTCCAGGAATGTCATCGAGCACGCAGGGGCTGGCGGCGCGTCCAAATCAGGTGGCACCGTACCGTAAGGTTGGCAAACTGACTGAATGGTTCAATACCAGTGCATTCGTAGCACCTGCTTATGGATTCTACGGAGACGCTCGGAATGGAACTATTCGGGGACCCGGTTACACGTCTTTCAATCTTTCTCTTAATAAGACGTTTCCAATCCATGATCGCCTTGCGATGCAGATAAGAGCTGAGGCTTTCAATGCGCTGAACCATCCCAACTTCAGGAATGTAGATACAGGCTTAGGTGACGGAAGCTATGGACAGGTCAACAGTGCGGGCGATCCTCGAATTATGGAGTTCGCGATGAAGGTGACCTTCTAAGGAGCATGGAGTTGCGTATTGCGAGGTGTGGAACGTCTGGGTTTCGCACCTCGCTTGAACTTGCGCTTCCATCGGCTTGGACTGTGCTTATGGAGGCTATCTCTCTATCAAAGAGATCTTCTATATCGGTAAGGATACTTGACTTGGTAGGATGGCTGGCGCAACAAATATTTTGGCCAGAGCTCAAGGATTGCAGACTGGAATTGAATTTAAACCGCAAGGGAAGTGATCTGTGCAACGCATATGTTTTGTGCTTCATGTCCGACGGGAAAAGATAGAAGAGTACCGAGAATGTCACGCAGCAATATGGCCAGCGATGGTTGAAGCTCTGCAAGATGCCGGCTGGAAAAACTATTCTTTGTTTCTACAGACCGACGGCCTTCTAGTCGGCTATTTCGAAACGGAAGACCTGGTGTCTTCGCAGGAGAAGATGCAGGCCGCCTCCGTGAATGCACAATGGCAGCATGAGATGGCCCATTGTTTCGAAAATTTAGGAGAGACAATGCCCGACCAAAATATCATTCCACTGACAGAAGTCTTTCATCTGACCTGAAGGCACTCCAGATTGCCGAATCCCAACAGTCTGCTCCAGGGACAAACACTTTTATCCAATTCCTCTTCGGATTTAATTAGAGGCCACATTTGGAGCTACATCGGATGGAGTTCGTGTCGCAAGTTAAGCAAAATCAATGCGTGTCTTGTCCCTCGTTCAAGTAGATACCGAAAAGGAGCTAGAGTATGAAACTTGTCGCACTCGTCGCGTTTTGTGTGGTGGCAGGCGCACCCTTATCGGCGCAGACTGTTGCCACCGTTGCCCAGCAGTTCCAGAACCCAGCCAAGAACTACCGTCCAATGGTGCGCTGGTGGTGGCCGGGTAACGATGTAAAAGACGCAGAATTGCGCCGCGAAGTAGATCTTCTTGATCAGGCGAACTTTGGTGGCGCGGAAATTCAGCCTTTTACCATCGGGCTCGACCCGAACATGCCTGAGGCTACTCGAAAGCGCGTCGACGATTATTTGAGTCCATCATTCTTTGCTCATATGCAGGCCGCTCTTGAGGAGGCGCGCGCGAAAGGAATGTGGATGGACTACACCTTCGGCTCGGGATGGCCTTTCGGAGGAGCAGGAGTCGTGACTCCCGAGCTGGCTTCGACAGAATTGCGATCGGAACACCAGACCATTCGTGGGCCCGTTCACTTTCGCGGAAAAATACTAATGCCCCTTTTGAGAGAAAGCATCGCGAAGGATGCAAATCTGCCGTCGGGTTGGCTGAACGAATTTAAGCAAAGAGAGAAGCTTGTGGCTGTGGTCGCGATTCGCGGAGACAACGTACAGTATGTCCCCAATCAGGATTCTGACCGGGCTCCGGCAGTGAAGAGTACAGGCCAGCTTGATCCAGGCACGTCGATAGTTTTGACAGGGCACATGCTGCCCGATGGCACGCTGGACTGGGATGTTCCCCCCGGTACGTGGCAAGTGTTCGCGTTTAAAGAAATGCCGACTGGACAAAAAGTCGTCGGTGGCGCCGGGGAGGGACCACAGCTGGTTCTGGACCATATGAACAAGCACGCATTTGACGCGTATGCCGAGCGCGTTGGGGGCACGGCCCGACAGTATGACGGCCAATATTTTGGCCACGGTTTGCGGGCCATCTTCTGTGACAGCCTGGAAGTCCAAGCCTATCTATTCTGGAACGATCATTTTCTTCAGGAGTTTCGCCAACGCCGGGGATATGATCTAACCCCGTATTTGCCCATTCTCAAGATCCCAGGGTTTGAAGTGCCATACAACGGCACTGCCGCGAGGTTGCCGCTTTACGACATAGAAGGAATCGGCGATCGGGTGCGACGGGACTATTGGCAAACCGTTTCGGATGTCATGATTGAGAACTTCTACTCACCCTTTATCCAGTGGGCCGCGGCGAACAATCTTCAATCGCGTGTGCAGGCACATGGATCACCGACCGACTTGCTCCGTGTCTATGGCGCTTCCAGCATCCCGGAGACCGAAGATCTTCTGGACAATGGTCGGTACGATTTTCTCAAGATGTCGTCTTCTGGAGCCGATTTGTACGGGCGAAAGATCGTATCGAGTGAAAGCTTTGTCTGGCATGGCAAGGCCTATCAGACGACTCCGGAGAAGATCAAACGCTATGCTGACGAACTGTTGACTGCCGGGATCAACGAGATTATTTATCACGGGTATCCCTATGAATATATGGATCGACCCTTCCCCGGCTGGCATCCGTTCGCGACCGAGGGAGCGTTCTCATCCGACATGAACCAGTCGAATCCATTCTGGCCATATCTGCCTCAGTTGAACCAATACATCACGCGTCTGCAATACATATCGCAAGCAGGAACCACTGAGGTGCCAGTAGCACTTTATCGCAGCATGCTAGCTTACGATCCGATCGAGCCCGCGCCACCCGAGCCGGAGATCGATACCCGCCTCATGGATGCTGGATATAATTTCGATCACATCGATGCCTACACGATATTGAAGTCAAAAGTGGTGGAAGGCAAACTGATTTCTCCCGGAGGAGAAAAATTCAGCGTGCTGGTACTTCCGCAGCCGGAGAGTATCTCCGTACCACTCGCTGATCAATTGGTGACGTTCGCCCGCCAGGGGCTCCCCATCGTATTCATGGGCGGTGTTCCGAAAACGGAGTCGAGCATTGTGGGCGGCCAACTGTCCGAGAGCCCCGGACCGGATACGCTCAGGAATGTTTTGAAAGACGGTCATGTACATGTGGCGCCGGACGCCAAGAGTGTGGCAAAGATTCTGGAAGCGTCCATTTCTCCCAACCTTCATTTCAATGGGGCGCCATTGCCGTTCATAGAGAAGCGCATCGGCAACCTCGACACTTTCTTCCTGCGCAATCCCGACGATGTGGCGAAACAGACCATTATTGAAAGCCATGCCCTTGGATCTCCTGAACTCTGGAATCCGTGGACAGGCACTATTCGTCCGTTAGCCCATGTTGAAAGGCATGGAGGCATCATTCGAGTGCCAATTGACGTTGATCCCTACGGATCGGTGCTTTTGGTTTTTGACCCAGATGGAAAATCTGGAGAAAAACCAATTGAGATGTCTGCTCCGGCACAGCCGGAACTTCAGATAGCCGTAGGGGAGAATGGCTGGGATTTCCATGGCGTCGGAATTGGGCCTGGCAGCCACCCTCAAGTGATCGATATGAAAATGTCGTCGTTGGAAGACTGGACAATGATTGACCGCCTGAAGAATTTCTCAGGCCGTGGCCAGTACACAACTACGTTCACCGTACCTGCGTCGCTTCTTAGCAGCAATCGTCGTATCGTGCTTGATCTCGGCGATGTAGGTAATGTTGCTCAGATCTCCATCAATGGAGAGCCGGGTCCCAATCTTCTGCTGCGCCCTTATCGTGCAGACGTTACTCCACTGCTGCATGCTGGAGAGAACACGCTCGAAATCACAGTCGTAAACGCTCTCTTCAACGCGCTTTCCGCCAAGGGTGTCAGTGCCAACTACTTGCCGGAAGAGACCAACACGGCGAATGGGTTGCTCCCATCCGGCTTGGTTGGCCCTGTCCGATTGGAGGAAATGAAGTCTGATGGAAGCTTGTAACAAGACAAATGGAACAGTCTGCCAAAAAAGCTCGGGTTAGTGTGGACAAACACAAAGCTGTACGCTGATCGCTCGTAAGAAATCAGGGATAGATCGAATCGTAGTCAATAATCATCGCGACCTCCATCAGGTCGCGATGACCCCAACATCCATCGATACGCTGAGTGCATACCATAGGAACTGAAATCACAAGACGAAGATTTGTTGAGTTGGCTTCCATCGAAATGCTCTTGCAGCGTTTTTGCTATCCGAAGGAAGTATCGGTCGGCCAGAAGCTGCTACCCCCGGTGACTAGCCATCTACTCTCTACTGGTTCCGCTATCCAAGAACCCTACGCATTGCTGCATGGAGGAGGATTCGATGGGCCGACCGTTCTTGAATCACCGGACCCTCTGGTGCGTTATCGATGGAACAATCCGGATGCTGCTGATAGCTTGCAGATCTATGTTCTTCGTCCGATGGGGTCGTTCACCGAGACGACGGCATCATTCCGGATTGCAGAATCTCCATCCAGCCAACAGGACTCGATAACGATTGAGGGTGTTGGATCAATTCGCTTCGATTTTGGAGTAGAGAGCGCAGCATGGCTGGAGTTCGACAGTTCGGATCTCCTTGGATCAGTGGAGATGAGTATCAGCGAATATGACGAGCCGGCTATTGAAAATACAGGGCCCGTGCACCGCTTCAAGACGAGTCCGCCGCAGCGCTACGGCAATACCTATCGGCTCGAATTGAATTCAGAACTCTACGAGGGTGTACGTTTTGGCTGGATTCATGTACTTACATTTGAGCGTCCCTGGCACATCACGGCGGTACGCGCGGTATGCCAGGTGAAGCCAACAAACTATGCTGGCTCCTTTTCGTGCAGTGATCCGATGGTCACGCGCGTCTGGTATACGGGCGCATACGCAGTCAAAGCCAACTTCTGCAAAGACTATTTTGGAGCGCTTCTCATGGATCGGGGGGATCGCATCTCCTGGACAGGCGATGCGCATCCCGCTCAGGCCGCGGCTCTGGTGTCTTTCGGAAACTGGGACTTTATCAGGCAAAATTTAGAACGCAGCGCAACAACCAACAACGGCATAGAGAGCTATTCGCTGTATTGGGTACTGAGCTTGCTTGAGTACTATCAGCACACCGCCGATCAAACGACCCTTGAAAAATATCTGAGCCATGTCAGAATGCTGCTGGATCATGCGACAAGTATCTATCCTGATCCTCCCATCAGCTTCTACGGCTGGGATGAACGACTCGGTGCCGGCTTTGAAGACCCGGATAGATTTGAAACAAAAAGCGCATACCGCATGCTCTTTATTCGCGCCTGCATGGAGTTTGCCTCTGCGTTGAACGAGATTGGGCGGCTCGATCTAAGCAAAACATATCAGGAGATGGCACTTCAGAAGATGAATGAAGTGCGCCGCAACGAGCGTTGGTACAGCCGTCTCGGGGTTCACTCCCTTTCTGACGCGGTGAACACGGGTCTGGCAACCCAGGAGGAAAAGTCCGCAATCTTTGCACAGGGATTCTCCGATCGCCTGAACTGCCTCTCCTTTTCTCCGTTCAATCAATACTTCATCCTCCAGGCTATGGCTTTGATGGATCGTTATGACGAGGCTATCGTCAGTCTTCGCGATATATGGGGAGGACAAATCGAATATGGCGGCACAATGTTTTTTGAAACCTACACCCCTTCATGGAATCAGTGTCTCGAAAGAAACGGAGCCGTTCCCAATTGTCAGGCTGGCTATACCAGTCTGGGGCATGCGTGGGGAGCGGGAGTTACTGCCTGGCTATCTCGTGAGGTGCTTGGGATCAAACCTGTTGGTCCGGGATTTTCAGACATTGAGATAGTTCCTCATTTAGGACGGACACTTACCTGGGTTTCAGGAAGTGTTCCGACGCCTCATGGGGCTGTTCACTTCTCCTTTGACCAAAGTACCGGTCGCGGAGAGGCGACCATACCGCCGCATGCGAAATGCCGGATTGGCATACCGGGTGTAGAACGGGTAATTCACAAAGTTGTTTTGAATGGGAACCTCCTTTGGGATGGTGAATTGCATAAGAACGATGGCGTGGGTGGAGCGGTGGCGGATGCAAATTATCTCTATCTCAACGACGTACGATCTGGCCATTACGAGTTTTCCGTTTCCTACGGAAGTAAAACACCGTCATTTACGCAAGAGCCACTTATCTATCCCTTGCGTTTTGCGAGGGAAGACATTGGAACGAGCGGTAACTGGGGTGGAATATATGGGCGAGACGGATATGTTCTCTTTGACTACGATGGTGTGAAAAAAGACCGGCGCGAGTTGCCGCCGTATGTAGTTTCTGTGCAGTCATCTTCCAGAAAAAATGGTGGATGCCTGCACGCACAACTGTCAGTCTCGACCGAAGATCAACGCGCTCCAGCTCCAGGTCGAAGGAACGAGCCAATCCGGAATGTTGGCCAGCTCTATACCGGCGATCCAGTCGCCTGCCAACAGACGATGACTGTAGATGTGAAGGTGATTGAAAGCCAGAAATATAGGATCGCTCTCTATTTTCTCGATTGGGATCGGATGGGCCGCCGCCAGGCGGTAGAAGTCTTCGATCTCAAGACGCTCAATCGTATAGCGCCAGTGGAAATTGTAAAAGATTTCGAGCAAGGAAAATATCTGATCTATGAGTGCGCCCAGTCCGTGAGATTCAGAATCAATCAAATACGAGGCAAGAACGCAGTCCTGAATGCTATTTTCTTTGATCCTGTCCTTTAGCTGCTGGGCGTTGGCTTATTTGTTAAGGCTTGCGAACACCCATTCATGCCAAAATTGGCTGCCGCGGAGATCTGTAAATACCAGAGATCGCAAAACCGCATATTGGACGACACAGGACACGAGTCAGCTCACAAAAGCGGTGGGGGAAATCCAAGTGGTTTAGAGACATCCTTTATTTTTGAATACTTATATTGCGGCATCGCGGATGGCTTGTTCGCGTGCTGCGCGCAAAGTGGCGACCGGTTCGCCCGTGGGATAGAACTCCATGGCGATGTAGCCGGTATATTTCAGCTCCGCGATCTTGCGATAGATCGCGTCGTATCGTATCTCCCCGGTTCCAGGTTCATGCCGTCCGGGGACGTCCGCGATGTGGAAGAGGGCAATGAGGTCGATGTTCTTCTCGATCTTTTCGAGGAGATTTCCGGCCTGACGCTGCTCGTGATAGATGTCGTAGAGAACGCGCGTGTGCGGGCTGTCGACGGCCCGTACGATCTCAAAGGCCTGGGTGACGGATGTCAGATAGGCGTGGGGATTCTCGAGCAGATCGATGGGCTCGAGGACGATCTGGACGTCGGCCTTCGCGGCGATGGCGTCGAGGCGCTTGACAGATTCGATGGAGCCGCCTTGGAGAGTCGGAGAATCGGTGCGCTGATTCGAGGTAAGAATGATCTGTTTGCAGTCGAGTTTTTTGCAGGCTTCGATGGTCTTGCGCAACTCGGACTCGATGGTGTCGAAGGCAGCGGCGTCTGCGTAGCCGTGAGCGCCCGCGGTTGAATCGACAGTAAGACCGAGAGACTTGGCGCGGGTAAGGAATTTAGAGAACTCCGCATCAGTCCACGACTTCCATTCGCCGACCATCTCGACGCCGGTGTAACCGGCCTGGGCGACGATTTCCAGGATCTTCTCAAGAGGGCCGTATTTTTTGAGCGTCCAGAGCATGACGGAAAACTTGAATGGCGCTGTGGATGCCGCTTGCGACTGGGCTTGTGCGCGTGGCAGTAGGGAAGCTGCCATGGCGGTGGCGGCAGAGAGGGTGAAGCTGCGTCGGTTCATCGTCATAGAGGGTTTATCGTCTCGTCTTTATGGTTCGTGGCGGTGGATTGCAGCTTTATGCGAATGATGAATTCTATCTACGCCGTTCGCCATCAGCTTTTGCGACATCATTGTGCATCATTTTCGTGAGGGGCTGAGTATAGCGCGTCAAAGTCATTTAACAAAAGCCGCCGCCAAACGTTTGCGTGACCGATGATCGACCACGCAAACATTCTCAACAGCCAGACGACACCGGCTTGTTCGTCATACTGTGTATTGCGATGTGCGGCTATTCTTGCGAAAGCCCTCTTATGTGGCCTGGGTGAAGCGACCTAAAAACTGTGTTGCGAGTCCGCCCAGCGAGCTTTGCGGCGCTGCCTGACCACCGGGAGCGAAGTGCTGGACGATCATGGGAAGAACAGTCGTCAGCGCAGCCTGTACTACCTGTGGCGAGACTCCGGCGTGCTCCGCCGTCTTCTCGATAAGACCGGTTCCGGCGAGTCCCTGCTGAACCTGGTCTGGGGTTGCGGTCGCGTTCTGGCCATTGCTCCAGGCTCCGATGTGTTCGGCGAGGCCGTTTTGGGTGAAGCTGCTCAATATCCCCTGAATTCCTTCGGGATGCTGTGTCAGCGCCTGAATGAAGCCGCCGGCCACTTTTGCCTGGTCACTCTGAGAGTCCTGCCCAACCTGTCCAGCCAGAGACTGGATCGAATCCAAAATACCCATAATGCACCTCGATGCGGAATCAGACGGCCTTTGTTGCCGGGCCTTCTGTGTGCAAATGGTTTTATCAGTTATTTGCGTTGCTTGTCGCCCCGGTTGCGGTGAATTTGCGCAGGGTCAATATGGCGATAGACTTGAGGCACTATGAGCGACCAGACCAAGACCGCAATTTCAACCACGGACGCACCCGCCGCCATTGGCCCCTACTCGCAGGCAGTGCGTGTTGGCGACATGTTGTTTGCTTCAGGTCAGGTCGGCCTCGATCCGGCCACGGGGCAGATTGTGGATGGCGGAATCGTTGAGCAGACCAAGCGAGTTTTTGAGAATATCAAAGCCGTTTTGGCCGCCGCAGGATCCGATCTGACCCAGGTGGTCAAAACGACCGTCTTCCTCAAGAATATGAGCGATTTCGCGGCGATGAACGAGATCTATGCAAAGTATCTGGCCCCTTCGGGCACGATCCCCCCGGCGCGGTCCACGGTTGCCGTCGCAGGGCTTCCCAAAGACGCGCTGGTAGAGGTTGAAGTGATCGTAAAGGGGTCGGCTGGAGCTTAATCGACTGGCGAGCGTCTCATAAAAGAGGGCAAATTTCATCATGGCTGAAACCGAAAACGCCGAGAAGGCTGAAAAGATTCACAAGACGGAGGCAGAGTGGCGCGCCCTGCTGACGCCGGAGCAGTTTCACGTCATCCGCGAGAAGGGAACTGAACATCCCTTCACTGGTGCATTGTTGAACAATCACGACGATGGGGTCTATCACTGTGCGGCATGTGATGCCCCCTTGTTCACCTCGGACAAGAAGTTCGAGTCAGGCAGCGGTTGGCCGAGCTTTTGGTTGCCAGTCTCGGCTGAAGCCATCGAGGCTCATAAAGACAATGCGCTGGGAATGCAGCGCATCGAAGTCACCTGCGCACGCTGCGGAGCCCACTTGGGACATCTCTTTCCCGATGGCCCCAAGCCGACTGGGATGCGTTATTGCATCAACAGCGCGTCGTTAGACTTTACGAAGAAATAAAAAGTAGAAAAACAGGAAAAGCCCCAGCCGCCTGTTGCACAGCTGGGGCGTTCTATTTCCATAATTCTGTTTAGCCTAGTTCTTGACGACTCTGCCGGGCTTAGCCTTTGATGACTTTGCCGGTCTTGATGCAACTGGTGCAGACGCGCATGCGCTTGCTGCCGCCGACAGTCTTGGCCTTAACGGGCTGAAGGTTTACGTTCCAGCGACGCCGAGTGGTGTTGTGGGCGTGCGAGATGTTGTTGCCGAACTGCGGGCCTTTGCCGCAAAGATCACATTTTTGTGCCATGACTGAAGCTCCAATCTTGATTCGCAGAGGCTTCCGAAGTTCAAGCTCAATAAAATGAGAGGCTTGCGGAAGCGGTAGGCACGAGCGAAACTAAGTTCGCTGACTCTCTACCGTGTCAGAATGCGTTAGAACAAATTCTATCACTTACAAGCCCTTTGCCGCCATATAGAACTTAAAGACCAATCCGATCAACCTGTATTTCGCAGTCCGGCGCTGATTCCATTGATGGTGGCGGAGATGGCACGATTCAGCTCAGGAGAGTCCGGCCTGCCTTCGGCGATCGCTGCTCGTTTCCGGCGAATTAACTCGACTTGAATCAAAGACATCGGGTCAACATACGGGTTCCGCAGTCGGATCGAGCGCTCCAGCACGGGGTTGTTCTCGAGCAGCGTCGTTTGCTGGGTAATCTCAAGAATCATGCGATGAGTAAGGTTGAACTCCGCTTCCAGCGTAGCGAAGACGCGGTCGCGCAAAGCTTCGTCTTCGACCAGAGAGGCATAGAGCCGGGCGATGCCGAAGTCGGCCTTGGCCAGCGCCATCTCTACATTACGCACGATATCCAGAAACAGCGGGAAGTCCCGCGCCATGGTCTGAAGCAGGGCAAGTCCGCCGTCATTTGCCTTCACAAACCGGTCCAGCGCATGTCCCACACCAAAGTAGGCGGGCACAAGCTGGCGCGACTGCATCCAGCCGAAGACCCAGGGAATAGCGCGAAGGTCGGCCATCGACTTTTTGCCGCTGCGTTTCGCCGGACGCGAGCCGAGCCGCGCATGTTCGAGCTCTGCTACCGGGGTCGCCTGCTCAAAGTAGGTAAACGTCTCCGGATTGTCCACGATGTGCTTGCGATAAAACTCGTAGGACGTCTCCGAGAGCCGGTCAAGCGCCGCCTCCCAGTCGGGAAGAATCTCACCCGTAAGGTGAGGAGGAACCTTACCTTTTTGCAGGATGGCATCCGGCCGCGCCAGCGCATCGAGGCTGGCAGCGATCATCAGCTCAAGGTTGCGCTCGGCGAGCACCACGTCGGAATACTTCCAGTTCAGCACCTCGCCCTGCTCGGTCAGGCGCAGTTCGCCGGTAAAGCTGTCGATGGGCTGGGCAAAGATGGCGCGATGGGTCGGTCCGCCGCCACGGCCAACGGTGCCTCCGCGGCCATGGAAGAGGCGCAGCGTAACTCCGCACTCGCGGGCGACTTCATGCAGCGCCCGGTGGGCCTTGTAGATCTCCCATGTGCTCGTAATCATGCCGCCGTCTTTGTTCGAGTCGGAGTAGCCGAGCATGACCTCTTGCCGATGCTTCCAGCTCTTCAGCAGCGGCTGATAGGCCTCGCTGGTCCAAAGCTGACGGCAAACCGCCGGAGCATTCTGCAAATCTTCGATCGACTCAAACAGAGGAACAGGTTGCAGGCCGGGATCGTGCGTCTCCTCGTCGGCTTCGACCTTCACGCCGCCAAGCCGAGCCAGCCACAGCACTTGCAGCACATCCTCCGCGCTGGTTGCTCCGCTGATGACGTACTGCCGAATCGACTCGGGCGCATAGGTCTGTTTCAGTTCGGCGATGGCGCGGAAGGTCTCGAGTACCTCGCTGGTCTGCGGCGAAAGCGTCGGAGGAAGATGAATCGCAGACGTCAGCGGAGTCGCGCCAGTAGGCGGCTGCCAGGAGGAGATTTCGGCCACCGCCTTGGTGTGAACACGCGCATGTTGCCGAATGTCGAGCGTGTGCAGATGCAGCCCATACGTTCGAACCTCGATCAACAGCGGATCGATCAGCATCTCAGCGAGACGATGTCCGCGATTTTCGGCAAGGCTGGCGCGCAGGATCGTGAGGTCGGAGAGCAGATCGGCGGCACGGGTGTAAGGCTTAAGCGCCGGATCCGAAGGCAGCGGCAGTCCGGATTGCGGCGTAGCTCCCAGCCGCATCATGATGCACGCAATCAGCAGCCTAAGGTGCTCGTAGTGGAAGCGCTGCTCCACCGCTAACTGTCCGGCTGCGCGAAGCTTGCCAAGATATTGGTCCAGCAATGCAGCGACTTCGTCGGAGACGGGTACCTGCTGAATCGAGCTGCCAAGCTGCTCGAAGACGTTTTGCATCCGTCGCCGATAGTGGTTCAGCAGCAGGTTATGCGCCATGGCCAGCGACTCGCGCGTGACCTCGGGAATGACGAAAGGGTTGCCATCGCGGTCGCCCCCGATCCACGAGCCAAAGCTGACCAGTTGCGGCAGCTTGGAGATGGCGGCGGGCTGAGAATCCGGATTGGAGTCGGGATACTCTGCCGCCAGCGCAGCGGCTACCTCGGAGTAGAGCACGGGGAGCGTATCGAAGAGACTGGTCTCGTAATAATCGAGCGCCATGCGAATCTCATCGCGAACCGTCGGACGCGCGCTACGAACGTCGTCGGTCTGCCACAGCGCAGTGATCTCGGCAGTCAGGTTGCGCTCCAGGGCCTCAAGCTGCGGAGCAGGAACAGGGATGCGGTCAAGCTGCTCCAGCAGGTCCGAGATGCGCCGCCGCTTGAACATCACCGAGCGACGAGCCACCTCGGTAGGATGCGCGGTAAAGACGGGCGTAATGCAGATGCGGCGCAGAAAATCGTAAGCCTGGGCAGCGTCAAGTCCCGTCTCACGAAGGCGGCGCAGCGTCCCGCGCAGATCGCCTCGTTGTGGGGCGGCATTTTGATCCAGTTGAATCGCCAGCCGCCGGCGCTTGCGATGATTCGTCTCGGCAAGGTTGATCAGCTCGAAATAAAACCCGAAGGCGCGAGCAAGCTGATAGGCGGCTGGAAGTTCCAGCGCACCAACCCGGCAAAGTGCCTCTTCGAGATGCGAGGCAGCGGCGGCGGTATCGCCCTTTGCATCAGCTTCGCGGCGGGCAATGGCGATACGGCGAAGCGCTTCGACGGCGTCGTAAAGAGGAGCACCAGCCTGCTCGCGCAAAACCCCGCCAAGCAAGGTGCCAAGCGAGCGAACATCGCGGCGAAGAGGAGCTTCTTTCAAGTCTCCAGTAGGTGCCTGGAGTTCAGCAAGGCGTTGGGGCCAATTAGGAGGAGTCCACAAGGACGACATGATTCAACGATAAATCAATCATGGGCAAGAAGGGTAAGACTGCCCATGCCAAGCCAGCACCAATAAAAAAAGCGCCCATGTTTTGGCGCTTTTCCCAGAAAATTAGCGTTGAGGTACGAATTACATTACCAGCGCAAGCTTCTCAAGCTCTTCCTGCATCAACTGCAACGAGCCGACGGATTCGATGCGCGACGCTGCAATTCGCGCAGCATCGGTAGAAACGCCATAACCACGTCCCGAGAGGAAGCTGCTGATGAGGTCTGCGGACTGCCAGGAATCAAGGCTCGATTTTCTTAGCTCTTCGCGAAGACCGTTAAGGTCAGCCGCTGGAAACTGTTCGATCCGCGTCTTCTGCATGTCTGTGATCATCTCTTTCCTCCTCTCTCAATGACAGGCTCTACGGACTCGCCATCAATTTACTTCCCATTTATATGATGCAAAAAACGAACAAATGTTGCGAAGCTCTCTGCGAATCCGGGGAAAATGCATCATTGCGATTCGAACCGTCTTCTTGCAATACGCGAGAACGCAACGGGAAGTTCCATCGATCGTGCCAGTTAGAGAGCGCGATCTGCCAGCAAAACAGGGATACCGTCAATCAGCGGATAGCGTCGATGGCAGCCGGTGCAGTCGGCGCTCTTGGGTTGAAGTTCCAGTGGCTGGTGACAGACGGGACAGACTATCCATCTGAGATCTTCGGCGGTCAGGGGCTTTATGCTCATCTTCCTATCCATTCTCCCATCTCAGCGATTGCCGCGAATTTGGGGCATCGCTGGTCGCGATACCATGAAGGTGATGACAAATACTCCACGAATTCTAGATGGCGTCGCGATTGCCGGGCAGATCAAGGCCGAGGTCGCAGTTGAGGTCAAGGAACTTGCAGCTCGCGGAATCACGCCGGGGCTCGCGGTCATTCTTGTGGGCGAGGTCCCTGCCTCCCAGATCTACGTCCGCAGCAAGGTAAAAACCTGCGGCGAGCTGGGAATCTACAGCGAAATGCTGACTCCGCCGGAGAGCATCACCACCGACGAGATGCTGGAGCTGGTCGCCGAACTGAACGCCCGCGAGGACATCGACGGAATCCTCATCCAGCTGCCTCTGCCCAAACATGTAGACACCAAACGCCTGCTCGAAGCGGTTTCTCCCGACAAGGATGTCGACGGCTTTCACCCTGTGAATGTGGGTCGTCTGCAAAGCGGCCAGCCTGGACTGGCACCCTGCACTCCTGCCGGAATTATCGAGATTCTGAAGCGCAGCAACCTTCCCGTGGCCGGACAAAATGCCGTAGTTGTGGGCCGCTCGGACATCGTAGGCAAGCCTGCAGCGATGATGCTACTCAACGCCTCGGCTACGGTGACGGTCTGCCACAGCAAGACGAAGAACCTTGCGGAGTTCACGCGCGAGGCAGATCTTCTGGTGGCGGCGATTGGCCGTCCCGGTTATGTCACTGCGGAGATGGTCAAGCCCGGAGCCACGCTGATCGATGTAGGCATCAACCGGGTAACCGATGCCGCCGAGGTCGAAGGCTTCTTTCCCGGCGATGCGGTGCGAGCGGCCACCTTTGCCAAGCGCGGCTCAGTCGTCGTGGGTGACATCCATCCGGCAGCCTTCGCCGTCTCTGGCGCGTACACCCCGGTTCCGGGCGGCGTAGGGGCTTTGACCATCGCGATGCTGATGAAGAATACGGTGACAGCGGCGAAGCTGCGCCGTGGCCTCTCAGCAGAGAAGGACTAGCGATATGCTGCGCGTAGGCCTCACCGGCAGTCTGGGGAGCGGCAAATCGACTGCCGCGAAGTTGTTTGCCGCGCACGGCGCGCAGGTACTGCAGTCGGATGCAATCGGCCGCGAGCTGATGGAGCCGGGTCAAGCCGTCTACACAAAAATTGTCTCCCACTTCGGCGACAAAGTGGTGCTGCCCGACGGGCGGCTCGACCGCCCCGCCCTGGCCAATCTCGCCTTTGCGGAAGGAAAGGCCGACGAACTGAACGCAATCGTCCACCCCGCCGTGATCGCGCGCCAGCGAGAACTTGTCGAAGACATTGCACGGCGCAACCCTGCTGCGGTGGTAATGGTCGAGTCGGCATTGATCATCGAAGCAGCCCATGGCAACGGTGCGGACTGGCAGCAGCGGTTCGACCGCCTCATTCTGGTGACGGCACCCGAGGACGTAAAAATTGCCCGCTTCGTGAGCCGGTGTATCGGTGACACAACGCCGTCAGCCGAACAGATCGCGGAGTTCGAGCAGGAGGCCCGGCGAAGGCTGGCCCGCCAGATGCCGGACGAGCAAAAGATGGCTCTCTGCGACTACGTGCTCACCAACGACGGCGCCGTCACCGAGTTGGAATGGCAGGTCGATCAACTGTGGCCGATTCTGCGCATCGCAGCACGGTAAAGATATCGCACGTCGGCTGCTCGTGCTGAATCAGCCTCGTCTCGCTACAATTACAGCAGACAGCCGATACGCTCGGCATAAAGGAACCAAGGGTCTCCATGATGAAACTGCGTCCCGTTCTTCTGGTCATTCTGTTGCTCTCCGGCTTCTACTATCTGACGACGCACGTCGCGTCCTCCGGAGCCTTCGCGCCCTGGGTGCATCACGTCTTCACCAGAGCGACAGCGCCCGATGTGAGCCCTGCCATGGTGAGAGGCCCCATGGGCACGCTCGAACTGACGGAGGCCGCCGCAGCGCCTGCCTTTGACTCAGAGGAGCAGCAGAACATCGCCGTCTACAAGAAAGCTTTGCCATCGGTCGTCAACATCACGTCAACGGCGGTGGCCTTCGACTTCTTCTACGGTCCGGTGCCGCAGCAAGGCCAGGGCTCGGGCTTCATCCTCAACAAGGACGGCCTGATCCTCACGAACAATCACGTTATCAACAATGCGCAGCGCGTCGAAGTGAAGCTCTCGAACAAGCACACCTACAAGGCCCGGGTGCTTGCGGTGGATAAAGGCCACGATCTGGCGCTATTGAAGATCGACAACGCGCCCAACCTCACCCCGGCAACCCTAGCTTCTTCTCAAGGACTGGTCGTAGGCCAGCGAGTCTATGCCATCGGCAATCCGTTCGGGTTGCAGGGCACCATGACACGCGGAATCATCTCCGCCATCCGCTCCATTCGCGGGCCGGAGCAGAACCCCATTGAGGATGCCATTCAGACCGACGCCTCCGTCAATCCCGGAAACTCCGGCGGCCCACTCCTGAACTCGCGCGGCGAGGTCATCGGGATCACCACCATGATCGCCAGCAACGGCGCGGACCAAAGCTCCGGCGTCGGCTTTGCCATTCCCATCGACACAGCCAAAGCCGTCCTGAGCGACTTCGAGAAGTATGGCTATGTGCGCCGTCCTTCGCTCGATATCGTGACCCTGCCCATCGGCCCTGACATCGCCCAGCAACTGGGCCTGCCTGCGAACTACGGCATCCTCATCGACCACGTCATTCCCGGTGGCGCGGCAGCCCGCGCTGGTCTTCGCGGCGGCACCCAGCGCGCCTATATGGGCAACATTCCGGTGATGATTGGCGGCGATTTGATCGTCGGCATGGATGGACAGGACATCGCCAACGCGCAGGATCTCTCCGCTGCGATGAACAGCCATCACGCTGGAGACGTTGTCACGCTGACGATCTTCCGCGGCCAGAAGCGTATGGATGTGAAGGTCACGCTGAGCGACGCGAAGGATCAGCAGAGTCAGACCGGAGAGCCGGCCTAAGCAGCGGCCTTATTTAAGGCGGCGAAGGTAGCGCCGCTCGCTGAAGGCGTATTCGCCGCTGAGCACGCGGGCAATCGCCTCGGGATAAGCAGCATGCTCCTGTTGCAGCACCCGCGCCGACAGCGTCTCGGCAGTGTCCTCGTCTTTGACCGGCACCGTCTTTTGCAGAATGATGACGCCGTGATCGACCGCCTCGTCGACGAAGTGCACGGTGCATCCCGCGACCTTGGCGCCATACTCCAGCGCCTGCCCCTGCGCATCGAGCCCGGGAAAAGCTGGCAGCAGCGACGGGTGAATATTGAGAATTCGGTCAGGAAAAGCGCGCACGAAATCCGCCGTCAGCACACGCATGTAGCCCGCCAGGCAGACTAGATCGACGCGATGCTGATGCAGCCGCGCCACCATCTCCGCATCGTGTTCGGCCCGCTTGCGCCCGGCGGAAGGAACGCAGAAGGCGGGAATCTTCAGCTCCCGCGCCGCATCGAGGCCGCCCGCGTCTTCGCGGTTCGAGAGCACCACCGCAATCTTCGCGCCCAACAGGCGATGTTCATTGATAGCCTTGGCAATCGAAAGAAAGTTCGACCCACGTCCGGATAGCAGGATTCCAAGCCGTTTCACTCCAAGCCTCTTTTATCTGGTTATGCTGCGTCAAGTTGAATGCACGGCAAGCACCACACCGATGGTGCCTATGGTGTTGGATGCCGCCGATTGCGCTTACGCTGCACTCAAACCTAGTTGTAGCTGACCTTGCGCTCGCCGCGAACGACGCGCCCGATGATGACATGCCGCTCGTTGGCGCGGTTCAGAATAGCCTTCGCCTTCTTGATTTTCTCCGCCGGAATCGCCGCGATCAGGCCGATGCCCATGTTGAAGGTGCGAAGCATCTCGTCCTGTTCCACATTGCCCAGCGCCTGCAGATGCTCGAACAGCGGTGGCACCTGCCACGACGCCAGATCGACCACAGCACCCATGCCCTTGGGCAGAATGCGCGGCAGATTTTCTGTAATGCCGCCGCCCGTGATGTGGGCCATGCCGCTGACGACCTCAGCTCCCGTCAGCTTCTTGATGATGGCGAGATAGCTGCGATGGGTGCGCATCAGCGCCGCTCCGGCCTTGTCCTTCAGCTCGTTGACGTAGTGGTCGGGCGAATACTTTGCCTCTTCAAACAGCAGCTTGCGCGCCAGCGAATATCCATTGGTATGCAGCCCGTTGGACGGCAGCCCTACCAGCACATCCCCCACCTGAATGGTGTCGCCGGTGATGATCTTGTCGCGGTTTACCGCGCCGATGATGGTTCCGGCCAGGTCGTACTCGCCGTCAGCATAGAAGCCCGGCATCTGTGCCGTCTCGCCGCCGATCAGAGCGCAGCCATTGGCGCGGCAGGCCTCGCTGATGCCTTGCACTACGGTCTCGATGATGGCGTTGTCGAGCTTTCCGGTGGCGAGGTAATCGAGGAAGAACAGCGGTGTCGCGCCCTGCACGGCGATGTCGTTGACGCAGTGGTTGACGAGGTCCTGACCGACCGTATGGTGAATGCCCAGTTCGAAGGCAACTTTGAGCTTGGTGCCTACGCCGTCGGCGCTTGATACCAGCACGGGATTAGGATACTTCTCCAGATCGAGCGCGAACAGGCCGCCGAAGCCGCCGATCTCGCTGAGTACCTGCCGGTTAAAGGTCTTGCGCGCCAGCATCTTGATGCGCTGTTTGCTGCGCTCGGCGCTGGTGATATCGACGCCCGCATCAGCGTAGCTAATGCTTTTCTTCGCGGTCGAGATGCGCTTTCCGGCGGGCTCCGTCGCTTTGGCCGATTTTTTTGAGGCTGTGCCTCTCTTGCGGTCTGCCTTGGCCGCGGCAGAAGGTTCCGCGGCAGCTAGCCCTGTTGACCGCTGGTCCGGCGCGGTTTCATCCGTTAGTGTTGTGGCGTGCATAGGGAAAGCCTCGTCCGGCAAAGTCGTGCTCCATGGTTATTATCGCTTGAATATGAAGAGTTTCAGTCTAGCAGGATGAGGATAAGTCCCTATAAAACAGCCTTCGTTTGTCTTTTGTTTCGGCTTTTATACTGAAGCAGATGCCCATTTCTCACGTCAAATCCCGCCAGTTGCAACAACGAGCAGAAAAACTTCTTCCCGGAGGCGTTGATTCGCCTGTCCGCGCGTTCCGTGCGGTTGGTGGGGAACCTCCCTTTGTGACCCGTGCCGAGGGCGCTTACCTGTTCGACGCCGATGGCAATCGCTACCTGGACTTCTTCGGCTCCTGGGGGCCGATGATCCTCGGCCACGCCTTTCCACCAGTGGTCGAAGCCATCCAGCAGGCGGCGGCGCGCGGTGCCAGCTTTGGCGCGTCCACAGCGGCAGAGGCCGATCTGGCGGAGTTGGTGACGCAATGTTTTCCCTCGATCGAAAAGCTGCGCTTCGTCAGCTCCGGCACCGAAGCCTGCATGTCCGCCATCCGTCTTGCTCGCGGCTTTACCGGTCGCAACTTCATCATCAAGTTCGAAGGCTGCTACCACGGCCACTCCGACGCCATGCTGGTCAAGGCTGGCTCCGGTGTGGCGACGCTGGGTATTCCCGGCTCGGCAGGCGTTCCGGCCGAGACGGCGCAGCATACGCTGGCGCTGCCCTTCAACGACCTGGCTGCGGTCGAGGCGACATTTGCTGCGTATCCTGACGCAATCGCCTGTGTCATCGTGGAGCCGGTCGTCGGTAATGCCGGAACCATTGCTCCGGCGCCCGGCTATCTCGAAGGCCTGCGCGCGCTGACGAAGAAGAACGGTGCATTGCTCATCCTCGACGAGGTGATGACGGGCTTCCGTCTCTCGCTCGGCGGAGCGCAGCAGCTCTACGGCATCACTCCCGACCTCACCACGCTGGGCAAGATCATCGGCGGCGGTCTGCCCTGCGGAGCCTTCGGTGGCCGCGCCGACATCATGGACTACCTCGCGCCGCTTGGCCCGGTCTATCAGGCCGGAACGCTCAGTGGAAATCCGCTGGCAATGGCTGCAGGAATCGCCACCTTGCAGGAGCTGATCGCAAAGCAGGACACAATCTATCCATTGCTTGAAAAAACGACGACCGCCATCGCAGAAGGCGTTGCCGCCATCGCCCGCGAAGCAGGGGTCTCGCTCACGGTAAACCGCGTAGGCTCGATGTTCACCTTGTTCTTTACGCCGAACGCCGTGACCGACTTCGCCAGCGCAGCGACTTCTGATACCGAAGCCTTTGGCCATTTTCACCGCTCCATGATGGAGCAGGGAATCTGGCTGCCACCCTCGCAGTTCGAGGCCGCATTTGTCTCAACCGCTCATGGTGATGCCGAGATTGCCATGGCGCTGGCTGCAGTTCGCAGCGCCTTTGGCCTTTAGCTAGAGGCTGCGAACAGAGTATGTTGGGTCATCCCCCAGGGCCTATTTGGAGTCGAGCAGATGTTCTCATAGGTTTCAGGGAGCTTTCTAAGGTGACGACCTCTATGTTGCGAGACGTAGCTCAGAGCATCTTTCAGCAATCGGTAGCGGACTGTAGCATCGAGCGTGCTTTTGCGAAAGCTATCCATGTCCGCAATGAAAAAGGTAACCGCAAACTTCTCGTCCAGGGGATTGAGCCAATTGAACTCGATCATCTAAAGCACATTCGAGTTATCTCCGTCGGCAAGGCTTCTATCGCCATGCTGACCGCGCTGCTGACCTGCCTGGAGCCATGGTTCCAATACGACGTATCTGGCGTGCTGGTTGCCGGTGAACAACCACCAACTCTACCGCCGGGCTTCCAGTTCTTTCAAGGCGGCCATCCGCTGCCGAATGAAGCCTCACAGGCTGGAGCACAGGCTGCGCTCCAGATGCTGCACGATCTGCGGAAGGACGAAGCTACCGCTTCCGAGACCTTGGTTCTCTTCCTCATCAGCGGTGGCGGCTCCGCCATGATGGAGCTTCCCCTCGACTCTTCTATCTCCCTGGAGGACATAAAAAGCTTCTATCGCGAGCTTGTTCACAGCGGGGCCTCCATCGCGGAGATCAACTGCCTTCGCAAGCATTTCTCGGCAGTCAAGGGGGGGCGCCTTGCCCTGGCGGCACGCGGAATCGCAAGCCTCTCATTGTTTATTTCAGATGTTCCTCCTGAACATCTCGACGCTCTCGCCTCGGGCCCGACTCTGCATGATACCTCGACCATCAAGCAGTGCCGCGAGATTCTGGCTCGATATGACTTGCAAAGCCGGTTCCCTCGTTCCGTACGGCAATTTTTTGATCGTCCGGATCTTTCAGAGACTCCCAAGCCTGAAAGCTTCACCGCAAGGGCAATCACCCTGCTGACCTCCGACCATCTGGCTGAGGCCGCGCGGATACGAGCGGAGGAACTAGGATTTCACGTTGTGATAGACAACACCTGCGACGATTGGGACTATCGCAAAGCGGCGGAATATCTGATCGACCGCATTCGCAGTCTGAGGAGCATTTATCTACGAGTCTGCCTGATCTCTTCTGGCGAAGTGACGGTAAAGCTGCCCAGTGGAACGAAACGAGGCTCATTCGGTTTAGGCGGACGTAACCAGCACTTCAGCCTCTATGCGGCAACCCTGCTGGAGGCTGCAGACGCTTCGACGGTCGTTCTCTCAGCAGGATCGGATGGAATCGATGGCAACAGCCCGGCGGCAGGGGGTGTTGTGGATGAGCAAACGCTGCATGGCGTGTCCGGGAATGTAAGAGGGGATGTAAGAGATGCGGCGAAATCATTACAGGAGTTCGACTCTTATAGCTTTTTGGAACGTATGGGAGCAACGATCTCGACGGGGGCAACTGGCAATAATCTCCGCGACCTGCGAATCCTGCTGAGTGCAGGCGGCTAAACGCTCGCGGGTCCCAATTTAGACGTGGAAAAACGCTTGATGAGTAAGGAATTTGAGTTTCTGCTTCACGGTCAAACAGTAATCGGTCCCCATGCTTTTGTCAGTCGTAATGGTGGGCCCGGAGGGATTTGAACCCCCAACCAAGGGATTATGAGTCCCCTGCTCTAACCGTTGAGCTACAGGCCCGACTAAACGGGAGGTGGAATGGAAATCGAAGTCCAAGTTAGGCTTTGGTTTCCGCGCCGGATAGCAGGGTGAGGTTCTGGTACCACTCCTGGTGGTGCGGTGCCTCTTTAGTCTCGCATATCAGTTTGTAGACGACCAGTTGATGAACTGATATGCGGAATCTTTCCTGCGAACCCGGCGTTATTTTTTGTGACATCCGCAAGACTCGCGAACCATCAACGTGACCGGAAGAACAGTTCTGGCGCTGGAGGTAGAAGACGTGCTCCTGATCTTTTGCAGAAGGAGCCGGGCGGAGGTGCGTCCGAGCTCGGCGGCAGGTTGGCGAATTGTGGTCACGGGAGGATTGAGCAGTGTGTAGAAATCGACATCATCAAAGCCAACCAGGAGTATGTCTTTGGGGACCTTGATGCCTAAGATCCTGAGCGTTTTGATAACGCAGATGGTGCATGCGTTATTTGCGGTGAACAATGCTTCAGGGCGATCGGGGGAATCGAACAGAGTCGCCAGGACCTTTTGAGCGGTGGCCTCATCCGATAGCGTTATTTTTCGACGAGGAAGGTTTGCGTGTCTCATGCACTCCTCGTACCCCGCAACGCGTTGCCTGACAGGCTGTAAGTGAGAGTTCATGACCATGCAGGTGATCTTTTTGCAGCCATGGCTAATGAGATGTTCCACTGCCATTCGTGCGCCAGCCCGGTTTTCAACCTCAACCGAATCCGTCACGGCTCCTTCGATGGGGCGATCGATCGTGACAAGGGGCGTCGATCCGGAGGCCAGGGTCTTTAGATATTTGCTCTGGCTGTCCGCCGGAACAAGCAAAATTCCATCCACAGGATGATGTGTCATTTGCTCGATCTGAGCTTCCTCAATGGCCGGATCGCCATTCGAGGCTGCCAGCCATGCCAGGTAACCAGCCTCGCGGGCGGCTTCCTGGACGGCGTGGCTGACGACAGAGAAAAAGGGATCTGACAGATCGGGGACGATGAGACCGATTGCCTTTGAGAGCTGTCCGGTCAAGATACGGGCGGCGTGATTTGGGCGGTAGTCCAATTGGTGGATAGCCGCACGAACTCTTTTTGCCGTTTCGTTTGCCACGTAAGGGTGGCCGTTGATTGTACGGGAGACTGTCATGGGGCCTACACCGGCAGCCCGCGCCACATCTTCCAGTGTCGCTTTCTTCTTTGGTAGTAGCTTGCGCACATGCACCTTTTGACCGTGTTTTATGAGAGGGCTAACACATCATTCACAATACTCAGTCTCAATATAGTTCAGTCATAGCATTTTTTTATTGACAGGAAAAATTGGAAGGCGTAAATCTGTTCCGCGATGTGATAGCGCAATCACGCGTAAGTCAAAAGTCGAAAGATACACGGTCCTAACTTTAAAGGAGTCCAGATGCTTACAGCCAAATGCAAGAGCGTTTTGTGTCTTTGCAGCGCCGTATCGATCTTTCTTATTCTCTCTCTTACGGCTTTCGGACAGTCCGACGTCGGAACGATTGGCGGATTTGTGAGAGATCAGTCGGGAGCTGTGGTCCCGAATGCGAAAGTTACCATCGCCAACGAAGGAACCAACGAATCTCACACGGTGAGTTCAGACGCGCAAGGTCACTACACAGTCACCAATTTACGGCCAGCTAACTACAGCATGACCGCCGAGGCAAATGGGTTCAAGAAATTTAGCAGCGTCCACAACAAACTAAGTTCAAACACCACGCTCTCCCTCGATGGAGATCTTTCTCTGGGCTCAATAACCCAGACAGTCGAAGTGACCGCCACCGCTTCTGTCTTGCAGACAGAATCCGGATCGGTGCAGAGCGAAGTTACAGGGCAACAGATCCGCGATCAACAATTGAACGGGCGCAATCCGCTCTATATGGGATCGCTGCTTCCCGGAGTTCGCAGTGGAAGCACCCTGGGTGACTTCAATTTCGGGGTTGGCGGCGGAGTACCTTTTCAGATCAATGGGTCGCGCGTGAATGACACGATGGTTACGTTTGACGGAGCCCCTGCCGTCCGCACCCGTGCCAACGGCGCGATCATCGGTGTCGCCAGTGTAGACGCCACGGAAGAGATGCAGGTTCTAACGACGGACTACCAGGCCGAGTATGGAAGTGCGGCTGGTGGTCAGGTGCGCCTTGTGACCAAGAGCGGCACCAAAGACTTTCACGGCTCCGTCTACGAGTACCTGCGAAACTCGGCCATGAATGCCAATACCTGGACGCGAAACCAGAGCTCGACGACAAAATTTGCATCGCCTTTCGTGTACAACAACTTCGGCTTTGCCGTGGGCGGCCCGGTCTGGATCCCAGGATTCCATGTGACGGACCGGCTGCGGGAAAAGCTGTTCTGGTTCGTCAATGAAGACTGGCTTCGATATCGCTTTTCCGACACTCAAACGCAAGCCGTACCCACCGACAGAATGCGTACTGGAGATTTTAGTGAGTTACTGGTTCCTGGCAATGTCTGGTACAAGGGGGCCACGAAGATCTATGAGCCTTCCACATGCCCGGTTAATGGTGCTTCAAGTTGTGTGCAATATCCGGGAAATGTCATTCCGGGCGGCCTGAGCCCCAATGGCATGGCAATTATTGACGCCTATCCTGCCCCCACGCCTGGATATCAACAGGAGACGGGCAATAGCACCAATTGGATTGCTCAAGCGGCGCACCCGATTAACCAGAGAAAGCAAATCATCAATGTGGACTGGTTGTTGAATGAAAACAACCATCTTGAGCTGCGCCGTCAGAACGCTACCTACAACGAATATCAGCCATTTGATCAGGGATCAGGTCTGACAGGTAAGTACTTCATTCGACCGAACCAGACCAATGTGCTGGCTTGGACATGGACGATCAAACCTACTCTTATCAATGAGGCGCGCGCGACTTACAGTCTCGATAACGTCTACATTCCAGTGAATACGGCGCTCGCGGGTTTTCATCGGGATACTTTGGGAATTAATTTCCCATACATCATTCCCGGCAACAAGGCAGCCCCACAAAAGATTCCTACTGTCACGGTTCCTAATTTTTATGGTCTGGCGGGAGGGCCTTATCCTTCCAGGTCTTCAGGCCCGATCTTTACAGCTTCGGACAGTATGACAAAGGTATGGGGAAACCACACCATCAAGTTTGGCGGTTTCTTCCAGGACTCGGGCGAGAACGACAACGATCAGATTAATGTGTCCACTGTTCCAGGTGGCGCCAATAACCAGAACGGGTCATTCGTTTTCACGGATACCAGAACTGGATTGGGTGGTACGACTGGAGTAGGTCTGGCCAATCTGGCGGTTGGATTGGCGGACAGCTATACAGAAATCGGTCCAAAATCCTATACCGTATGGCGCGGCCATATGTATGAGGTATTCGCGCAGGATTCATGGAAGATCACTCCAAAGCTGCATATCGATTATGGCCTGCGTGAGACAACAAGCATGCCTTATACCGCGGCGTGGGCGAATGCAGCATACTTCGATCCCGCTTCGTTCGATCCGACCAAGGTGCCGCAGGTAAATCCATCCACGGGCAATGTAACGTTGGGCACGGGAGATCCTTATAACGGTGTTGTGATTCCGGGATACAGCGAATTCCCAAGCTCCGCCGCTAAGCACTATGTGGCTGGTAGCAGCATTAATCCGAACGCGTGCGACGGTGGCCCGTGCACCGGTCTTTTTGCTCCTAAATTGCGAAAGGGATATGTCGACGTCGAAAATACATTTCAGCCGCGTATCGGTTTTGCTTATCAGCCAAACCCGGGAACTGTGTTTCGCGGTGGGGCAGGAGAATTTGCCACGCGCATGGGACTGCTGGATAATATCTTTCCCGGCGGCAATCCTCCCTTCCAGCCGTTTGTCACAGTCGCTGCCGCACCAGGCAATCTGACTGGGTTGGTTGACAATCCAGGGGCTGCTTTGAACCCAACCCTTGCTCCGCCCCTGACGGTTACAACGTTGGATCAACATTTGAAGTCGCCAGTGAGGTGGAACTGGAACCTTACGGTCCAGCAGGAACTTCCATTCAGCTCGACAATGTCAATCGCCTATGTCGGAGGTCGTGGTCTTCACAACTGGAGGACTTTCGATATCAACCAGCCGACCGTTGGCGCTTTGCAGGCGAACCCGGGAAAGAATGTGAACTATCTCCGGCCCTATCTTGGTTTTGCGGCGATCCAGCAGGAGAAGAGCGATGGTAAGTCAAACTACAACTCGCTTCAGGTCTCATGGAACCGCCGTTTCACGCACGGTCTCATGGTCGGCTTTAGTTATACCTTTGCAAAGAGCATGGATGACAGTTCCAACTATAGGGACATCGTTCCGGACTCCTACAACACCAGCAATCTCTGGGGTCCGTCGGAGTACGATACCCGGCATGATGCAGTTGTTAACTATCTCTACGCGTTGCCATTCTTTGCAAATCAGAATGTGCTTGCGGGCAAACTGCTCGGCGGTTGGCAGTTGAGCGGAAATGCTCAATTCCAGACAGGCACGCCCTGCGGAATCGGAACGAATAACGACTCTGCTGGTGTCGGGGAGGTCGGCAGCTTCGGGTGCGGATCAGAAGGGCAGTTCTATCTAATGAATGGAACTCCAAGAATCCTTAAGCAATTTGCTGGCTATGCTGGCAATAAAGGGCAGTACTTTGCCACAACCAATCCGGATGGTTCGTCAATCTTTACGCCGCCACCCGCAGGCACCTTCAATCTTCAGAAAGGTGTGCGCGACTCAATTTATCAGCCTGGGTTCCAGAATTGGAACTTGTCCATGAAAAAGAAGTTCCCGATCACCCAGAGAGCCGGCGTGGAGTTCAATGCTGATGCTTACAACTTCATCAATCATCCAAATTGGTCGGGTCCGAATCTGACTCCAACCTCAAGCCAGTTTGGGCAGGTGACAGGAAAGTCAACCAGCAACCCGAGAAATATCCAGGTCGGATTGCGGCTCTTGTTCTAAGTGACTGAATATCCAGAACCCCCGCTCATGGTTTTCATGGGCGGGGGTTCTGCACATAAGGAAATGCCCGTCAGCTTTCACTGGGCCTCTACTCTAATAGTGAAGAGGCGATTTTCCATAGAGAATCTGGGAGAACCTGAAAATCTTCAGTTTGGCCCTTTGAGCGATTTGGCCTCATTTCACGTCTACACATTTACAAAGCGTCCATTGGGGTTCGTGAGCAAGAGGCTGTGGCCCAATTTTCGGCAAATTGGCACAAAGTCCGGTAAGCTGTAGTGAGATTTGTAGATCGGCCACAGAGTGTTTCAGTTTCCTATGAGCAAAGACGAGAAAGATGAAAACCTTACAGGCGTGAAAACAGCATTTGCGAATTATTCTTCTAACAAAATTGGCCGCTGGCCCATCAGCCTCCTGATTCTCGGTCTTCTCTCCTCAGGTATTGGAGCTCGTCTTGCTGTTGGCCAGCAGCAGGGTCTGTATACGGACCAAGGGCAGACACCCGATCTCCTGCCGCAAGCCTTTCCTCCCACTGTTCCGGCGGGTGGGTCCTATGCTGGCGCGACATCCTCCACAACATCTCCTAATAGTGATGCAACCAGCCAGTCAACCAATGGGACCACCCAAAATCTGACACAGGCACAGCGACTTCAGCAGGAGTCTGTCAGGAACCAGCAACGCATCCTCGGTCTGCGCCGAAAACCCGCTCTGACAGAGTTCCAACAAATGGTGGCAGCCACAACCGGACGAACCCTGCCGATCTTTGGAGCGTCGACCTTCCTGAATGCCCTTCCTTCAACATTTTCTCCGGTGAGCGACGTGCCTGTAACTCCTGATTATGTCGTTGGACCAGGAGATGAGTTGCGCTTGCAGATATGGGGACAGGTCAGTCTCAGGGGCTCATATACCGTAGACCGAACTGGATCGATCGCGTTGCCTGGGGCGGGTACGATTCATGTCGCGGGAGTGCGTTTTGACCATTTGACCGACTTTTTGCGCTCCCATTTGGCTAGGGTTTACCGCAACTTTGATCTGAATGTAAATATGGGGCAGTTGCGATCAATCCAGGTATTCGTGGTAGGCGAAGCCAACATGCCCGGTAGCTACACCGTAGGCTCGTTGAGTACCTTGTTGAACGCTCTGTTTTACGCGGGTGGACCGAAACCTCAGGGAAGCTTGCGGGACATTCAACTCAAGCGCGGTGGCAAAACCATCGATCATTTCGATCTCTATGACGTATTGCTGCAAGGTGATAAAAGCAATGACGTGCAGCTTGCATCAGGAGATGTAATTTTCATTCCGCCTGCGGGCAAACAGATTGCAGTGGTCGGCAGTGTTAATAATCCCGCGATTTATGAGTTACGGAATGAAACAACGATTGAGCAAGTTCTTCAGTTGGCCGGCGGCCGAACAAATATCGCAGTGAATTCCCAGGCGCGTGTAGAGCGCATCTATGACCACGCGGTACGCAGCGTTATGGAAGTGAATCTCTCGCAGCCTTCCACGTTTCAGGTGCAGGATGGTGACATCGTTACCGTCAACGCCATTGTCGATCGCTTTAAAGATGCTGTGACTTTGCGCGGGAATGTCGCGAACCCTGGACGATATGCCTGGCATCCCGGGATGCGGGTGAGCGATCTGATCCCGAATAAAGATGCACTGATTACACGGAGCTACTGGCAGCACAAAAATGATCTCGGGCACATGACGATGAACTACGAACCTGAGCCCGAGCGGAATGCTCGAGGTGTGCTACAGCCCAAAAATTACTACGGTTCGACCACGCAAGACTCCACCACGCAGGCTTTGAATGGCACAGGGCTGCAACAATCTCAGGGAGCGCAAAATCAGGCTGGCCTCGATCAGAATCAATATGGAACCGAGCCGGAGCAATACGGTGTCGTACAAGATCCATATAGTGCCGATCAATATGGCTCTCTCCAGAGCCAATCCAACTTCCCTCCAAATCAGCCTGCACCTGCCGGAGGGCAATCATCTTCCACCACCACCCCGCAGATGGGGGCTCAGGCACAGGGATCATCAGATACGAGCACTGGAGGAAATTCGGTTGGAGCAGCTCTGACCGGCAATGTTGGCCGGTTTCCCGTTAAGACGAACGTGCTTCTGAGTGCTCCGGATATCGACTGGAGCTACGCAGTGATTGAACGTCAGAACGGGGAGAATTTGAAGACTTCGCTCCTCCCATTTAATTTAGGCAGAGTTATTCTGGATGGCAATCAGTCGCAGAATCTCGAATTGCTCCCTGGCGATGTCGTGACCATTTTCTCGACCGCTGATATTCGTGTCCCGATCTCTGAGCAGACCCGATTTGTACGTTTGGAAGGGGAGTTTGTGAGCTCCGGCGTCTATAGCGTAAAGCCCGGAGAAACTCTGAGGCAGTTGCTCGAGAGAGAGGGAGGATTTACCCCAGACGCTTATCTGTATGCATCGGCATTTACGAGGGAATCAACGCGGCGAGTCCAGCAACAGCGACTCAATGAGTATGCAGATCAGCTGGAAGTGCAGTCCGCAACCGCAGCGGCGGCAGGGAACGCATCAGCGGTTAATGCGCAGGATGCCGCCGCAGCGACTGCCGCTGCATCGGCGGCCCAGACCTCGATCGCACAGTTGAGGCGGTCGCACCCTGACGGCAGGATCGTGCTTCAATTGAAACCGGATAGTCGTGGGATTGACAGCGTTCCAGACCTGGCGCTGGAGGACGGTGACCAGTTTGTGGTGCCTAAGGTTCCCGCGACCGTCAGCGTAGAAGGCGAAGTCTACAGTGCGAACGCCTTCATCTTTAGGCGGGAAGAGCGCACGATTGACTATCTTCGCGAGGCCGGGGGGCCGGATCGGCAGGCAGACATGAAACATGCGTTTGTGTTGCGTGCAGACGGATCGGTCTACAGTCAACAATACGGAAATATCAAGAAAGCTACGATCTTTCCCGGGGATACGATCGTAATTCCGCCGCAGCTTCAAAGAATGTCAATTATGCGTAATCTGATTGATATTGGAACAATTGTCAGCCAGTTTGGCATAGGGATCGCGGCAATTAATTTGCTGAAGTAACGTGATTGGTAAATGGCGAATCAATGAAGCTTGAAGAAACGGAATCGTCCGCCCTGCCGCTGGCAACAACTGCCAGCGGCGATGAGGTTGAGTGGAATTTAATAGCCGCGGTCCGTAAAGTATTGCGGGCACGCCGCGTTCTATATATATGCACTCTGATTGGGCTTGGATTGGGGCTATTATTGGCACTCACCTTGCCGAAATCATATAAAGCAGAAGCGG